>NZ_KI421498.1:3358484-3361358 GCF_000473105.1 Phaeobacter inhibens DSM 16374 | reverse complement strand
TTAACGCAATCCGCACCGCATCTTGGCGAAATTCGTCCGTCCGTTTTAGTCCCATAGTTCATCTCCTTTGGTGCAGTAAATGCTATCAAAGGAGCGGCATCAAACCGCGACAGGTCCAAATATCGCCAAATGCGCGGAACGCGCAGAAATCTGGATCAGCAGACAACTGAGCGCCCAGCACTAACAGCTAAGCCGGGCACCGCCCGGCCCCAAAACCTAAAGCTGCCCCGCCGGAGGCACCATTACCGGCGGGCCACACCCAATAAACACTCCCCAAACCGCAGCGCCAAGACGGCGAAATTAAGGGGGGTCTTGTAACACCCCCCTCCACGAATACGAAAGCGAAGGCCAGCGCAAATGGAAGCGGATATCCTGCATTCAGGCTTTGACGGGCTGAAATTCACCGTTGAAACCGATATCCCTGCAGAGCTGCGCACCGCGCTTGCAGAAGCCAAAGCACTGGCAATCCAGACCAATGCCGAGACCCTGTTAGAGTTCGGTCCTGTAGCCCTCTCCGTGCGCCGCACAGGCGGTTCCGCCTTCTCTGCCCATACAGGCGAATACGGGGCCGAGTGGTACTTCCTCGACCCGGAAAACCGCCCTGCGAACAATCCCGGCATCACTGTGGATTTCCGGGCCTTCCTGCTGGCGACTGGCGGGCTGGACGCCGCAGAGAAACACTTTCGGGATTGCATGGATGCGTTTGGCATCCGCTACGCCGATCACCTCTTGCGCGTGACCCGCGTGGATTATGCCATCGACTTTCTCGCCCCATGGTTTGAACCCGACCGCGAGGCGCTGGTGGTGCCCCCTGGCACCCGCGTGCAGGAACACACCGGCATTAATGAAACCGAAACCCATGCCACAGGCGCACGCGTCACCGGCCTGCGCGCCGGGGCCGTCGCCAACCGGCAATTGGTGATCTACGACAAGCGCCAAGAGGTCATGCAAAAGGGCAAGCTGGGCTGGCTCACCATCTGGAACGACGCCCGCGCCCAATTGAACCGCCCACCCTTGGATCTGTCCGACCGACTGGCAAGCCAAGTCTGGCGCTTCGAGTTGCGCATGGGATCCAAACAACTCCGCAACCGCTGGGAAATGCGGAGCTGGCAAGACCTGCGCGATATGGTCGGCGACGCTTACGCCGAGTTCTGCGAAAAAATGCGCTACACCTGCCCCACCAGTGATAGCAACCGCGCCCGCTGGCCCACACATGACCTGTGGCGCGCGGTCGCCAGCGTCATTGCCAATGACCTGCATGAGAACTGCTCTGGCGTGCTGCCTAGTGAGGTGATCGAAACCAACCGTGCCGAACACATGCGGATGCTGGACCGACAAATCCTTGGTCTGCTGGTGTCCCGTGCAGCAGCGTCAGAGGTACAACCGCATGAGTTCACGGAGTTTCTGGACGCGCATGTCGAAGCGATCCGGCGATTGTCTGAAGAACACCCTACACCACTGGCAGAGCGCATCGCTAAGGCAGCGGCACGGTATCGGTTTAAGTAACCCTGAACCTATCTTCGCTCAGCATCAATGTCAGAGAAGCGCAGAGAACGCCCTTTGCAAAGTCTGGCCGACCTTCCAAAAACCGACATGCGGTACTTCAATTAAATCGGTCGCGTTGAGCCCATTTCGCCGGATGCAGTGCTCTGCTTGAACGTCCGCTTCAAGGTTGCAGATCTTTTCTTGCTTTCCGGCACGGTCCTGGAGTTTAGTCATTGTCGAAGTAAATTTACCCTATAGTTAGACATCGCCGAACACTGCCTTTCAAAGAACGGATTTCTAGTTGAACGCCTCATATCAACACGGACAACTTCCGGAAATAGACCGGCGAAAAGACCTGCGTCGCGCCGCTCTAGATGCGGAATGGCAGGGGGCAACCGGTAAATATGCGGGCGTCATTCGGCAACTACGATTCCGCGGCAATCAATTCAGTATGCGCGCGTCGTGGATCTATCGTGGCCTGCTTGCGGTGATCATTATTGGCCTCATGTTCTACCTCGGCTTACCTTATTGGGAGAAGTACGTGGACGGGAAGCGCCAGACGCTCCGAAGCCAGCAGCTGGCACATGCGACAGAGCATGCAAAACTCGACAATCAGCGTAGTGCCCTCGTACATGGATCGGAAGGGCAAAAGGGGCTTTTGGAGCTGCTTGCGACCACAGCGACACCTATCCCCTCTGGGGTAGAGGGGTGGCTGTGGGAGGCCATAGTTGAGGGTCAGAACATTCTGCTCTTTGGCGGTGATGGTGCAATCACGCGCTCCACCGATGGCGGTCAGACCTTTACGCCTGTCCCCTCGGGAGTGGTGGCGGGCCTTCAGGAGGCCATAGTTGAGGGCCAGAACATCCTTCTCTTTGGCGGTGATGGTGCAATTACGCGCTCCACCGATGGTGGTCAGACCTTTACACCTGTCCCCTCGGGAGTGGAGGTGGACCCTACGGGAGGCCTTAGTTGAGGGCCAGAACATCCTTCTCTTTGGCGGTGATGGTGCAATTACGCGCTCCACCGATGGTGGTCAGACCTTTACGCCTATCCCTTCTGGGGTAGAGGGGTGGCTGTGGGAGGCCATAGTTGAGGGTCAGAACATTCTGCTCTTTGGCGGTGATGGTGCAATCACGCGCTCCACCGATGGCGGTCAGACCTTTACGCCTGTCCCCTCGGGAGTGGAGGCGGGCCTTCAGGAGGCCATAGTTGAGGGTCAGAACATTCTGCTCATTGGCGGTGATGGTGCAATCACACGTTCCACCGATGGCGGTCAGACCTTTACACCTGTCCCCTCGGGAGTGGAGGTGGACCTTCAGGAAGCCATAGTTGATGGCCAGCACATCCTTCTCTTTGGCGCGCCTAATCCACTATCTCTCGTAACCGAAG
>NZ_KI421498.1:3257008-3358384 GCF_000473105.1 Phaeobacter inhibens DSM 16374 | reverse complement strand
ACGTTCCCACGCGTTACTAACCCGTCCGCCGCTCACTCCGAAGAGTGCGCTCGACTTGCATGTGTTAGGCCTGCCGCCAGCGTTCGTTCTGAGCCAGGATCAAACTCTCAAGTTGAAACGCACTTACATGCGTATCCTTGACGTTCGAACCTCTGCACATCTTTGAATGTCCTACCGCTAACGCTACTTGAGGACGGGCCTCAAACAGCACGGCTTCGAACCCGGCTAGGAACTCGAAACGAACATTCAACATTCTCTGTTTCTCGTGCTTCAGTACCAAAGGTACAGAAAGCCGACAAACAGTGAAGCTGACACTTTATTATCGCGCAACCACCTCACTACTAGAGCGAAAGGCTTTGCTAAAAGCGTTGATATGAAGAGGTTGATCCATCGAATGAACCAAACCGCCCACATATCTCTTCAGATATCATCAATGTCAAAGAGCATACATCCAGAGACAATAACCAACAGATGCGCCAATCTCATGACGCGCCCGCCGATCAAACCCTCATAAATGTCACCGTCTTTCCGATGCGTCCGACCGTCTCTCCAGCCCGTCCCAGCGCCTCTCCGCCGTGTTTCCCATCCAATCCAGCGTCCCCGCCGTCCCGTCCGGTGTGTCTCAGTAGCGCCTCAGCGCCGCCGGTGAAGGGGGTTCTAAGGCGAGTTAAGGATGGCCGCAAGCGGTTTTTTGACGTTTTCATGAAGTTTTCCCAAAAATCAATTATTATCCATTTTTATCAACAGCTTATAATATGAGATTTCTCCAAATTCCTCTCATTTCGGGCACGTTTCTCACGACTCATACCTTGCCCAAGCGCCAGCGCGACAGCGCGGTATCTATATGTAGGTGCTCGAACGTGCGCGACCACTAGGCGCCCGCCGCCTCGACCCACTTCGAGTCGGAATCACGAACCGCAAACTGCCGATCAAAGCGATGCTTTTGCACAAATCCGTCTCCCCCTACGGAATACTGGTCAACCCTCAGAACGCCGCTAGGTCACTGTTGGGGCTAGGGGTTGTGCCACACCTCCTCATGGGCTTTGGTAAGTTGCAAGCATGACTACGCCGCAAGGATCAGCGCAGAGATCAGCGCGGGGACGACAACAGGATGCACCGGATCACCGAGGGATCCTGTCCATGCAGAATTCAAAACGCGTGCGCGCAGGACCAAGATACGAGACCATGACAGATCTTCACCTCCCCGCATCACTCACCCTGGCCGAGGATACCAAGGACGCCCCTGGCCGGGACGCCCTGAACACTGTGCTGAAAGGCGATGCCCCCTCCGTAACAGAAGGCGGACAAATGCAGCAGCCCCGTGGCACGCATCGCAGCCTTCAGGACAAGCCCGGGTTTCGGTTTGAGCTGCGACGAGCCACCCGTCCCGAACATAATGCCGCTGAACTGGCCTTTGCCCCGTTTCACCAAAGCCCCCTGCCCCATCTGGCCTGGTTTCTGACCTGCCAGCATACTGCACTACATGCGCTGGCCAGCACCTGTTGTCTCAAGAGTGGACGCGCCACCGCACTGCTCGCCGATTTGACAGCAGCGCTGCGCGCAGATTGCGCCGACAATGGCGACCACCCGGCCACCATCCCCGTCGACACCCTGCCCCGGCTGCACCCTTTGGCGGTGGATTACCTCGTGCTGGGGTCGCGTATGGGAAATGAGGTGTTGCGCCGCCGCCTGAGCGAGGCGGCGGGCCAGTCGGCGCTGCCTGCCTATTTCGCACCCCGAGATCATCTGGTGGCATGGCGTGCAACCTGCACAGATCTGGACCAGCTTCCGCAGGGGCGCGCATTGGCCCGGTGCATTATTGCAGATACCCGTAAAGGGTTCGGTCTCTTTGAGACTGCGGCGCGGCTCAATCCGCTGAGGCCATCCACGATCTGATCACGATCTGATATAGAGTAATACATATAAGACAGCGCCGTTGGCGCGACGTGCAAACGGCTTATCAAAAAAAGGGCCTGTACAATGGCTTTGGAACAGACAGTCTCCACCACCACACTGACCAATTGCGACCGTGAACCGATCCACCAATTGGGCCGGGTGCAATCTTACGGCGCGCTGATTGCCGTTTCGACGGACTGGCTGGTGCAGCATGCCTCAGACAATCTCCTTGAAATACTGGGCATCGAGGCGCAGGCGGCTGTCGGCCATTCGCTGGGAGATCTGATCGCGGAGGACGCCTTCACCCGCATTCGTCGCAATCTGAGCGCATTGGAGGCCCCGGACAGCAACCTGCGGTTCTTCAACATCCCGCTGAAAGACCGCAGCCAGGCGTTTGATGTCAGCATCCATCAGAGCGGCCGTCATCTGGTCATCGAATTCGAACCGAAATTCGAGCGCAGCGAGCGCGATGTGATGTCCGAGATCTACCCGCATTTCTCGCAGCTGCGCCGGGACGAGGATATTTCGCGACTGGCGCAGGGGGCTGCACGCGGCCTGCAGGCGCTTTCGGGTTTCGACAGTGTCATGGTCTATCAGTTCCAGCCGGATCACTCCGGACAGGTGATCGCCGAGATACGCAGCGACCAGACCAAGAAATACGAAGGCATGTTCTTTCCCGCCTCCGATATCCCTGTACAGGCGCGCGCACTTTATAAGCGGTCGCTGTTGCGGCTGATTGCCGATGTGGACGATGAGGGCGCGGCGATCAGCCCGGCGTTCAAAATCGATGGGGCGCCCCTAGATCTGTCTTTGGCGGTGACCCGCGCGGTCTCGCCGATCCATCTGGAGTATCTGCGTAACATGGGCGTGCGCGCCTCCATGTCGGTATCGATTATGAAAGACGGGGAGCTGTGGGGCCTGTTTGCCTGCCATCACAAGCGCCCGCGGTATATCGACTATGAACGCCGCACCGCCATCGAGATGTTCGCACATGTGTTTTCATATGAACTGAGCCAGTTCGAGACCACCCAGCGCAGCCGCGAAGAAAAGAGCATGAGCCGCCTGCAGACCCAGTTGATGGCAATGCTGGCGGATGGCCGCACGTTCAAGGAAAGCCTGATTTCAGTCTCAGAAGACATTCAGGATGTGATCCCCCATGACGGTCTGGTGCTTTACTCCGATGGCGAATTTCACGCCACCGGCACCACACCCACCGCGGAGGAGACCCGGTCACTCGCCAAAATGCTGGATCTCACCATTGGAGCCACGGCCTTCTCGACCAACCAGCTGGAGAGCCTTCACGAACCAGCACGCGACTATATCGACCGCTGCGCCGGTATCCTCGCGATCCCGATTTCAAAACGCCCGCGCGACTATCTGATCCTGTGCCGCCGCAATATCTCGCAGACGGTGGAATGGGCGGGCGACCCGACCAAACCGATGGAGGTCGGTCCCAACGGCGTGCGGCTTACCCCCCGCAAAAGCTTCGAGGCCTGGCAGGAAACCGTCGAATGGCGCTCTGCTCCCTGGGCAGACAACAGCCTTCACAGCGCCAATATGCTGCGCACCGTGCTGCTGGAGATCTTCCTTAAGGTGACGGAGGCCAACAATGCCGAGCGGGCGCGCGCGCAGGAGCAGCAACAGCTGCTGATCTCCGAGTTGAACCACCGGGTCCGAAACATCCTCAACCTGATGCGTGGACTGGTGACCCAGACCAAGGGCACGGCGCGGACGCTGACCGAATTCACCGAAAACCTGGATGGTCGCATCCATTCGCTGGCGCGCGCGCATGACCAGTTGACGGGTGAGCAATGGGAACCCGCTTCCCTGCGGGCGCTGATCACCTGCGAACTGGAGGCCTACACCACCGGTCGTGATGATGAGGTTGTCCTTACCGGCCCTGATGCGCTGGTCACGCCGGTGGCCTTCACCACTCTGGCCTTGGTTCTGCATGAGTTGACCACCAATTCGGTAAAACATGGTGCCCTCAGCAATGGGGTTGGCCGTGTCGAGATCGTTCTGGAAGAAGAGGACAGCGGCGCCCTTCTGATCAGTTGGATTGAACGCGGAGGCCCGCCCGTGACGCCGCCTGCACGACGTGGCTTTGGCTCTACCATCGTGGAGAACTCCATCCCGCACGAGCTGAAAGGCGACGCCTCGGTCCAATATAAGACAACCGGCCTTGAGGCGCGGTTCCGTATCCCCACCCGCTATCTCGACAAGATCAAGCATAACGAGAGCAACACCATTCCTGACGCGCCCCTCTCCGAGGCCGAGGAAGCCCCGAAGCTGGGTGGCAAAGCACTGGTGGTTGAGGACAGTTTCATCATCGCCATGGATCTTACCGCCATGCTCGAAGATATGGGTTTCTTCGAGGTCGCCAGCGCCTCCTCCGTCGGCAAGGCGCTGGACGCACTGGCGGAGGGCGGCTTTGAATATGCGGTGCTGGACGTCAATCTCGGCTCCGAACAATCGGTCCCCGTGGCCGAAGAACTGGCGCGGCGTGGCATCCCCTTTGTGCTGACCACCGGCTACGGCGAAGTGCAGGATATCGTGGATATCTACCCGCCCTGCCCGATTGTGCAAAAACCGGTCTCCGAAAGTGCGCTGGCCGCCGCCCTTCTCCGCGCGGGCGAGAGGTCAGCCACCGAAACCCCATGATCGGGGTGCCAACCCCTCTGTGACAGCGACCGGGCCGCGCCATCTGTGACGCGGCCCGAAACATCTGGGCGCGCGCCGACTCAAGCCTCCGCTGTCAAAGATCGACCTCGATCACGCCATCTTTCTCCACCGCCCGCGACTGGCACAGGATCACCGCCTCTTTGCGCTGCGCCTTGGACAGGACAAAATCGCGGTGCTCCACCTCGCCTGACACCAGCCCGCATTTGCACACGCCGCAGATCCCGTCAGAGCATTTCACATCAATATGAATGCCGTTCTCCGCCAGCACATCCGTGGCGGTCTTCTCCGCTGGCACATGTAGGCTGCGACCGGAGCGCGCGAGTTTCAGGGTGAAGTCGTAGTTTTCATACTCCGGCACCTCCGGCACGGAAAAATACTCCAGATGGCGCGCCTCCTCAGCGAAGCCCTGCCGCTCTGCCGCCTCCATCACGCCGCTCATGTAGCGGTCCGGCCCGCAGGTGTAGACATGCCAGCCGTCCTGACACCCTGCCAGCAATCTATCCAGATCGGCGCGGCTGCCCTCATCCGAGACATGGATGTGCACATGCTCGGCCCAAGGCATCGCTGCCAGATCATTCAGGTAGCCTGCGTCCTTGCGCGAGGGCACGGAGTAATGCAGCTCAAACGGCTGTCCCAACGCATGTAGACGATGCGCCATCGCAATCATCGGTGTCACCCCGATGCCGCCCCCCATCAGGAAACTGCGGCTGGCCTCCTCCACCAGTGGGAAATGGTTGATCGGTTTGGAGATAAAGACCCGCCGTCCCTTAGTGAAAATCCGGTGGAGCAGCTTCGATCCCCCTCGTCCCACATCCTCACGCAACACTCCGATCTGATATTTCGACCGATCCGCCGGATCGCCGGACATGGAATACTGCCGCAAAAATTCAGGCGCGACCACGATGTCCAGATGCGCCCCTGCCGTCCATTCGGGCAAGGGGCTGCCGTCGAGACTCTTGAATTCGTATTTGGTGACGCCGCTACTCATCACCTCCACGTTGGACACCTCAACCCGCAACACGGGGCTGTCGTCGTCATTGCTATAGATGTGATCCCAATCACCGGTTTCGCCCCGCGCCCGGCGGGCTTTGTACTCTTCGGCGGTGATCATTGCCTGATAGGCCTCAATCCCCGCCTCCCGGTCCATCGGGAACGGATATGGCCAGGGGTGCGGCGCCAGATGTGCGGGGTACACCGCCAGCGTCTGATCCTCATAGCGCAGATCCAGATCCTTCTGCAGCGCGCGCGCATTGACCGGATGGCGCGTCGGGCGATAGCCGCCGTCTTCCTCCAGTTCCAGATCCCACCACCATTTCTTGGCCGGGTTCATCTCGCCATTGCCGACCATGTCATCCAGCCGCGCAAGCGCAGGCGCCGCCGATGGCATATTCATCGCCGCCCAGCGGAAGGGTTTTTCCTTGAATATGCCCTCCAGGTTCCAGGGGCAGGTCTTCATACACCGCCCACACATCGCCCCGCCGGGCGTGGTAATCCGATAGGTGGTGCATTTCTGGCTGTCCGATTTCCAGATCTCATAGCCATTGAACATCAGCTTCGGCCCTGCGGTGATGGCCCCCGACGGGCATTCGCGCGCACATTTGTTGCAAGCCTCGCAAAACGCCTGCAGGCCGAAATCGATCGGCTTGTCATGGGCCATCGGCATATCGGTGGTCACAACCCCCGACTTCAGGCGCGGCCCAAGGAAGGGGTTCAGGATCACCTCACCAATCCGGCTGACCTCGCCCAGCCCCGACAGCAGCAGTAGGGGCGGTTGCAAAACCTCGCCATCCATCACCGTATGGGCCTTCGCCTTGTAGCCGAGGTTGCGGATCTGGCGCGCAATCACACCGCCCAGCAACGAAAACCGCAGGTAGGCCCGCATGGACTGCGCCACCGCAATCCAGTCATCCCCAGAGGTGCCTTCTGTCGTGTCAAAGCCCTGATCGACAATCATCGAAATCGCCTGATCATGCTCCGGGTGGATCTCGGCGCCGGTGGCGTCATGGCTGTACCAGGTCCAATCCGGGCAGCGGCTGATCCCCACCGCATCAATCCCCAGCCAATAGCTCGCCGCCTTGATATTGGCGGCGTTGCGCTCCGCATCTGTGGGGCGCGGAGCCTGCGGGGCGGGCGCGCCATCCTGCAGCAGCACAAAAGCCCCCAGCATCCGCCGCTGCGCCATCGAAGGCGCGGCCTTGCGCACATAAAACCCGCCGGTTGCCGCCGTCTGATTGGTCTTGCCCATGTCGCCGAACTGGCTGCGGGCAAACATATCGGCGCGTTTGGGCACCCGCGCCACACGGGCCTCATCTATATAGGTGGTGGGATCCGCGACCCGCTTCAGCGTCTCAAACGGATGCGGCCCATCGCGGAAATCGCGGCGGGCAAAAGGATCACCATTCAGCGCTGAACGTTCCGACCCGATCCCCAGCCACCATTTCGGCCCTTTGACCTGCATCACCGGTTGCAGATCCTGCGGCAACAGCGGCCGGTCGCGCGCCATCTCAAAATCGGTGGTCACCACCGCCACACCAAACCGTGTGCCCAGATAGGGGTTCACCAGCTTGCCGTCCTCAACCGTGGCAAGCCCCGCAGCAACGGTCAGCTGATTGAGATCCACATCCGCCGAGGTGCCGGTATGCGCCTTTGCATCCCAGCCCAGCAGGCGGATGTAATTCGCCAGCACCACCGCCGTCTCCGAGGCCCGCAGACAGGCGCGGTGACGCTCGGCCCCCTCCAGCCAGTCACATCCCGCCTCATCCGGACGCGGATCGCGGGGCATATCATAGAGAAAGACAATCGAATGGGTGTGATCGCCAATCGTGGTCGGCGGCGCCTCCATCGCATCGCGCAGATCCGCCATGATCATGTCGATGCCCGAAGCCAGTGTCTTGGTCTGGCGGGTCTTCAGATCATGGGACAGCCGGTCGATGTCCGGGTTGCGATAGGGCTGTGCCAGGCGGGCCGATGCGGGTAGCGGCCCGATCCCCACCATTGCGGCATCGCTGAAATAGCCAAAGGCCTTGATATGGTCGGCCCGCTCCTGCGGGTCGCTCGGACAGTCAGCCTGCGCCTTGTTGACCAGCCCGTCGCGGATCGCATCCATCATCGCCTGATACTCGCCCATCGCATTGACGATGGAGCTGGGCATATCAGCCCGTCGGAAATTCAGCGGCTGAAACGGCGGCACTGCCGCAAGATCTGGCATCGGGCCCGGCTGCACCCGCTCCATCGGAAACGGTCCCATATGTATCGGGCGGGACCGGGTCGAAAACAAACGGAGGGACATAGGCGGATCCTGTTGCAGCAAAAGGCTGCCACAGGTTTATCCCAGAAATCCGTGCCAGGGATAGGCTCCAAAATCCAATACTATCAATATTTAGATTAATTCATTGATTTAAATCACTAAAATCAACATCCAATCCACATTGACGCCGCCTAACCCCGCCGCCCGTCAAAAGCCCGAACCTCAATACCGCCCTCAGACAGTGCCCGACGCACCGCGCGCGCCAGCTCAACCGCTGTGGGCGTATCCCCATGCAGGCAGATCGTGTCGATGGCGGTGGGGATGCGTGCGCCGCTTTCGGTGATGATTGCCCCCTCTTGCACCATTTGAAGGATGCGCGGCCCGGCAAGCGCCGGATCGTGGATCACCGCACCCGGCAGCGACCGGTCCACCAGCGTCCCGTCATCATTATAGGCCCGGTCGGCAAAGATCTCACCGCACCAGTTGCAGCCCAGCTCGCGCACCACCTCTTCCATGGCGGTGGCCGCCAGCACCATGATGATCAGATCCGGGTCCAGCTCCAACGCCGCCTCGTAGCAGGCCCGCGCCATGGCATGATCCACTGAGGCCATATTGGACAGCGCCCCATGCAACTTCAGGTGCCGCACCTCAGTGCCCGCCGCCCGCGCCATGCCCTGCGCCGCGCCCAGCTGGTAGCGGATCAGATTGGCCAGCGTATCCTGTGGCACCTGCATCCTGCGGCGGCCAAAGCCCTGAAGATCATCAAACCCCGGATGCGCGCCAATCCCCACCCCGTGATCGCGGGCCCGCGCCATGGTCGCCGCCATCACATCCGGATCCCCCGCATGAAAGCCGCAGGCGATATTCGCCGAGGAGACAACCTCCAGCAGCGCGGCATCATCTCCCATGGTCCAGGGGCCAAAGCTCTCGCCCATATCGGCGTTCAGATCGACGGTCTTGCTCATGTCTCAGCTCCAGGCTCATTTCGGGGTTCAAAAGGATCCGCTGCGGCGGAAACCACGCCACCAATCAACTGATAGGACAGAAGGTCAGCCATATCAGCCGGATCGCGCAACAACGGGTGGCAGGCAGAGGGCAGCCCCGCAACAGCGGCCTCATGGGCGGCCTGCTGGGCCAGCCCTTCCTCAAGCGTGACCCAGCGAAACCGCAGCACAGCCCCAGCTGCCGCCTGAACCGCCCGCGACAGATCGCAGGGCAGAACCGTACCGATCCGTGGGTAGCCCCCGGTGGTCTGTGCCTCGCGCAGCAGCAGGAACGGGCGGCCATCGCCCGTCATCTGTACATCTCCCGGGACAATGATCTCCGACAGCACATTCAGCTGCCCTTCAGCAGCAAATCCGGCCCCCTCGGACATCAGCTGCAACGCCATGCGACTGGCGCGCCGCCCCGGTGTGAAGGGCGTCTCGGCAAAGCGACGGCGCACCTCGGCTGGGAACAAATCAGACTGGAAACTTTCGACCAGCCGCAGCTCCCCGCCGGAAAACCGGTCCGCCACGCGCAGCCCCCAACCCCGTGACCTGCCGCGCCGCCGGCAGCACCTCAGCTCCCACCGGCAGTGTATCGCCTTCGGCCACCGGCGCGCCAAGGGCCGCCACCAGATGCGCCGCCCGCGCGCCCAGCTGCATATGCGTGGCAAACCCGCCCCCCACATGCAGATATCCGTAAACGCCCCGTTTTGCGGCACCGATCTCCAACCGCTGCCCCGGCTCAATCCGGTGCGAGGCATTCCAGACCAGCGGCGTACCGTCCAGCGTTGCCACCATCTCAGCGCCGGTCAGGGCGATCCGCATCGACGCGCTCGCCTCGAACTGTCCGCCTATCCCGGCCATCTCCAGCGCTGCAAGCCCGGCATCCTGTCGCAACAGCGCCGCGCCTTCGGCCAGCGCCAGCGTATCCGCCGCGCCGCCCTGCGACAGCCCCTGCCCGAGGTAGCCAACCCGGCCCCGGTCCTGCACCGTGCAGGAGGGGCCGATCCGCAGAACCCGCAGCGCCCTCATGATGTGACCTCGCTGACAATTGCACCGCCCTGTTCGGCGCCGCTGTCCCGCAACCGCAAAAACGCCGCGCGGCTCACCGGTTCAAACTGCAGCTCATCCCCCGCGCGCAACGCAAAGGGGTCGGCAGCCTCCGGCTGAAACAGCGTCAGACCGGTCTGCCCGACATGGCGCCAGCCGGTTGGTGATGCGGTTGAAAACAGCACGAACTGCCGGATCGCCAGCACCAGTGCGCCAACCGGCACCTGCGGAGTGACTTCGCTCTGTCGCGGGATATCCCAGTTTTCGCCCAACGTCCCAAGATAGGGCTGCCCCGGCGCAAATCCGATGGTCAGCACCCGAACCCGCGCCGCGCCCAGCTCCTCAATCGCAGCCGCCTCGCTCAACCCTGCCAGATCCGCCGCCTCTGCCAGCTGTGGTGCGAGCTCAGTGCCGTACACCGTCGGCACCCGCCAGAACCGCCGCCCATCCGGAAGCGGCGCCTGATACCAATCCCGGGTCAGCAACAGATCTGCCAGCGCCCCGCGCAACCGATCATGCGGCAGCGCCACCGCATCAAAGCGCACAAAAACCGAGGCCAAAGAGGTCGCAGTTTCCACCACGCCGCTCAGCCCCAACGCATTGACCGCACTGCGAAAGGCAAGCGTGGCCCGATTGGTGGCCTCATCCAGCTGATCACCAAAACTGACCAGCATTCCCGACAGCCCGACATTGCGGATCAGCGGATAGGTTGGGGGGGCCTCGCGCGACATGGTTCCTCCGACAGCGGCGACGAGCGACGCCCCGGCCGCCTTGGGCCGCTCCGGTATCGCCGTCCATTTTCGCCACAGGGTTGCGCCGCAACGCGCCGATAGTCAACCGCGCTTTGCTCTCCCAGCCCACCAACGCGCTGGCGCTGCTCTCCCGCCCGCGCCGGGGTTGGATCAGGCCGCCAAGGCCGTGGTGAATGGCAGGTCCATGACCTCGCCCCCCTCAACCACCAGTGCGCGGTTCGGCTGCACCTCAATCCAGCTGCCAGTATCACTGTCCAACGGTTCAGAGGTGACAATCACCCCTTCCTTGTAGACCCTATAATAGAGGCTCGGCGCGTGCCGGTCGGACGCATAGCGCGCCGCGTAAAGCCGGGTACCATCGGACCAGCAGGCGCCAAAGCGCATATGCGGCGTGGTGCCATGATCACGCGAGACGGCCTCAACCTGCTGTACGGCGGCAGCCACCGCCCCGATGGGGTCGGCATTCAGCCCCAGACCAAGGGCAATGAGGAATATCGCCTCGCTCTCCGTGCCGCCCAGACGATGATCGTAAAACGCATCGGGGATCATCGTGTCCAGCCGCTTGCGGAACATCATATGCCCGCCGGCCTGACCATTGTGCATAAAGCTCCACTTGCCGCTGGCAAAAGGGTGACAATTGTTGCGCGAAGTCGCGGTTCCGGTCGAGGCGCGCACATGGGCCAGGAACAGCCCGGTTTTGGTATGGCGCGAAATCTGCGCCAGATTGGGATCAGACCAGGCCGGGTGAGTATCCTTATACAGACAGGGTTCGGGCCGGTCCGAATACCAGGCCATACCAAACCCATCAGCATTGATCGGCGTCTTGCAGATCAGCGCGTTGCGGCATTGATGCACCAGCGAATGTTCCGGCACAAATACCAGATCCTCAAGGTAGCGCGGGGCCCCGTTCCAGGCGAGCAGACGGCACATTATGCCACCTTCGGCGCAAAGCGCGCAGTAGAGGTATCGACGTTGTAGCCCTCGCAGAACCGCTGCGGATCCTGTGCAAGGTCGCGCACCGCGTGGATGATTGCATCGGCTTTCTCATCGCTCAGCGTGGCGGAGAAATTGAGCCGCGTCCAGCCGGGCTTCTCGATCTCCTGCCCGTCCAAAATGGCCGCGCGCATAGCGCAGGACTGCCCCTGCCCGATATTCAGCAGCCGATGCGCATAAGGCCCCGCACAGGCGCAGCCGCCACGGGCCTGCACCCCGTAGTGATCCGACAGCATGCGGGTGAACAGTTGCTGGTGGATCGGCGCGCCGGTCTCGGGATCCTGCACCTGAAACGAGAAGATCGGCAGCTTCTGCCTTGCGTTCGGATTGCCGAGGATTTGCAGATTGGGCAGATCCTGCCAGGCCGCCAGCGCCCGCTGGCGCAGCTCTTCCTGCCGCCGGTCCATAAACGCCTGACCCATCGCCTCCTTCACCAGGAGGCACAGCGCGGCCCGGATATCACCCACAACATTGGGCGTGCCCGCCTCTTCCCGCGCGGCAAGATCATCCGCGTAATCATGCCGCCAGGGGGAGACAAATTTCACGGTGCCGCCACCGGGCAGCGTCGGGCGTGTGCTTGCCACCGCAGCCTTGCGCAGGATCATCACGCCAGACGCCCCCGGCCCGCCCAGGAACTTATGGGCTGAAAATACAATCGCGTCCTTCTCGGCATCGGTACCCGCAGACATATCCATCGGCAGATAGGGCCCACCACCGGCGTAATCCCAGACCACCCGCGCGCCGTACTGGCGCAGCAGACGGCTGACCGCATCGGTGTCGGTAACAATCCCTGTCACATTTGACGCCGCTGAAAACGCCCCCACGATCAGGCGGTCGCCGCCCGCCGCCCGCTGCAAGACCGCCTCCAGCTCCGCCATGTCCGGCCCGCCCTCGGCCGCTTCGGCAATCTCCACCACTTCGGCGCCGCTTTCGCGCCACGGCAGGATGTTGGAATGATGCTCATAAGGGCCAAGGATCACCAGAGGCGTCTGCCCCGCAGCCACCGCGCCGGAAACCCCCAGCAGATGCACCAGCCGGTTCAGGCCCGCCGTTGCACCCGATCCGGTAAACACCGTGGCAAAGCGATCATCCGCACCGCAGATCCGCGCAATTGTCTGCCGTGCTGCGCCACGCAGCCGGGTCATGAAGCTGCCGCAATAAGACGCCTCGGTGTGGCTGTTGGCATAGAACGGCAGCACCTCCGTCAGAACAAAGTCCTCAACCTGCCGCAGGGCGCGGCCAGAGGCGACATAATCGGCATAGATCATCGTCACCGGCCCATTCGGCCCTGGCAGTTCCGCCCCTTCACCAATGACACCGGCCCGCAGCCGGTCCAGACACTCAGCCCCGGCAAGTGACGCGCTGAAGCGATCAAGAAGGTCGGGAGTGGCGATATCTGTGGTCATTTGAACGGTCCTCTTGGTGTATTCCAACACACTACCAAGCAAGAGCGGAAAATATTCACTCATTTACTGCATAATTAAGTCAGTGCTTAAAGAAAATGACACCAAATACACATCCAAAACCGATCAAAATCCCATGCACCGGGCTGAATCCCCATGGCTTGATCGGCCAGTCCGCGAATCTCTTAAGACCGCCCCAGTACCAACTCGCTCAGGGCAGCACCTGATCCAAGGCAACCTCCAGCTTGTCTGTGATCTCGCCAATCTGATCCTCACTCAGGATAAAGGGCGGCGCGAGCAGGATATGATCACCGTTGCGCCCATCCCGCGTGCCCGCCATAGGGTAGCAGATCAACCCGGCCTCGAACGCGGCCTTTTTCAGCTTGCCCGCAATACCTAGGCCAGGATCAAAGGGCGTCTTGCTCTCCCGATCTGCCACCAGCTCGATCCCCCGGAACAACCCACGCCCGCGCAGATCGCCCACATGCGGATGCTGACCAAAGCGCGCAACCAGCGCCGCGTGCAACGTCTCGCCCATCTCCGCACTGCGCTGCACCAGCCCGCGATCCAGCAGCGCCCGCACCACTGCCAGCCCCGCCGCCGTTGCCACCGGGTGGCCGATATAGGTGTGGCCATGCTGGAAAAAACCGCTTCCGCCCTCAATGGCGTCATAGATCTGACGGCTGCACAGCATCGCGCCAATCGGCTGATAGCCAGCGCCCAGCCCCTTGGCGATACAGAGGATATCCGGCGCAACACCATCCGCCTCGCAGGCGAACAAATGACCAGTCCGCCCCATGCCACACATTACCTCATCCAGAATGAGCAACACGCCATATTGGTCGCAGATTTCGCGAATGCGTTTGAAATACCCCTCAACGGCCGGCACCGCGCCGGATGTCGCCCCCACCACAGGCTCCGCCATAAAGGCCATGACCGTTTCTGGCCCAAGCCGCAGGATCTCCGCCTCCAGCTCATTGGCGACGCGCTGACCATAGTCATAGCGGCTCTCGCCCTCGCCCCGATCAACATATTCATAGCAGGGCGCGATATGCGAAATATCGATCAGCAGCGGCGCAAACTGCTGGCGTCGCCATGCATTGCCGCCCGCTGCAAGTGCCCCCAGCGTATTGCCGTGATAGCTCTGCCTGCGCGCGATCACGTGACGGCGCGCGCTGTCGCCACGCTCCAGATGATACTGCCGCGCCAGCTTGATCGCGGCCTCCGTCGCCTCTGACCCGCCAGAGACGAAATAGACCCGGTCCAGATCCCCCGGCGCCTGTGAAATCAGCAGATCCGCCAGCGCTTCTGCGGGTTCCGACGTCATGAACCCGGTATGGGCAAAGGCCAGCTTGCCAACCTGCTCCTGTATGGCCGCAATCACCTCGGCATCGGAATGGCCCAGACAGGACACCGCCGCGCCGCCGGAGCCATCGAAATAGCGTTTGCCATTGGCATCAATCAGGTAGCAGCCGTCCCCTGCAACGGCGGTGGGCAGAACGGCCTTGGTGTGGCGGGGGAAAACATGGCTCATAACTGGGTTCCTTGATCACTAATTACAGACATCATGTGCGGGCGATGCCCCGCCGCGCGGGCCAATGCGACAAAAGCCGCGACAGAGGCCGCGTTGTCAGGATACGCTGATCCATCCGCAGCCTGGGTATTGTTTTCAAACCCGATCCGCAGCCGCCCGCCGGCCTCAAGCCCTGCCAGCAGGCAGGCGTGCTCTTCTTGGCCAAAGGCGCAGAGCCCCCAGTCCAGATCCAGATCCGCAGTTGCCGCCAGAAACGGGCGCAACTCCGACGGATGGGCCAGACGCGGCGGCGCGTAGCGTCCCAGAACGAATATCGCTGACCGCATCGCTGCGGGAATCCGCCCCGCAGCATAGCCCGCCCGCAGCAGGGCCACACAGTTCAGGTCATAAAGGATATGCTGCACCTCGGTCCGCGCCTCCGCACAGACCGCATAAGCCCGCGATGCCAATCGCCAATCCCGCGCCATCTCTCGGATAGACACAGAGGCCGCCGCCGGGCGCAGCGCCTCCAGACAGGCCAGCTGATCGGCCACGTCAAAAACCCCGGCACTCTCGGTGGTGATCTGGATCGCCATGCCCGGCGCGGCCTCGGCCACCGCCGCGATCGCCGCGCGGTAGCGTCCCGCATCCAGCGAATGCCCGCCGTCCCGGTCGCGCACATGCAGATGCAGCGCGTCCGCCCCGGCGCGCTGGCAGGTCGCCGCCGTCGCGGCAATCTCCGCCGTGCGCAACGGCAGCCCTGCATGATCCGACTGCCGCCGCCGCGCCCCATTGGGGGCCACCATCAGATGATATGTCGTCAACGCTTCGCTCCGCATGTGTTACTGCACCGATTTGGCGCATAACGACGCACGTTCTCAATCCGGCAAATCCAGAACAAATGTTTTTTACCGCAATCATCCGCCAGCTCCGCGTCTGGAGCTAAATTGCGCCGGCAACTGGACCTAGAGCAAAACGTAAATATAGCGTTTCGTAGATACAGGGCGAGTCTGACCAGACAATCCATGGCAGACCGCATTTTCGAACAACTTGGAAAGGGCATGTCATGGATGGCACGTTCAATGAAAACGACCTGAGCCGGGTCATCGCCGCAGACAAGGCCAACGTCTGGCATCACCTGATCCAGCACAAGCCTTTTGAAGAAAACGACCCCCGCATCATCGTCGAGGGCAAGGGCATGCGGGTTTGGGACCAGAACGGCAAGGAATGGCTCGATGCCGTTTCCGGCGGTGTCTGGACCGTCAACGTCGGCTATGGCCGCGAGGAAATCGCCAAGGCGGTCTATGACCAGCTGATGAAACTCTGCTATTTCGCCCAGTCGGCAGGGTCCATCCCCGGTGCGCTGTTCGCAGAGAAGCTGATTGAGAAGATGCCGGGCATGAGCCGGGTCTACTACAACAACTCCGGTTCTGAGGCGAATGAGAAAGCCTTCAAGATGGTGCGCCAGATCGCGCACAAGAAATACGACGGCAAGAAAACCAAGATCCTCTATCGCGACCGCGACTACCACGGCTCCACCCTCGCGGCGATGTCCGCAGGCGGTCAGGAAGAGCGCAACATGCAATACGGCCCCTTCGCGCCTGATTTCGTGAAGGTTCCCCACTGCATGGAATACCGCAAGCACGAGCTGGGTCTGGAGCATCTCTCCGGCAAGGAGTTCGGCATTGCAGCGGCCAACCAGATCGAAGAGATCATCCTGCGCGAAGGCCCCGACACCGTTGGCGCGCTCTGCCTTGAACCGGTGACCGCAGGTGGTGGTGTTATCGAGGCCCCCGAAGGCTACTGGCCGCGCGTGCAGGAGATCTGCAAACAGTATGACATCCTCTTGCACATCGACGAAGTGGTCTGTGGCGTTGGCCGCACCGGCACCTGGTTTGGCTATCAGCACTACGGTATCCAGCCCGATTTCGTGACCATGGCCAAAGGTGTGGCCTCCGGCTATGCGGCGATTGCCTGCCTCGTCACCACCGAAGCGGTCTTTGACATGTTCAAGGATGACGCCAGCGATCCGCTGAACTACTTCCGCGACATCTCCACCTTCGGCGGCTGTACCGCTGGCCCTGCGGCCGCGCTGGTCAATATGCAGATCATCGAGGATGAGAACCTGCTCGACAACTGCACCGCCATGGGCGCGCGGATGAAGGCCAACCTTGAGGCGCTGATGGAGAAACATCAGGTCATCGGCGATGTCCGCGGCAAGGGTCTGTTCCTCGGCGCCGAACTGGTCGCGGACCGCGAGACCAAGGAACCGGTGGACGAGAAACTGGCACAGGCGGTTGTGGCTGAATGTGGCAATCAGAACGTCATCATCGGTGTGACCAACCGCTCCATTCCGGGCAAGAACAACACCCTGTGCTTCAGCCCCGCACTGATCGTCACGCCAGAAGATGTGGACAAGATCACCGACGCGGTGGATGTGGCCCTGACCAAGGTCTTTGGCTGATACACTTCCCTGCTGGAGGAACGAATTGCGCCCCGGTATGTCCGGGGCGCTTTTTTGTTGAGACAGTTGGCCCGGTCGGATTCAGACAAGCCGTGCCGCGATTCCGCCATCCACCGCCACCGGACCGCCGGTCACGAAACTGGACCGGTCCGACAGAAGAAACAGCGCCGCCTGGGCGATTTCCACCGGAGCGGCCATTCGTTTCATCGGGTGCAGCCCGGCGATAAAACTGTGGGTGTCCGGATCATCACCGGCCATGGCGGTTTTGGTTCCCCCGGGCAGCAGCGCGTTTGCGCGGATACCCTCTGCAGCCAGATCGGAGGCCAGCGACTGAACTAGGCCGATCAACCCCGCCTTGGAGGCCGCATAGGCCCCCATGCCCGGCATGCCGCCATTGCTGAAACCGACGAAGGATCCGGTAAACACCAGCGCGCCACCGCCGCCTGCGCGCAGAGCCGGGATCTGCGCCTTGGCCGAGAAAAACGCGGCGGTCAGGTTTGCCGTGATGACGGCGTTCCAGTTGGCGGCATCCATCTGTTCAACCGGCCCTATATCGCCCATCATGCCCGCGTTGTTAAAGGCGCCGTCCAACCCGCCGAACTCCTCTGTCGCCAGGGCCACCAGGGCTTCTGAATAGGATTCCTCCGTAACATCCCCGGCCAGACAGGCTGCCCCTCCACCGCTCTGGTTGATCTTCCCGGTAAGGGTTTGCAGTTCAGCCTGCCGCCGTGCACCCAGCACGACGTTGGCCCCTTCTGCCGCAAACAATTGCGCGGCTGCGGCGCCAATTCCGCTGCTAGCACCGGTTATGATGAGTGTCTTGTCCTTAAGTTCCATGATCAAAGCCTCCATTGGTTGACGCCCTGAGCTAACCGCCTCACCGACATGCACTCGACCCGTTTCATGCGGTTGCAGCGGAGGCTCTTCCCTTTCCCGCAAGAAACGGATCGAGGAGGCCACCGGTCCCCAGCCAGCCAGAATCGCCGCCCCATACGCGCTGCGCCGCGCAGATGCGCGGCGCTTGGCCCAACGGGCGCAGGGTCATCTCTGATTGCCTTGCAACGGGCGGGAGCCAAGCCCCCGCTCATTGCGCATTTGTTAAACCATCTGAAACAGGATCCCAGACAGAATCGCGCCGGTGATCCCCAATGCCAGATAGGCGGCAAAGACCTGCGGTTTCACCAGTGACCAAACCGCCGCCATCGCCGGGATTGAACTGACCGCCCCGGCCACCATAAACGCCATGGCAGCCCCCGCGCTCATCCCCTGCTCCATCAGCCCCGCCAGAAAAGGCGGCGCCACATAGGAGTTGAGATAGGCAGGCATCCCCACCAGCGCCGCAGTGGCAATCGGCAGAATCCCCTCCCCACCAACCAAAGTGGCAATGAGATCCGCAGGCACATAGGACACCAACAGCGCCTCCAGCACATAGGCCAACGTCAACCATTTCACCAGAAACAGGCCATTGCTGATGAATTCCTGCCGAAACTGACTGCGCCGCGCAGGTTCCCGCCAAAAGGCCCAGACCGGCGCCTCGGCCTTGGGCGCTCCACAACCACAGCAGCCTGAGGTCGGCGCCTGCCTCAGCGGGCTGGCAAAGGCTCCAGCCCCCCGCAATGCCTTGATGACAAAGCCACCAAACAGCCCCAGCGCCACCGCCGCGACCGCCTTGGCAATCGCAAACGGCCAGCCGAGCGCCCCAGCCGTGATCAGCAGCGTCGGCGGGTCGATCAGGGGCGAGGCCAGCCAGAACGCCATCACCGCAGAAAGCGGCGCGCCCAGCGCCAGAAGCCCCGCAATGAACGGAATCACCTCGCAGGAACAAAACGGTGCCAGCCCGCCAAAGACCGCCGCGAGAAAGATCATCCGCACTTCGCGCCCTTCAAAGGCCCGCGCCACCATCACCTCGGCCCCCGTCGCCTTGAGGTAGGACAACAGCAGCACCGCAAACAGAATGTAACGCCCGGTGTGCAGCAACGCCGCCCCGGCGAACCGGATGACCTCTGCCAGATTGCCGGGATCCAGCACAGCCACCGCCAGCAGGATCGCCACACACAACGCCCATGGCGTTTTAATCCCCCGCGCAATCAGCGCCACGGGACGCAGGTTTTGTGTCAGCTCAGCCATCGTTCGCCACCTCCCGGACAGAGACATCATCCGCGCAGCACTCGCTGAGGATAAACTCCGCCATTTGCTTCAACTGGGCATAATCTGCCGTGTTATAGGTGCTGCGCCCTTCCTTGCGCTGCAGGATCAGCCCCGCGCTTGCCAGCAGTTTCAGATGATGGGCCAATGTGGACGGCGCAATGCCCGTGCGGGCCTGAATATCCTGCACCATCAACCCGCCTTCGCCCGCGCGCACCAGACAGCGCAACACCGCCAGCCGCGCCTCCGACCCCATCGCCGCAAATCCACCCGCCGCATGTTCCCATTCCATAACGCACCTCTTGGCCTCGTCCTGGCCTCAAATTATTCTATATAACTAGTTTTATAGTTTTAATGGCGAAATGCAAGATACCTCTGGTGCATGGGATCAAACGGCAAATGAGCATATTCGTCTTGCCACCCCGCTTGATAGGATGAAACCGGCCTGCGCCACCGGTCTCAAGCCAGTACACGGCACAGATTCCCACAAACTGGCACTAAGTCCAGATTGCACCCCATTTATGTCCAGCCTACAGTGATTCATGGCTATCTCTGTCGACACCTTCTTTCTCAACCCCGATGCGCAAGGCACTCTGCAGGCGCAGATCCAGGAAATGATTGCGGAGGGCATTCTCTCCGGGCGCCTGCGAGTGGGGGAGAAACTGCCCTCCTCGCGCAAGCTGGCCGCGCATCTGGGCATCAGTCGCATCACCGTGACGCTGGCCTATACAGAGCTGCTGGCCAATGATTACCTGATCTCCAAGGGGCGATCCGGGTATTATGTCTCCGAGAATGCCCCGGTGCCGCCCAGCTACGCGCCCTCACAGAAATCTGCGGATACGGTAGACTGGTCCTCGGCCATCGTCGGCAATTACTGCGGCGGCGATACCCCCCGCAAACCGCAGGACTGGCGCGATTACCGCTATCCCTTCATCTACGGGCAGGCGGATGCCTCGCTGTTTGATCATGCCAACTGGCGGCTCTGCGCGCTGCGGGCGTTGGGACAGAAGGATTTTGCCGCGCTCACCAATGATTACTTCGATCAGGACGATCCGCTCCTGGTGGAATATATCGCCCGCCACACCCTGCCCCGCCGCGGTATTTCTGCCCGGCCGGAGGAAATCCTGATCACGCTTGGCGCCCAGAACGCGCTCTGGCTGGTGACCCAGTTGCTGCTGGGACCGGGACGCAAGGCCGCGCTGGAGGATCCGACCTATTATACCCTGCGCGATCAGCTGGTCTATCGCGGCTGCGAGATCGACTGCCTGCCTGTAGATCATGACGGGCTGCCGCCTGACACCATCCGGGATGACACCGATGTCATCTTCACCACCCCCAGCCACCAAAGCCCGACCACGGCGACCATGCCCATGGCCCGGCGCAAGCAGCTTCTGGAACGCGCCCGCGAGATCGACGCGGTGATTGTCGAAGACGATTATGAGTTTGAAATGTCCTTCCTCGGCGCGCCCTCCCCCGCGCTGAAATCACTCGATGCGGATGGGCGGGTGGTCTATGTCGGCAGCTTTTCCAAATCGCTCTTTCCCGGCCTTCGCCTTGGCTATCTGGTGGGGTCCGAGCCCTTCATCCGGCAGGCCCGCGCCCTGCGCGCCAATGTGCTGCGCCATCCGCCCGGCCATGTGCAGCGCACCGTGGCCTATTTCCTGTCGCTGGGCCACTACGATGCCCAGATCCGCCGCATGGCCAAGGTACTGCACGATCGCCGCTGCGTGATCGAAGACGCGGTGACCCATCACGGGCTCAGCGTCGCGGGGGTTGGGGTCTACGGTGGCTCCTCCCTGTGGATGCGCGCCGATGAAGGTGTGGATACCGCCGCGGTCGCCCAGTCGCTGAAGGCAACGAGCGTCCTGATCGAACCCGGCGCGCCTTTCTTCGCGGCGGAACACCGCAAACAGAACTATTACCGCTTGGGGTACTCTTCGATCCCGTCCAACCGGATCGCGCCCGGGCTGGCCCTCATCGCAGAGGCCCTCCGCCCCAGCCGTGCAAAGGCTGGCTAGCCAGCCACAGCCGTGGTTCGCCCGCCTCACGGCCGCCTGCTTGACGCTGCACCGCAGCATTCAACACCCCGTCGCATACTGGTACTAAGCCGGGGCGGGAACTGGCCCTAACCCGGGTCTGCCGGGCGGAATACACCAGATTCATCCCGGCCTTTGTGCCGGCCCTTTTGGCGTCTCATCAGGAGAATACGCGATGAAAATGACCACCGAGGAAGCATTTGTAAAAACACTGCAAATGCATGGCATCCAACATGCGTTTGGCATTATCGGCTCGGCCATGATGCCGATTTCCGACATCTTTCCCGAAGCGGGGATCACCTTCTGGGACTGCGCCCATGAAGGCTCCGGCGGCATGATGGCCGATGGTTACACCCGCGCCACCGGCAAGATGTCGATGATGATCGCGCAGAACGGCCCCGGCATCACCAACTTCGTCACCGCCGTGAAAACCGCCTATTGGAACCACACCCCGCTGCTGCTGGTCACCCCGCAAGCCGCAAACAAGACCATTGGTCAGGGCGGTTTCCAGGAAATGGAACAGATGCGCATGTTCGCCGACTGCGTGGCCTATCAGGAAGAGGTCCGCGACCCCTCCCGCGTCGCCGAGGTTCTGAACCGTGTGATCATGAACGCCAAACGTGCGTCAGCCCCGGCGCAGCTGAACATCCCCCGCGATATGTGGACCCAGGTCATCGACATCGAGCTGCCCGCCATCGTCGAATTCGAACGCCCCTCCGGTGGCGAAACCGCCGTCAGTGACGCGGCAAAGCTGCTGTCTGAAGCCAAGAACCCCGTGATCCTGAACGGCGCTGGTGTGGTTCTCTCCAAAGGCGGCATCGCAGCCTCTCAAGAACTGGCCGAACGTCTGGATGCCCCGGTCTGCGTGGGTTATCAGCACAATGACGCCTTTCCCGGCAACCACCCGCTGTTTGCAGGTCCGCTCGGCTACAACGGCTCCAAGGCCGGGATGGAGCTGATCAAGGACGCCGACGTCGTCCTCTGCCTCGGCACCCGTCTGAACCCGTTCTCCACCCTGCCGGGTTACGGCATGGAATACTGGCCGGCCAACGCCAAAATTATCCAGGTCGATATCAACCCCGATCGCATCGGCCTGACCAAGAAAGTCTCCGTCGGCATCATCGGCGACGCGGCCAAAGTGGCCTCCGGGATCCTCTCCCAGCTGAGCGACACCGCAGGCGATGCAGGCCGCGAGGAGCGCAAGAATCGCATCTCGGAAACCAAATCCCGCTGGGCGCAGCAGCTGACTGAAATGACCCACGAGGACGACGATCCGGGCACCACCTGGAACCAGCGCGCCCGTGCCGACAAACCCGAATGGATGAGCCCGCGCATGGCGTGGCGCGCCATCCAGCAGGCCCTCCCCCGTGAGGCGATCATCTCCTCTGACATCGGCAACAACTGCGCCATCGGCAACGCCTACCCCTCCTTTGACGAGGGGCGCAAATACCTCGCCCCCGGCCTCTTTGGTCCCTGTGGCTATGGTCTGCCCGCCATTGTCGGCGCGAAGATCGGCTGCCCGGATACCCCGGTTGTCGGCTTTTCTGGCGATGGTGCCTTCGGCATCGCCGTGACCGAGCTGACCGCGATTGGCCGCGGTGAATGGCCCGCGATCACCCATATCGTGTTCCGCAACTACCAGTGGGGCGCGGAGAAGCGGAACTCCACCCTGTGGTTCGATGACAACTTCGTCGGCACCGAACTGGACGAGCAGGTCTCTTATGCAGGCATCGCCAAGGCCTGTGGTCTCAACGGCGTTGTGGCCCGCACCATGGATGAGCTGACCTCGGCGCTGGCGCAGGCCATCGAGGATCAGAAAAACGGCAAAACCACCCTGATCGAAGCCATGATCAATCAGGAACTGGGCGAACCGTTCCGCCGTGACGCCATGAAGAAGCCGGTCCGCGTGGCAGGCATCGACAAGGCCGACATGCGCGAGCAGCAGGTCTGACGCAAATGCCCCTGCCTTTTGATCTCTCAATGGGCGCGGGCGCCTTTCTGGCCGCCGCATTGTTTGCGGCGGCCTTTATCCGCGGATACTCAGGCTTCGGGTTCTCCGCGATCTTCATCATTCTCGCCGCACTCGTCACCAATCCGCTGCCGCTGATCCCTGTGGTTTTTGCCTGCGAGATTGCGATGACCGCCTTTCAGGCGCGCGGCATCCGCCCCCATATCGATTGGCGCAGATCCTTCGCTCTGCTGGCAGGTGCCGCCGTTGCGACCCTGCCCGCCGTGGCCGTGATGGCCCGCCTTGGCCCGGATCAGGCGCGGCTGGTAATCTCGGTGCTGATCTTTGTGCTCAGCCTGCTCTTGCTCAGCGGCTGGAGCCTCGCGCGCCCCATCGGCACCGTCGGCCATGTCGCTGTGGGCATGGCTTCCGGCATGGCCAATAGCGCCGGCGTCGGCGGTCTGCCCGCTGCCGCCTTCATGACCGCGCAGCCGATCCCGCCTGCGGTGTTTCGCGCCACGATGATCGTGTTTCTCACCGGTATCGACCTGATGGCCCTGCCGGTGATGTCCGCCCATGGGCTGACCGGGCCGGACACGCTCTGGGGGGTTCTCCTTGCCTTTCCCATCCTCGGCGCAGGTGTCTGGGTCGGCTCTCGCGGCTTTGCGCTCGCCGCGCCGCATCTGTTTCGCCGCTATGTCGTCACCCTTCTGGCGGCTCTGGCCGCCCTCAATATCGCGAAGGTTGCGCTATGAGCCCCCGATCCGCCGACAATATCCTGATCCTCAATGCAGGCTCCTCCTCGATCAAATTCGCGATCTTCGATACGGATCTCAATCAGCGGCTCGCCGGTCTGGCCGAGGGGATCGGCACGCCGCAATCGCGCCTGCGCATCGCAGACACCAGCCGCGACAGCCAGTTCCCCACCCATGCCGAAGCGCTCGCCGCGATCCTCGCAGCGCTGCCCGACCACGGGCTTGACCCGACACAGCTGGCAGCCGTGGGTCACAGGGTCGTGCATGGCGGGCGCAAACTGACCAAGCCGGTGCGGATCACGCCCGAGATCCGGACCGAAATCGCCGACTGCACCCCGCTGGCCCCGCTGCACAACCCCCATAGCCTCGCCGCGATCGACACCATGGCCACCACTGCCCCCGATCTGCCGCAGTTTGCCAGCTTTGACACCTCGTTTCACGCCACCAACCCAGAGGTCGCAACCCGCTATGCGATCCCTCGCGTGGAAGAGACCAAGGGCATCCGCCGCTACGGGTTTCACGGGCTGTCCTACGCCTCGCTGGTGCGGCGCCTGCCGGAAATTTCCGGCGCCGCCCTGCCCTCGCGCCTGCTGGCGTTTCACCTCGGCAATGGCGCGTCGCTCTGTGCGATCCGCAATGGCCAGTCCGTTGCCACCACCATGGGCTATTCACCCCTGGATGGCCTGACCATGGGCACGCGGTCGGGCGGGATCGACGCCAATGCGGTGCTACGCCTGGTCGAGGACAACGGCCTCGACCGCACCAAGGCGATCCTCAACAACGAAAGCGGCCTGCTTGGCCTGTCGGGCGGCAAATCCGATATGCGCAACCTGATGCTCGACCCCAGCGCTGACAGCGCCTTTGCCATCGAACATTTCTGCTATTGGAGCCTGCGTCATGCAGGCAGTCTGATTGCCGCAATGGAGGGGCTGGATGCCATCGCCTTCACCGGCGGCATCGGCGAAAACGCGGTGGGTGTGCGCGCCCGCATCCTGCGCGGTCTGGAATGGATCGGCGCGCGCATGGATGTCGATGCCAACCACGCCCGCAAATCGCGCCTGCATGCGGGCAGCTCTAAGGTGGCGATCTGGGTGGTCGAGGCCGAGGAAGAGCGCCAGATCGCGATGGACGCCCAGACCCTGATGGGGACGCCATGATCGCCGCTCCCGTCCTCCTGTCCGGCCCGGCGTCAGATCAGATCTGCGCCACCGTCAACACCGTCGCCGCCACGATATCCTCGACCGAGGCACCTCGGCTCAGATCGCAAACCGGCTTGGCAAAGCCCTGCAGGAACGGCCCCAGCGCCTGCGCGCCGCCCAATTCCTGGCAGAGTTTGTACCCGATGTTGCCCGCATCCAGCGTCGGGAAGATCAGCACATTGGCCTCAACCGGAGCGATGCCTTTCTTCTCGGCAATCGCAGTGTTCAGCGCCGCATCTGCCTGCACCGGGCCTGCAAATCCGCTGGCCTCTGCCGCCGCGCGCACCAGTGCCACGCTGTCGCCATCGCCCGAGGTGCCGGTGGAAAACGATAGCATCGCAACCCGCGCAGACCCCAAGAGCGTCTCAGCCGAACGCGCAGAGGCCCGTGCAATATCAGCCAGTTGTGCTGCATCCGGCGCGACATTTACCGCGCAATCGGCAAACACCAATTCGCGCCCATCGGGAAACAGCATCAGAAAAAACGATGACGCGGTACTGACCCCTGCATCCAGCCCGATGCCGATGCTGGCCGCCTCAATCACCCGACGCGTGGGCACATCCGCGCCCGCCACCATCGCATCCGCCTCGCCTGCAGCCACCATTGCCGCCGCGCGGTACAAAGGTTTTGCGAGCATCCGCTTGGCGATACCTTCCTTCATGCCGCGCGCGGCCACCAGCACCTCCACATGCGCGTCAGACACCGGCGCCAAAGGCACCGCCTCAACCAGCCCCTCGCGGGTCAGCTGGTCCACCGCAGCCGCCACTCTGGGGTCGTCCATTTCGGGGAACACCACCCGCGCCCTACGGTTGCGGGCCAGCGCATATGCCTTTTCAAGTACAGTCATTTTGATCTCCCTTGCGGGGAAAGGAGCCAGCAATGAGCGATAACGTCAAGATCAACCGCGGCCTCAAGGGGATCTACTTCGAACGCTCCGGGGTTTCCGACATTGATGGCGCCAAGGGAGAGCTGAGCTATCGCGGCTGTTCGATCCACGATCTCGCCACCCACTCCACCTTTGAGGAAGTCTGCTACCTGCTGATCCACGGCGAGCTGCCGACCGCAGACCAACTCGCAGAGTTTGACGCCGCATTGAAAACCGCACGCGTACTGCCGTCGGCGGTGCTCGATATCATCCGCGCCACCAAGGATGGCCATCCGATGGACGTGCTGCGCACCGCCGTCTCGGCGCTTGCGGCACTGGAACCGAACAGCCAGCAGGTCGGCGAAGACGCTTTTGTCGCCAACGGGATCCGGCTGATTTCGCAGGTGCCGATCATCATCGCGGCCCATGACGCGATCCGAAATGGCCGCGAAGTTGTGGCCCCGGACATGGATCTCAGCCATGCGGGCAACTGGCTGTGGATGCTGAAGGGCGAGAAACCCACACCCGAGGCGACCCGGCTGGCGGATGTGGATTTCATCCTGCACGCCGAACATGGCGCCAATGCCTCCAGCTTTGCCGCGCGCGTCACCATCGGGACAGAGACCAATCTGCACGGCGGGATCGTCACCGCGCTCTCTACCCTTGCAGGTCCGGCCCATGGCGGCGCTGCCGAGGACGTGATGAAAATGGTGCATGAGATCGGCACCCCCGACAAAGCCGCCGCCTACGTGAAGGCCAAGCGCGCCGCCAAGGAGGCCGTCACCGGATTTGGCCACCGCGTCTACCGCAAGGAAGACCCCCGCGCGCGGCACATGCGCGACGGCGTGCGCCAGCTGGGCGCGGAAATGGGCGCGCCCGAATGGTACGAAATCCTGCAAGCCGTGGTTGAGGCGATGCAACCCTACGCGCGCCATGGTCTCAACGTGAATGTCGATTTCTACTCCGGCGTGATCTACCAATTGCATGGCATCGCGATGGATCTCTACGTGCCGATCTTTGCCATCGGGCGGATGCCCGGCTGGATCATCCAGTGCATCGAACAGCAGCGCGGCAATATCCTGATCCGCCCGCTGACCCTTTACAACGGGCCGGAACCCCGCGCCTATATTCCAATAAATACGCGCTGATCCGCCACGCTCCGCGCCACACCAAATAACGCCGCCCGGCCCATGCAGGCCCGGCGCATCATCAAACAGGGACACCATGGCACATACCCAGCCCCAGCTAGACACCTCGCCGCCCGTATCGGACGAGATCCGCCAGACCACCTGCTACATGTGCGCCTGCCGCTGCGGCATCAACGTCCACATGAAGACGGATGAGGATGGCCAGAAGAAAGTCGCCTATATCGAAGGCAACCGCGATCACCCGGTGAACAAGGGCGTGCTCTGCGCCAAAGGCTCCGCCGGGATCATGCAGCACAACGCGCCGTCACGTCTGCGCGCGCCGATGAAACGCGTCGGCCCGCGCGGCTCCGGCAAGTTTGAGGAAATCTCCTGGGATGAAGCGCTGGACATCGCCGCGGGCTGGCTGGAACCGATCCGCGAGGATAACCCGGAAAAGCTGGCGTTTTTCACCGGCCGCGATCAATCCCAAAGCTTCACCAGTTTCTGGGCGCAGAACTTTGGCACCTGCAACTATGCGGCCCATGGCGGTTTCTGCTCGGTCAATATGGCCACCGCCGGCATCTACACCATGGGCGGCGCGTTCTGGGAATTCGGCCAGCCCGACTGGGATCATACCAAGCTGTTCATGCTGTTCGGCGTCGCCGAGGATCACGACAGCAACCCGATCAAGATGGGCATCGGCAAGATCAAGGCGCGTGGCGCGCGGGTCATCGGGGTAAACCCAATCCGCTCTGGCTACAATGCTGTGGCTGACGATTGGGTCGGCATCACGCCGGGCACCGACGGGCTGTTCATCCTGGCGCTGGTGCATGTGCTGATGAAGGCCGGCAAGATCGACCTCGACTACCTCGGCCAGTTCACCAATGCGCCGGTGCTGGTCAATCAGGATCCGGACAGCCCCGACTATGGCCTGTTCCTGCGCGACGATCACGGCGCGCCGCTGGTCATCAACCGCACCACCGGCAAGCTGGCGCCTTTTGATATGCGCGGCGTGCGCCCCGATCTGGGCGGCTCGTTTGAACTCAATGGCATCACCCATGTGTCGGTGTTCCAGCTGATGGCCCAGCGCTATCTCAGCGATGACTACGCCCCCGAAGCCGTGGCTGAGCGTTGCGGCATCCCCGCCAAACGCATCCGTGCCATCGCCGCCGAACTGGCCCGCGTCGCCTTTGACGAGGCGTTTGAGCTGGATCAGGAATGGACCGATTTCCGCGGTGAAACCCATAAAACCATGAAAGGCCGGCCGGTCGCCATGCACTCCATGCGCGGCGTCTCGGCCCATGCCAACGGGTTCCAGACCTGCCGCGCGCTGCATGTGTTGCAGATCCTGCTGGGCACGGTGGAGGCCCCCGGCGGCTTCCGCTTCAAGCCGCCCTACCCCAAACCGGTAGAGGCGCATCCCGCGCCCCATTGCCGCGTCACCCCGAATAAACCGCTGGATGGCCCGCATCTGGGCTTTGTACACGGGCCGGAACATCTGGCGCTGAAAACCGACGGCAGCCCCGCCCGCATCGACAAGGCCTTTACCTGGGAAAACCCGATGTCCAGCCACGGGCTGATGCATATGGTGATCTCCAACGCCCATGCCGGCGATCCCTACAAGATCGACACGCTGTTCATGTATATGGCGAATATGTCGTGGAACTCCTCGATGAACACGCGCGGCGTGATGGAGATGCTGACCGACACCGATGACAACGGCGACTATGTGATCCCCCGGATCATTTATTCGGACGCCTATTCGTCGGAGATGGTGGCCTATGCCGATCTGATCCTGCCCGACACCACCTATCTGGAACGCCACGACTGCATCTCACTGCTGGACCGCCCCATCTGCGAAGCCGACGGCGCAGCGGATGCGATCCGCTGGCCTGTGGTCGAACCCGACCGCGATGTGCGGGGTTTCCAGACCGTGCTGGTGCAGCTTGCCAATAAGATGAAGCTGCCCGGCTTCACCCATGAAGACGGCACCGCCAAATGGCAGGACTATGCCGATTATATCGTGAACCATGAACGCAAGCCGGGCATCGGCCCGCTGGCTGGCTTTCGCGGTGAGAATGGCGACAAGGTTGGCCGGGGCGAGGTGAATCCCGAACAGCTGAACAAATACATCGAAAAGGGCGGTTTCTTTGTCGAACATATCCCGGCCGAGGCCAGCTATTTCAAACCCTGGAACATGGCCTATCAGGACTGGGCGGTGAATCTCGGTCTCTTTGACAGCCCACAGCCCTATCTGTTCCAGCTTTATGTGGAGCCCTTGCGCAAATTCCAGCTGGCCGCTGAAGGCCACGGTGAGCGCCAGCCGCCCGAGCACCTACGCGACCGCATCAAAGAGACGATGGACCCGCTGCCGATCTGGTATGAAACCGATCAGCAGGGCAACGACGGCTTCACCGTCAACGCCCTCACCCAGCGCCCCATGGCAATGTATCACTCCTGGGGCACGCAGAACGCCTGGCTGCGCCAGATCCACGGCCGCAATCCGCTTTATGTGCCGACCAAGCTGATGCGCGAAAACCACCTCAGCGATGGCGACTGGGCCAGGGTCACCTCCCCCCACGGTGAAATCACCGTGCCCGTGATGGAGATGGCGGCGCTCAATGAAAACACCGTCTGGACCTGGAACGCCATTGGCAAACGCAAGGGCGCCTGGGCACTGGAAGAAAACGCGCCGGAAGCCACCAAGGGCTTCCTGCTGAATCATCTGATACACGAGCTGCTGCCGCCGAAGGGCGACGGGCTTCGCTGGGCCAATTCCGACCCGATCACCGGTCAGGCCGCGTGGTTCGATCTGAAGGTAAAGATCGAAAAAGCCGCCGCGCCGCAGGATCTGGACGAAAGCCAACCTGCGGTAGAGCCTCAAACCTCACCGGTGGGCACCGGTCCCAAGGACCTGACATGGAAGGTGGGCAAATGATCTGGCCTTTCAAACGCACCCAAATACCAACGCAGCCCCCTATGTTTGAATTTGAGGTAACCTGCGAAAACTGCAACATCCGCCATGCTGTGACGGATCCAGATTTAGATGCGCAGATCCAACACGCCTGCGTGCAAATTGACGAGAAGATGACCCTCCTGAGACGCGACTTTGGCATCGGCAATGGCCAAGGCACCTGGGGGTACGACGAAGACGTTGGCCTTCTTGAGTTCCATTTCCCGGGCGGCGGCATCGTGGAAACACCGTTGTCCTACATCGGTAGTTGGTTCGCGCCCCGCGAGGAGTTTCTCTGGGCCTGGGGCAATCCGCATTTGGACACGATGCGCACAGAGGTTGCTTCACGTTGCTTTGACTTTGGTCAAGCCAACAACCATCAGGTTCTGATGTCCCAACCGGTTTGGTGCTCTTTGGACAATGCGTGGCACTTGGCGAAACTGGCGGGCAACCTCACCAAGGTCGAGGGGATTTATTCCGCGCTTGTCGACGATAATTTGCGATTTTTCTGGGCGATTACAGATCCGAAATGGAGGGTCCTGCAATGACCGAGCTTCCCACCAGGACCGACCGCAAGATGGGTCTGGTCATTGACCTTGATACCTGCGTCGGCTGCCATGCCTGTGTGATCTCCTGCAAGGGCTGGAACACCGAAAACTATGGCGCGCCGCTCAGCGATCAGAACGCCTATGGCGCTGATCCATCCGGCACCTTCCTCAACCGTGTGCACTCCTACGAGGTGCAGCCCTCCCCCTGTGCCAGCCAGCCCAACCCGGCGGCCCAACTGGTGCATTTCCCGAAATCCTGCCTGCACTGCGAAGACGCCCCCTGCGTCACCGTCTGCCCCACCGGCGCCAGCTACAAGCGGGTGGAAGACGGCATCGTTCTGGTGAACGAGGACAATTGCATCGGCTGTGGCCTATGTGCCTGGTCCTGCCCCTATGGCGCGCGCGAGCTGGATCTGGCCGAAGGTGTGATGAAGAAATGCACGCTCTGCGTCGACCGGATCTACAATGAGAACCTCGAAGAGGTGGACCGTGTGCCGTCTTGCGTGCGGACCTGCCCGGCAGGCGCGCGCCATTTTGGCGATCTGGGGGATCCTGACAGCGATGTCTCCAAACTGGTGGCCGCGCGCGCCGGCATGGATCTGATGCCGGAAATGGGCACCAAACCGGTGAACAAATACCTGCCGCCCCGCCCGAAGGACCAGATCGAGGACCAGATCGACATCCTCGCCCCGCTGCTGGCCCCCGTCGCCGAAGATCCCAAGGGGTTCCTTGGCTGGCTGGACAAGGCGCTTGATAAGCTTCCGGGACAAACGTCAGGAGGGGCAAGCTGATGCATCCGGCACCATCCGTTATCATCTTCACCACCCTCTCCGGTCTCGGTTTTGGTCTTCTGGCCTTTCTTGGCCTCGGCAAGCCCGAGGTCACCGGCTGGGTGGCCTTTGTGTTCTATGCCCTCGCCTTTGGCTTTGCGGTGGGCGGGCTACTGGCCTCCACCTTTCACCTCGGCCGACCGGAACGGGCCTGGCGCGCCTTCACCCAGTGGAAAACCAGCTGGCTCAGCCGTGAGGGCATCTGCGCGGTTGCAGCCCTCATCGTGATGGGGCTTTTTGCTTTTGGCGCGGTGTTTCTGGACACCCATTGGTGGGCGCTTGGCTGGCTGGGCGCGGCGCTGTCGCTGGCGACAGTCTTTACCACTTCGATGATCTACACCCAGCTGAAGACCATCCCGCGCTGGAACATGTCCCTGACGCCGGTGATGTTCCTGTCTTTCAGCCTTGCGGGCGGGTCGCTACTGGCCGGGGCTGAGGCGCTGGCACCCTGGCTTCTGGCCATCGCAGGCTCGGTGCAGCTGGCCTATTGGGCCAAGGGCGATCAGGCCTTTGCCACCTCTGGCACCAATATGGGCACCGCCACTGGCCTTGGCGATCGCGGCACCGTGCGCGCGTTTGAGCCGCCCCATACCGGCTCCAACTATCTGCTGCGCGAATTCGTGCATGTGGTCGGGCGCAAACATGCGCAGAAACTGCGGGTGATCGCCTTCGCCCTTGGCTTCGCGCTGCCTTTGATCTGCCTGATCCTGCCGGTTGAGGGGCTGATGCTCAAACACCTGTTCGCAGGCGTTGCCGTGCTCCTGCATATCGCCGGTATTGCCGTCTCGCGCTGGCTGTTCTTTGCACAGGCCGAACATGTGGTCGGGCTCTATTACGGCAAACGCTGATCACCACCAAAGACCACAATCAGGGCGCCCCAGCGGCGCCCTTTTCTCATTGAATGCACATCCTTTTTAAAAAAATCGCGCCGGTCATGTCACAAACCCGCCCGCTGCCTCGTCCTGTTTCTGAACCCATCAGAAAGGACCAAACCCATGACCCAACGTCTCGATTATTTCTCTGTCGCCGGTGATCTGTTCAAACCGATGCTGGAGCAGGAGAATCTGTTCAAGAACAGCACGCTGGAATTCAGTCTGGTGGAACTGGTGAAACTGCGCGCCTCCCAGATCAACGGCTGCGCCTTCTGCATTCATATGCACACCCATGAGATGCGCGCCCATGGCGAGAGCGAGGACCGGATGCATCTGCTGAACGCCTGGCGCGAATCTCCGCTCTACACGCCCCGCGAACGCGCCGCCCTGGCATGGTGCGAGGCGCTGACGCGGGTGGAGGCCACCGCCGCACCGGACGTCGATTATGACGCCATGGCAGACCTGTTTGAGCCACGCGAACAGGTGCTGCTGACGCTGCTGATTGGCGCCATCAACAGCTGGAACCGCATTGCAATCGGCTTTCGCAGCGCCCACCCTGTGAGCGAGAGCACAACAGGGGCCAACGCGGCGTGACAGCACAGACCAAAGACACAGGAACCGATGCGTTTCTGACAGCGCGGCCGCGATTGTTCGCGGCCGCCTACCGGATGCTGGGCAGCGTGACCGATGCCGAGGATATCCTGCAAGACGCCTATCTGCGCTGGCAATCCGCACCCAAGGGCGAGGTTCTGGACCCGACCGGGTATCTGATGCGGATCACCACGCGGCTGTGCCTTGATCAGCTGAAATCAGCCCGCAAACAGCGCGAGACCTATCCGGGGGAGTGGTTGCCGGAACCCGTGCTCACCGATGATGCGACCGATCAGTTGGACCATGACGTCTCGGTTGCGCTGCTCTTGGCGCTGGACGCGCTGTCGCCGCTGGAACGCGCGGCCTTTCTGTTGCATGACATCTTTGACAGCCCTTATGGCGATGTGGCCTCTGCGCTCAATCGCTCGCCGGAGGCCTGTCGCCAGCTCGCCACCCGCGCGCGCCGCAAGGTGCAGGCACTGCGACCGGATCCCCCCAGCCGCCCCGATCACGGCGACGCGCTGACCGAGGCGTTCTTTCGCGCGTCCAAAACCGGGGACATGACCGCCCTCACCCGGTTGCTGAGCAACGATGTGCAGCTGATTTCCGATGGCGGCGGCAAGGCGACTGCGGCGCTCAACCCGATATACGGACGCGAGAAGGTGATGCGGCTGCTGGCAGGGCTTGCCCGCAAAGGCCATCACACAGCGCCAGATCAATGGCGCCTGTGCCAGCTCAATGGCCTGCCCGCCATTCTGAGCCGGGGCGAGGACGGCATTCTGCAAGCCACCTCGCTGGAGATTCGCGACGGCCGGATTGCCCGCATCTATGTGACTCGCAACCCGGATAAGACACGGCATCTGACATCCGTGCTGGGGTGACCCGCCGTTGCCAATGCGGCGCGCGCCCTGCTTACCGTTGATACATCTGGCGGCACTATCCTGTTCCGGATCGCGATCACCTCCGGGATTTACGCCCCCGGACACCATGGAAACCGGCCCTGTTGGCAGTTATGCCCTCAGGGTTCGTGCAAAACAGTTTGGCACCGGGGCAGTGACGCGTCCCGCAACTTCCAGCCTTTCCCGGGATCTTTCCTCGGGGCGGCGCCGCCTTTTTCATTTTCGACGGATCTGGCCCTGGCGATGTGACCCTAAACCGTCAGTTAGAGACAGAAGACAGCCAAAACGAAACAGACCGGAACGCATAAGCGTCCCGGTCCGAAAAACCATGTCCATGGTCGGTGTGCTGCGCTTACAGCAGGCCCGCGTGCGCCATGGCCGCGTCGATTGCGGCCTTGGTGCTGTCTTCCAGACCCGTCAGCGGCAGGCGCACCTCTTCGCTGCACAAGCCCAGTTTCGACAGGCCATATTTTGCCCCAACCAGACCCGGCTCAATGAAAATCGCCTCATGCAGCGGCATCAGTTTGTCCTGATACTCCAGCGCCAATGCGTAATCACCGGCCAGCGTCGCCGCCTGGAATTCCGCGCAAAGCTTCGGCGCCACATTGGCCGTTACCGAAATACAGCCAACCCCGCCATGGGCGTTGAACCCCAGAGCAGTGGCATCCTCACCGGACAGCTGGATGAAATCCGCACCGCAGGACGCACGTTGCTGCGATACACGCGCGATATCGCCGGTTGCATCCTTCACGCCGATGATGCGTTCCAGCTTGGCCAGTTCGCCCATGGTGGCCGGGGTCATGTCGATGATCGAGCGACCGGGGATGTTGTAAATCACAATCGGAATATCGGCGCAGTTATGCAGCTCGGTGAAATGCGCGATCAACCCGCGCTGCGTGGGCTTGTTGTAGTACGGCGTCACCACCAGCGCGGCATCGGCGCCAACCTCGGCGGCGAATTGCACGAACCGCTTGCCCTCAACCGTGTTGTTGGAGCCCGCACCGGCAATCACCGGCACCCGGCCTGCCGCAATCTTCACCACCTCGGCAATCACGGTTTCATGCTCGTCATGGGTCAGCGTCGGGCTTTCGCCGGTGGTGCCCACCGGGACCAGCGCAGTAGAGCCCTGATCAATATGCCACTCGACCAAACGTTTGAGCGTATCCAGATCCAGCTCGCCGTTGGAAAACGGGGTGACGAGGGCTGGCATAGAGCCTTTGAACATGGGCACGCTCCCTTTGCTGTTCGTGCGGGCGCAGAATTGCACCGGCTTGGGTGATGGACATGCCGGGGATTTGAGTTGATACCGGCAGGTCACGGATTATCGTCATTGGCTCTATCCCCGGAACGTTGGAAAATGCAAGAGATGACACGCATTCTGGCCCTTATTGCCCTCATTTCCGCCACTCTGAGCGGCACCGCTGCCATGGCCGTGGACCTAAGCCGCGCGCTGGAGCTGATGCGCTCGGAAAAATGGAGCGAGGCAGGTCGCAGCGCAGGCCACGAAGCCACCGTCGCCCGCGATGTCATTGAATGGCACCGCCTGCGCGCCGGGATGGGGTCGGCCTCCGATGTGATGGCGTTTCTGGCGCGGCGGTCGGACTGGCCGGGGCTGGCGCTGCTGCGGCGCAAGAATGAGCCGGAGATTGCCAGCGCAGGTCGCAAGACCATCCTTGCCTTTTACAGCGACACCCGGCCACAGACCGCCGAAGGCGCGCTGAGTTATGGCCGCGCGCTGATCGCAGCCGGGCAAAAAGGCGAAGGCGAGGCAGAGCTGGTTCTGGCCTGGCGCACCATGCCCATGGGATCGGTCATTCAGGACGATTACCTGAAACATCACGCCAAACTTCTGGCGTCCCATCACGCAGCCCGGCTGGACCGGCTGCTGTGGGACGGTCACAAGGTCAGCGCGCGGCGGATGTTGCCGTTGGTTAAGGACGGGCCGCGCAAGCTGGCAGAGGCGCGTCTGGCCCTGCAAGAGGTCGAACCGGGTGTGGATGGCAAGATCGCCGCCGTACCCGACGCGCTGAAGAATAACGCGGGCCTTGCCTATGATCGCTTTGCCTGGCGCGACCGCAAGCGGCGCCAAGAGGATGCCATCACCCTGATGATGGACCGCAGCACCACCGCCGAAAAACTGGGCGAGCCGGCCAAATGGCTGCGCCGTCGCCGCGATCTGGCGCGGCAGGACATGCGTGACGGCAATCACGAACGCGCCTATCAGCTGGCCGCACATCACTTCGCGCCCGAGGATGCGGGCTATGGCTACTCCGATTGCGAATGGCTGGCAGGTTATATCGCCTTGCGCAAACTGAACGACCCGGAACTGGCCGCCTACCACTTTGAACGGTTCCTCGCCTCTGTCGAAAGCCCGATTTCGGTGGGTCGTGGCGGCTATTGGCTGGGACAGGCCTATGGTGCCCATGGCGACATTGAGAAAGCCCATGCCGCCTATGCCAAGGCGGCGGATTATCAGACGTCTTTCTACGGGTTGTTGGCGGCAGAGGTTCTGGGCCGTCCCTTTGATCCCGATCTGATCACTCCGCCGCAGCTGCCCGACTGGCGCGCGGCCAGCTTCCTGAACTCCACCGTGGCAGAGGCCGGGCTGTTGCTGTTGCAGACTGGCGATCTGCCCCTGGCCGAGCGCTTCCTCACCCATCTGGTTGAGGGGCTAAACCCGATTGAGGCACGCCAGCTGGGCGAAATGGCTGTCAGCATGAACGAACCACATCTGGCAGTGATGATCGCCAAACGCGCCGCGCAGACCGGCGAAGAGCTGGAAGCGGCCTATTTCCCGCTGCATCCCGTCGCGCAGAAGGACCTGCCCATGGCCAAGGAAATGACCCTTGCCATTGCTCGCCGCGAAAGTGAATTTGACCCCATCGTGATCAGCCATGCGGGCGCGCGGGGGCTGATGCAGGTGATGCCCGCCACCGCAAAACTGGTGGCCTCGAACATGGGTATTCAGGCCAATCACACAACCGGTCGGTTGATTTCCGACTGGTCCTATAATGCGCTTCTGGGCAGCAATTACCTTGCGGATCTGGCGGGTGATTTTAACGGCAATGTGGTGATGATGGCGGCGGGTTATAACGCAGGCCCGCATCGCCCCAAGGCCTGGATGGAGCGTTATGGCGATCCGCGTGGCGGCACGCCGGGGATTGTCGACTGGATCGAACACATCCCCTTTAATGAGACGCGCAACTACGTGATGCGCGTCACCGAGAGCCTGCCAGTCTATCGCGCGCGCCTTGGCAAGACACCGCTGCCGGTGCCTTTCTCCAAAGAACTGGCCGGATCAACCCTTAACGCGTTCGCGCCATAGGGTGAACAGGCCGGCCGCCACGATGATGGACGCACCGATGGCGACATTGGTGCGGATCACCTCGCCGAAAACAATCACCCCAAGCGCCGCCGCCCAGATCAGGTGGAAATAGGCAAAGGGCTGCACCGCGCTGGCCTCGGCCATCTCATAGCATTTGATCAGCAGCCAATGCCCGGTCACACCCGTCAGACACAGGATGCCCATCCACATCCAATCGCCCTGACTCATCGGCTCCCAGTACCAGATGCCGACAAGGGTCATCGCCACCATGCCCGCAACCCCGGTCCAGAAGAAACTGGTCGCCGTGCTGTCGCGCCGCGCGGCATAGCGGGTGATCAGACCATAAAGCGCAAACATCAACGCCGAGACAAATGGGATGATCGCCAGCGGGTCAAAAATACCGATGCCGGGTTGCAGGATGATCAGCACGCCAATCAGTCCGACCGAAATCGCTGCCCACCGCCGCCAGCCCACCTGCTCCCCCAGCACCGGCCCGCTCAGGGCCGCCACCAACAGTGGATAGCAGATAAACACCGCCACGCTTTCGACCAGTCCCAGCACGGTAAAAGCATAGACCGCAACGCAAATCTCCGCGACCAGCAGCACGCCGCGAAAGATCTGCAACCCCAGCTGATCGGTGCGGGCCGTGGCGCGAATACCCCCCGGTGCGCGCGCCGCAAGCGCGATCACAAACAGCGCAAAGAACCAATAACGCACCATGATCACCATAAAGGTGTTATACTCCCCTGCCAGATGCCGAGAGATCCCGTCCTGCATCGCAAAGACAACGGTGGCCGCGATCATCAACAGAACGCCCGCCGAGACGTTGTTCTTTTGGGTCAACTGCGGAGGACGCGGCTCAAGTATTCTGGCGTCGGGGCGCATGGTCATCGCAATCGTGCCTTTGTCATATGCCGCTTGCGCCCGAAACCGGGTGTGCGGGAAACCTCAAATCCGGCAGTCTCCAACCCACGGCGGACAAATCCCGCTGCGGTGTAGGTTGCCGCCGTACCGCCAGCGCGGGTGTGCCCCGCGACAGCGGCGAGCAGATCATCCTGCCACAGCTCCGGGTTTTTGGCCGGTGAAAACCCGTCCAGAAACCATGCGTCTGCCGCCCCTGTCCAGTCTGGCAGCGACATGCGGGCGTCGCCGGTGATGACATTGACGCGCAAATTGCCCAGATCGCACAGACCTGCACCACGCCAGACCGCCAGAAACCGCGCGGCCCAAGGCGCCACCTCGGGAAAGGCTTCCAGCGCGCGGGCCATATCATCCGTCGCCATCGGGAAGGCTTCAAAACTGGTGAAATGCAGCACCGCTGCGGTGTCATAGTCCGCCTGCGCCGCCTCCCACGCGCGCCAGGCGGCGAACAGGTTCAGACCGGTGCCAAACCCCAACTCGGCAACGTGGAAATCGGTCCCCGCCTCTGCGGCGCTGGCAAACCGCGTGGCCAGATCATTGCCTGCCAGAAACACATGCTCCGTCTCGGCCAGCCCATCGTGGATGGAGAAATAGGGATCGTCGAACTGATCGGATACCGGAATGCTGCCATCCCGCCAGCTGAGCCGCGCCTGCTGGTCTGCCATGCTATTATCCCCTAAATGATGCGGTGGAACGGCGCGACACTGGCGAAAGGGTGCGAAAATGGCAATGGCAGATATCACCGTCCGGGGCGCCGGGATCTTTGGGCTTTCGATTGCCTGGACCTGCGCCCGGCGCGGCGCATCGGTGCAGGTGATCGACCCCTTTGGTGCGGGCTCCGGCTCCAGCGGCGGGCTGATCGGTGCGCTGGCGCCGCATGTGCCGGAAAACTGGAACGCCAAGAAACAGTACCAGCTGGAAAGCCTGCTGATGGCCGAAGCTTTCTGGGCCGAGGTTGAGGCAACGGGCGGGGTTTCCCCCGGCTATGGCCGCACCGGACGGCTGCAACCGATCAATGATCAGCGCACATTGGATCTGGCGCATCAACGCGCAATAAGCGCCCGGAACCTGTGGCAGGGGAAGGCGGATTGGTCCGTCATCGCCGCTGCCGACGCGGGGCCATGGGTGCCGCCCAGCGCCACCGATTTTGTCATCCACGACACGCTGAGCGCGCGAATGCACCCCCGCCGCGCCTGTGCCGCGCTGGTGGCTGGGTTGTCCGTCATGGGTGTTGAGGTGCAGGCAGAGGGCGCCGATCAGGGGCTCGTGGTACATGCCAAGGGCTATGCCGGGCTGCTGGAGCTGAACGACAGGCTGGCAGGTCCCGGCGGCGTGGCCGAGGGCAAGACGCTGGGCAATGGGGTCAAGGGACAGGCGGCGCTGCTGCGCTTTGCCGAGGGGGATGTGCCGCAGCTTTATGCCGATGGGTTGCATATTATCCCGCATGCCGATGGCACCCTCGCGATTGGCTCCACCAGCGAACGTGAGTTTGAGGATCCCAGCAGCACCGATGCGCAGCTGGACGATGTGATCGACCGCGCGCGGGCTGCTTTGCCGATCCTGCACGGGGCCGAGGTGATCGAACGCTGGGCCGGTGTCCGCCCCCGTGCCCGCTCACGCGCGCCGATGCTGGGGGCCTGGCCTGATCGCGCGGACCATTTCATCGCCAACGGGGGCTTCAAGATCGGCTTTGGCATGGCGCCCAAGATGGCCGAGACCATGGCCAATCTTCTGCTGGACGGGCAGGATAATATCCCCGATGGTTTCCGGGTCGAAGATAACTTCTGAATGCCAGGCCAAGGGGCAGAGAGATGATCGCCTATATCACCATCGGTACCAATGACATGACCCGCGCACGGGCGTTCTACACCGCGTTCCTGCCGGCACTTGGCTATGAGTTCAGCGAAGGGTCCGACGGCCTCAGCTTTGCCCTGCCGGTGCCGGAGGGAGAAGTGCCGACCGCGCCAGATGTCTATGTCAAACACCCGTTTAACGGTGCGCCTGCCGCGGCGGGCAATGGGATGATGGTGGCGTTTGAGGCCGACACTCAGGCTCAGGTGCGGGCCCTACATGCAGCCGCAGTGGCGGCAGGCGGAACAGACGATGGCGCGCCGGGGTTTCGCGCGGCCTATAGTGCAGGGTTCTACGTCGGTTATCTGCGTGACCCGCAGGGCAATAAGATTGCGCTGTTTTCCAGCAACCCGGATGAGCCGGGCCGTGACGGGTAGCCATTGCCCGCCCTAGCCCATAAGGCAACAGGCCCGGAGTGATCGCACACACAGGGCCTGTTGGGGCTTCATCTGACTTAGCGCGCGATTTCAGCCCGCAACCCTGTCATCAGCGCCTCAAGCGTTTCGGTATAGAGTTCACTCAGCAGGCGGCCACCTTCGTCGAACTCCGAATGCGATGCCGCCAGATGCACCTGCGGCGCGGTCAGGACGCGGGGCTGGAATGGCACCAAGAATGTGCGCAGCAGCATTTGGGATTTCTCGCCGCCGGCGCGGCCCGCAGCGGCGGACATGATGGCGACGGGTTTGTCCTGCCAGGGCTTGTTGCTGGTGCGGCTGACCCAGTCGAGGGCATTTTTCAACACACCTGACGGCGCGCCGTTGTACTCCGGAGTCGAAATAATCACCGCATCTGCGGCCCCGATCTGATCCGCAAGCCGCTGAACCGCTTCGGGAATACCGTTCGCCTGCTCATCATCACCATCATAGAGCGGCAGATTGAGATCGGCCTCTGTCACCTCAGCGGGACCAAACAGGCGCGCGGCCTCGGCCAGCAGTTTGCGATTGGTGGCCCCTGCGCGCAGCGAGCCGGAAATGGTGAGGAGTTTGGGATCGGACATGGAAGGATGCCTCTTTCGGTTGGGAATGTCTGTCTGGCTCCAACCTATTCCGCTTGGGTCACAAGAAAAGCCCAAAGCCTGCGCACTGACTGTGCAAAAGCTCACAATACGCACAACGTAACGTTAGTTTTGCACATTTTCGCACAAAAAAGGACCGCACCCTGCGGCGCGGCCCTGTTGTCTATCAGACCTTAACAGTGAGGCCGGAAATCAGGCGCCCTGCGGGATCACCACGATTTCGACACGACGGTTGCGCGCCTTGCCTTCAGCGGTGAGGTTCGACGCCACCGGCTGGCTCTCACCGCGGCCGATGATCTGCACGCGGTTGTAGGGCACACCGCCGGCCTGGATCTGATCGGCGACCGCATTGGCGCGGCGCTCGGACAGGCCTTGGTTATAGCCCGCGTCGCCATCACTGTCGGTGTGACCGATCACCTGCACCTGGCTATTGGGGTAGCGCACCAGGCTGCTGGCCACTTTGTTCAGATCAGACCGTACAGCGGGCGAGACCGCCGCGCTGTCGGTGGCAAATGTCAGGTCATTCGGCAGGGACACGATCAGACGGTCGCCAGTGTTGACGATGGAGATGCCGTCGTTGGAGATCGACTGGCGCAGCTCGCGCTCTTGTGCGTCCAGCTGGTTGCCGATCACGCTGCCAGCAGCAGCACCGACCAGCGCGCCGGTGACAGCACCCAGACCACGGTCGGAATCATTGGCAGCAGCGCCAACACCCGCGCCGATCAGGCCGCCAATCAGCGCACCGTTCTGGGTTTTGCTGCCGGGGGTCCCGATGGTTGCGGGATCGGTACAGGCGGTCAGGCCAAGGCCAGCGGCCACGATGGCGGCGGTGGTAAGTTTCATCTGAATCATCAAAATCTGCCTTTTGCTTGCTCAATCCGGGCGGGGCCCGTGCTGCGGAGAATATCGTGCTGCGGCGCGTTCATCACAAGGTAACGTCTTTTCTGCTCGGCGAAAACCTGCCAAATCTCTGCTTTAAGCTGAGGCGACACCCTCTTCATCGCCAAGCACGCCACCTCCCTGATCAATCCACAGCTTGCGCAGCATATCGGCCTCTGGCGCAAAGCTGTCGTCCAGCAGATCAGCACAAAGCATTCGGTCGGTGCGAAAGTGACGAAACCCGCCCCGCAATTCGCACCAGGCCGCCAGCAGCGTGGTTTCGACATTGTAGATCAGCGCCAGCGGGCGCAGGATTCGTCGGGTTTCGCCACTGTCAGGGCCAAGATAGGTCAGATGCAGTTTGCGGCTTTCGCGCACCGCCTGACGCAGCAGCCCCTTGGAGACACAGCCCTGTTCGGGATCATCCTGCGGGGCCCCACCCCAGGGGGCCACCTGCAGCCGATCCCCGGGGGAGCGGCATTCCATCACCTTGCGACAGACCCGTATGGCGGCCTCTTGCAAGGCGCCATCGCCGGTTCGCATCAACAGGGACAGACCGACATAAAGCGCCTCCAACTCCTCCTCATCGAAGTTGAGCGGTGGCAGATCATAGCCTTTGCGCAGCATATATCCGATGCCCGCCTCCCCTTCGATCGGGGTGCGCATGCCCTGAAGTGCAGCGATATCGCGGTAGATCGTACGTTTTGAGACCTGAAGCTTTTCCGCCAGATCCTCGGCCCGGATCGGGGCGGAGGCGGCGCGCAGGATTTGAATGACTTCGAACAGGCGACCGGTGCGTTCCATGGTCTCTCTCCACTGACAGGCTGCTGACATCTTAGCACAGGCCGCTGACAATGCGTGTCAGCAGCGTTGTGGTGTTCTGGCTTCAGACAGAAGGAGAGACACCATGTTGACCTATGACTGGATTGTTCTGATCACACTGGGCAAAGACAAATGGGAGGCACAGCGCCAGTTTCCCAAATCCTATGAATTGGAGCGGGATGCCGCTCAGATCCGGGGTGCGGCTGAGGCAGCGGCAAAGGCCGCAGCGCGGGCCGAGACAGAGCCGACCGCCAAGCGCCCCGGCCTGCTGCGGCGCCTGTTTGCGCGACGCATGGGTCAGGGCGCGGCAGGTGCGGGTCAGGCCGCGCCGTCCTGCTGCCCCTCATCCCGCGCGGCCTCGTAGGCCAGCATCGCGCGTTTGACCGGCAGCCCCCAGTGGTAACCGCCAAGGGCACCGGATTTACGCAGGGCGCGGTGACAGGGGATCAGCCAGCTGACCGGGTTGCGCCCTACCGCCGTGCCGACGGCGCGCACCGCACGGGGCGCGCCGATGGCATGGGCGATCTCGGAATAGGTGGTGACCTGTCCCGAAGGAATGCGCAGCAGCGCCTCCCAGACCTTGATCTGCAAGGGCGCCCCGATCATATGCAGGACGGCCTCGCCCCGCTGATCAAAGATCGCCTCCACCATCGTGCGCAGGGCCATCGGATCCTCGACAAAATCAGCATCGGGCCAGCGGCTGCGCATGTCGGCCATGGTCGGCTCAGCCCCGGTTTCCGCCGCAAAGCCCATGCCACAGATGCCTTTCTCCGTGCCCATCACCAGCACCAGTCCGAAGGGGCTGTCAAACCACCCCCAGAGGATACGCAGACCGGCCCCTTTGCGGGCGTATTCACCGGGGCTCATCGCCTCCCAACGCAGGAACAGATCATGCAGACGGCCGCTGCCCGAAAGACCGACAGCATGGGCGGCCTCCAGCGTGGTGAAATGGTCCTGCAACAGGGTCTTGGCGTGGCCAAGGCGCAGATACTGTTGGTAACGCTTGGGGGAGACGCCGACCCAGGCGGAGAACAGACGCTGAAAATGCGCCGGGCTCATATCCATGGCAGCGGCCAGTTCGGCCAGGGTCAGATCCTCACCGCCATCGTCAATCAGCTCAATCGCGCGGCGCATGACGCCGTAGTGATAGCTCTGCTCGCGTGTTTGGATGTTCATGGGGAGCCCTCCCGACCTGTGTTCCTGCCCCTCATTATAGGGACAAGCCCTGACCGCGCGACCCGGATCTTGCGAGAACAGCGGACTATGGGCCGTGACCACGGGGTAACGCTTCGCTCACCTATTGCGGCTTTTCTGTTTGCGCCGGGGGACCCTGCGCGGCATTAAGGTCCGCGATGGCAAAGCAACTCGATTATCACACCCTGCGTGAGATCTTCACGCGGTTTCAGGCAGCGGATCCAGAACCCAAGGGCGAACTGGATCACGTCAACGTCTATACCCTTGTGGTGGCGGTGGCGCTATCGGCACAGGCTACGGATGCCGGTGTCAACCGGGCCACGCGCGAGCTGTTCAAGATCGCAGATACCCCGCAGAAAATGCTGGATCTAGGCGAAGAAGGTCTGATCGAGCATATCAAGACCATTGGCCTTTACCGGCAGAAGGCCAAGAACGTGATCAAGATGTCGCGGATTCTGGTCGAAGACTATGATGGCATTGTGCCCAATTCCCGCGCGGCGCTGCAATCCCTGCCGGGTGTCGGGCGCAAGACGGCGAATGTGGTGCTGAACATGTGGTGGCGCCAGCCTGCACAGGCGGTGGACACCCATATCTTTCGCGTTGGCAACCGGGCGGGCATTGCGCCGGGCAAGGATGTCGATGCGGTCGAACGTGCCATCGAAGACAATATTCCGGCAGATTTCCAGCTTCATGCCCATCATTGGCTGATCCTGCACGGACGATACCATTGCAAAGCTCGCAAGCCGATGTGCCCTACCTGCATCATCCGCGATCTCTGCCAGTTTGAGGACAAGACTCTATGAAAACCTACCAGCTCGTCGGGATCGGCAATGCCGTTGTGGACGTGATCAGCCAATGCGACGACAGCTTTCTGGAGCATATGGGCATTGAAAAAGGCATCATGCAGCTGATCGAACGTGATCGCGGCGAGGTGCTTTATGCGGCGATGCAGGAACGGGTGCAGACGCCCGGCGGCTCAGTCGCAAATACCATCGCTGGTGCCGGTGCGCTGGGGCTGGAGGCGGCGTTTATCGGCCGGGTGCATGACGACGCACTGGGACGGTTCTATGCACAGGCAATGACCGATGATGGCGTGGATTTTGTGAACCCGCCGGTTGCGGGCGGCGAGCTGCCCACCTCGCGGTCGATGATCTTTGTCTCGGGCGACGGCGAGCGGTCGATGAACACCTATCTGGGCATCTCCTCCGAGCTGTCCTCGTCGGATGTGCCGGACACGGTGGCCGGCAAGGCGCAGCTGATGTTCCTGGAGGGCTATCTGTTCGACAAAGACAAGGGCAAGACCGCCTTTATGGAAGCGGCGCGGGACTGCCGCAACGGCGGCGGCAAATGCGGCATCGCGATTTCCGATCCCTTCTGTGTGGAACGCCACCGGGCCGACTTCCTGTCGCTGATCGAACACGACCTCGATTTCGTGATCGGCAATGAGGCCGAGATCAAATCGCTGTTTGAAACCGACGATCTGGAAGAGGCGCTGGCCAAGACAGCCGCCATCTGCCCGCTGGTGGTCTGCACCCGCTCCGGCGATGGCGTCACCGTGGTTGAGGGCGACACCCGCGTGACTGTACCGGTTGAGCGGGTGGTGCCGGTGGATGCAACCGGGGCAGGCGATCAGTTTGCTGCCGGGTTCCTGTTTGGCATGGCCAAAGGGCTGGATATCGAGACCTGTGCCAAGATCGGCAACGCCTGCGCCGCCGAGGTGATCAGCCACATCGGCCCCCGCCCTAAAGCGGTGATGAGCCAGGTGCTGCGCCGCGAAGGGCTGCTCTGAGCCTGGGCGTCCCCCCTGCAACTGATATGATAAAGCCGCCCCGGAGCCATCGGGGGCGGCTTTTTTCATCGGTGAAAAATTTTGGTTTTCCCGGTTCGGGGTCAGGCGTTTTCGGCGGAGGTCAGCGCCTTTGACAGCAAGTCGGTCAACAGCTTCTGCTCTTCCGTTCCGAGACCATCAAGCAGGCGCGCCTGTGTGGCCACATGGGCCTCGACCACCTCATTGATCAGGCGCAGCCCCTCCGGGGTCAGCTCAATCAGAAAACCGCGACTGTCCTCGGGGTTGACGCTGCGGGCCACCAGCCCTGCATCCACCAGCCGGTCGATACGGTTGGTCATGGTGCCGGAGGCGACCATGGTGGCCTGCAACAGATCACCCGGTGATAGCCGATAGGGCGCACCCGCGCGGCGCAGGGTGGCCAGCACGTCGAACTTAGCCGCGTTCAGATCATAGCGCGCCCAGGTTTTCTGCATTTCCTTCTGATAGGCTTGCGCCAATCGCCCAACCCGCCCGATGACGGCCATCGCCGATACATCAAGGTCGGGGCGTTCCCGCTCCCATTGCTGGGTCACAAAATCCACATGGTCCATGTCGGAAGGTTTTACCGGGTAATATCTTGACGTCAAGAAAAACCATTATATCTTGATATCGAGAAATCCAAAAGGAGTCTGCTATGCAGAGCCGTGATCTGATCCTTACCGCGCTGGCGCCCATGATCTGGGGCAGCAGTTATATTGTCACGACTACCCTGCTGCCCGGGCAGTCGCCGCTGCTGGTGGCCCTACTGCGGGCTTTGCCAGCCGGGTTGCTGTTGATGCTGATGGTGCGGCAACTGCCGCCGCTGAACTGGGTGCCACGGCTTTTGGTGCTCGGGGCGCTAAACTTCTCGATCTTCTGGAGCCTGCTATTTGTCGCCGCCTACCGCCTGCCCGGCGGGGTGGCCGCGACCCTTGGCGCTGTGCAGCCGCTGGTGGTGGTGTTCCTGTCGGCGCTGATGCTGAAGACGCCGGTGCGGACAGCGGCGGTGCTGGCGGCGGGCCTGAGCATTCTGGGCGTGGCGCTGCTGGTGCTGACGCCGAGCGCACAGTTGGACGGGATCGGTGTCTTTGCCGGGCTCGCCGGGGCCATTGCGATGGCGGCTGGCGTGGTGCTGAGTCGCAAGTGGCAGCCGCCTGTGTCGCTGCTGACCTTCACCGCGTGGCAGTTGACGGCGGGCGGGCTGTTGCTGATCCCGGTGACGCTGTGGTCCTTGCCCGCTGTGCCGCAGCTGAGCGGCGAGAACCTGCTTGGGCTGGCCTATATGAGCCTGATCGGTGGCGCTGCGACCTACGTCCTGTGGTTTCGTGGCATTGCCCGGCTGGAACCATCGGTGGTGTCGCTTCTCGGGGTGCTCAGCCCGCTGTCAGCCGTGATCCTGGGCTGGGTGTTTCTGGGCGAAGTCCTGACGGCGAAACAGGCCATTGGCGCAGGCCTTGCGCTGTTCAGCCTGTGGCTGGGGCAAAGCGGTTTGCGCTGGCGCAGGCCGCGGGTGGCGGGAGCCTAGTCGCCCCAAACCTACTGCGGGTTAACGTTCGGACCAAGGGGTGCAGGATGTGCCCGCGTGGCAGGCCAGAACCTCCTCTCGGGCGGCACCATCGGTGCCCCCGAAGCCAAAGCCGCCACAGGGATCCATCCGCAGGACATAGCCATCCGCGCGCTGTTCCAGAAAGGCCAGATAGTCCACGCCATCCGCTGCGCCAGCACACCACGGCCCAAAGCACAGGATCTCCAGCGTGATCGGCAGATCAACCGGTTTCGCAAAGCCCTGCGCCGTCATCAGCTTGCCCTCAATCTGCGCTGGAATCAGACTGCGCGGCGGCGCGTCATTGGGATTGTCCTGCGGGGCCTTGGGCAACGCGCCCTCGTCAAAGCTCAGCACGCCCTCGACCACGACATAGCTCTTGTCGGATTTTGCGGCCTCAAGATAGGCGTCCGACGGCCCCCACGGTAGACAGCTGAGGGCTGTGGCAGGCCCCGCCAAGGTCGCGATGAGCGCGACGGAGATGGCAGCTGGCGCGATGAGACTGCGAAGAGGCGGCATCAGAACATCCTTTGTCAGACGGGAGGTCAGTCCAAATCATCATAGATGGTCCTGAAACTCCTGAATAACCCGTTCGTAAACCTCGCGTTTGAATGGCACGATCTTGCCGACCAGCTGATCCACCGGCTGCCAGCACCAGGCGGAGAATTCCGGGTGGTCGGTGGCGATATTGATCTGATCATCGCGCCCGAGAAAGCGCATCAGATACCATTTCTGTTCCTGTCCGCGATATTTGCCGCCCCAAAACTGCGGCACCACCTCGGCGGGCAGATCATAGGGCAGCCAGCCGTTGCTTTCGGCGATGATCTCAACCAGATCGGCGGTGACACCGGTTTCTTCCTCCAGCTCACGCAGGGCCGCCAGCCTAGGATCTTCGCCTGCGTCAATGCCGCCCTGTGGCATCTGCCAGGCGTCCTTGTGCCGGTCCATGCGCTGGCCGACCCAGACATCCCCTGCCGCATTGATCAGCATCACACCCACATTGGGTCGATAGGGCAAGGCGGCGATTTCTTCGGGCGTCATCAGGCTCTCCTTGGTTGGATGCCCCCTTGTGCACCTGTGCCCCAGCGTCGTGCAAGAGGTTGACGCCGCGTCCAAAGTGACAATCCCTTTCAGGCTGGGCCATTTTCGCGCAAACCAAGACAGAAGACTTACCAGAGAACTACCAGGGAGAGTGTCATGACTGCGTACCCGAAAATGTTGGCGCCGCTGGATCTCGGCTTTACCACGTTGAAAAACCGCGTGCTGATGGGATCCATGCACACCGGGCTTGAGGAAACCAAAGACTGGAACCGGGTGGCCAAATTCTATGCTGACCGGGCGCGGGGTGGCGTGGCGCTGATGGTCACCGGCGGTATTGGTCCGAACCTTGAAGGGTCCGTTCTGCCGGGGGCCGCGATGATGACCACCGATCAGGATGTGGAAAACCACAGCATCGTCACAAACCGCGTGCATGAGGCGGGCGGCAAGATCGCGATGCAGATCCTGCATGCGGGGCGCTATTCCTACGGGCCAAAATGTGTCGCCCCCAGCCCGGTCAAATCACCCATCTCGCCCTTCCCGCCAAATGAGCTGGACGAAGAGGGCATTGAGAAGCAGATCGCGGATATCGTGAATGCCGCCGTGCTGGCGCAGCAGGCCGGCTATGATGGCGTTGAGATCATGGGCAGCGAGGGCTATTTCCTGAACCAGTTCCTGGTCACCCATACCAACAAACGCGAGGACCGCTGGGGTGGCTCCTATGAAAACCGGATGCGCCTGCCGATTGATGTGGTGCGCCGCACCCGCGAGGCGGTGGGAACGAATTTCATCATTATCTACCGCCTGTCGATGATCGACCTTGTGCCCAATGGCTCCACCTATGACGAGGTGGTCGAGCTGGCGCAGGAGATCGAGAAAGCCGGCGCGACCATCCTGAATACCGGGATCGGCTGGCATGAGGCGCGTATTCCGACGATTGCCACATCTGTTCCCCGCGCGGCCTTTGCCTGGGTCACCAAAAAGCTGATGGGCAAGGTCGGCATTCCGGTGATCACCTCAAACCGGATCAACACGCCTGAGGTCGCCGAACAGGTGCTGTCGGACGGCTGCGCCGATATGGTGTCGATGGCGCGACCGATGCTGGCGGATGCGGATTTTGTCGCCAAGGCTGCCGAAGGCAAATCCAACCAGATCGCGCCCTGCATCGCCTGCAATCAGGCCTGTCTGGACCATACCTTTGGTGGCAAGCTGACCTCCTGCCTGGTGAACCCGCGCGCCTGCCATGAGACCGAACTGATGCTGACGCCTGCGGAGAGCGTGAAGACCGTCGCCATTGTCGGTGCGGGCCCGGCAGGCCTGTCCACTGCACTGGCGGCAGCGGAGCGCGGCCATAAGGTGACGCTGTTTGATCGCGCAAGTGAGATTGGCGGCCAGTTGAACATGGCCAAGCAGGTGCCGGGCAAGGAAGAGTTCTGGGGGCTGGTCGATTGGTATCGCACCATGCTGGCCCAGAGCGACGTCACGCTGGAACTGAACCGCGAAGTCTCTGCGGGCGATCTCAAGGACTTTGACGAGGTGGTGATTGCCACCGGTGTGGTGCCGCGCGATCCGCAGATCCCCGGTCAGGACCGTGACAATGTGGTCGATTACATCGATGTGCTGCGCCACAAGGCCGAGGTGGGCAAGCGGGTGGCGGTGATCGGCGCAGGCGGCATCGGCTTTGATGTGTCGGAATTCCTGCTGCACGAAGGTGAAAGCGCCACCGAAAACCTGCCCCTGTGGATGAAGGAATGGGGCGTTGCGGACCCGGCCGAGCATCGCGCCGGTCTGGCCCCCGAAGGCCCGCAACCCGAGGCCCCGGCCCGCGAGGTGACGCTGTTGCAGCGCAAGGCGGAGCGCCACGGCAAGCGGTTGGGCAAGACCACCGGCTGGATCCACCGCGCCACGCTGAAGATGAAGGATGTGAATTTCGTCGGCGGCGTCAACTATGAGAAGATCGACGACGACGGGCTGCATGTCAGCTTTGGCGAGGCGCGTGAGAACCCGACCGTAATTGCGGCGGACACCGTTGTGCTGTGCTCTGGCCAGCTGTCGGAGCGGTCGCTGGTGGATGCGCTGGAGGCACAGGGCACATCCTGCCACGTGATCGGCGGCGCGGATCTGGCCGCAGAACTGGACGCCAAACGGGCCATCAATCAGGGCACACGGCTGGCGGCCAGCCTCTGATCCGGCACCATTTCGCCCCCTTGTAAGTCTTGCGACCCTCGCCGCCTGTGGTGGCGGGGGTCGTTTGCTATTGTGGAACCTCCGGCGCCCGGTGGCGTTTTGTCGGTGAACGGCGCCGCCCCTGCGGCGCGATTACCGACACGACGAACAGGAGAGTTTCATGCCCCGTATCACCGACGCCAAGATCCTGATGATTGCCACCCATGGGTTCGAGCAGTCCGAACTGGAATTCCCGCGCGATCAGCTGCGGGTCAAGGGCGCTGAGGTCTCTGTCGCCAGCCTCGATGGCAAGGCGATCAAGGGTTGGGAAGGCGATGATTGGGGCCGCGAGGCCGAGGCGGATCTGGCGCTGGAGGCGGTCCGTGTCGACGATTACGACGCGCTGGTCCTACCCGGCGGTCAGGTCAACCCGGATCTGCTGCGCATCAATGACGATGTGATCGAGCTGATCAACGCTTTCTACGATCAGGGCAAGGTTGTCGCCGCAATCTGCCATGCGCCTTGGCTTCTGATTGAGGCCGGTCTGGTCAAGGGCCGCACCATGACATCGTTTCAGTCGATCAAGACCGACATGATCAACGCGGGGGCCGATTGGCAGGACGCGGAGGTCGTCGCGGACAACGGGATCGTGACCAGCCGCACCCCCGATGATCTGAAGGCATTTGTCGGCAAGATCGTAGAAGAGATCGAAGAAGGTCGGCACCCGCGCTGAGCCTGCGACCGGTGAATGTGTCTATTTCCACAACGGCCCCGGTTCGCCGCCGGGGTCTTTGCCGTAACGGTCAAGGGCGGCGCAAACCGCCACAGGCGAGGCAGTTCGTGTCGTCCGGCAAGGTGATCCGATCAACAAGCACGGTGATAGCCTGACCGCTGAAGGCGGCGCCCATCTGGCGCACGTCAAGTTCGTGGATCCCTGTTGGCACATCCAAGGTCAGGCGGACATCGCCCATGGGTAGTCCCTCGGGGTCTACAGGATCGCCATCGACATAGAGGTGATATGCGCCCTCTGCGGGCACCCGGAGATCAACGGCGATGGGCGATGCGACGATATCGCCATCTCGGGGCGACAGGATCGCCGCGCCGGGTATTCGCGTCCCTTCCGCCCCAACCAGAGAGGTGAAAAGGGCCATGCCGATCCCAGCACAGCCCCAGAGGCGCAGTCTGCGCGCCTTGTGTTTCACGTGACAACAGGATCGTGGGCCGCGCGGGCATCGGCGGGGGCTTCATCGCGCCGGTCCATGCCGTAGTCGCGCAGCACGCCTGCCACCCGCAGGCGGTAGTCGCTGAACACGCTCTCTCTGCCCTCGGCCTGCCCCGCGCGGTGGGCGCTGAGGCGGCGCCAGTTGGCCACGGCTTCCTCGCTTTCCCAGAAGGACAGCGACAGGAGTTTGCCCGGTGTTGTGAGGCTCTGGAACCGTTCGACGGAGATGAAACCTTCAATCTCCTGCAACAGGGGTTTCAGGTCGGCTGCGATCTCAAGGTAGCGGTCCTTGGCGCCGTCCTTGATTTCGACCTCGAAGATAACGGCAATCATCCTGTGGATCCTTCCGGGTCAGAGACTTTTTTCAGCCAGGTGCGGTCCTCACGCAGGATAAAGCGGCGCTCCTGGGCGAAGGCATAGTTTTCACGCCCCAGCGGGTCGGCTGCGAGGCGCGCGCGGTAGGCTTCGTATTCGGCAAGGTTTGCCACATCATAGATGCCATAGGCCAGCGTTGATGAGCCCTCATGCGGGGCGTAGTAGCCGATGAGATCCGCACCACATCGCGGAATTGCCTGCCCCCAGTTGCGGGCGTAGGTGGCGAAATCCTCACGTTTGGTGGGGTCGATATGGTAGCGGATAACACAGGTGAGCATCAGGGGCGTCCTTTGCTGGAAAATACGCCCCTGATCTAGCAGGCAGGATGCGGGGAATGCTTCGCCCTACGCCGAAGTATCGCCGCCCGTTGCCCCGCCTATTCAACCTTGATGGTGATCACCTCTGAGACGATGGGTGTCGAATGAGGGACGTGGCCGTAATCACCCATCACCAGCTGCAGCGTATGTTCACCCGGTGCCAGATCCAGCGTAGTTTCGGTCTGTCCGCCGCCGAAATGGATGTGGTTTTCATCCGATGGCAGGCCGTAGGACAGCTCATCCGCACCATCCTCGCCCTCGCCAAGTGGCGGGCGGTCGATCAGCAGGTGGTGATGGCCGGTGTTCTCTTTCTCCGTCCCTGCCGGTGCCACGCCCATACCGCGCAGGCCAAAGACCACGGTGACCGGGGATGAAACTGTATCGCCATCCTTGGGCATCACAAAGTAGACCTCCGCCCCCTCCGGTGCGGGGGTTTCACCACCGGCCAAGGCCGCGGAAACCGGTAGGGCACAGGCGACGAGGGCCGCCAGCGTGGTTCTCATCGTGGATCTGATCATCGCATTCATAAGATGTCCTCCCATTGGTGTAAGCCCCTCTCAACATAGTGGCTTCGACCACTAATGCGATATTCGGGCAGAGCTGCAGGTGTTTCCAGCTGGTAAACTATGGGTGAATAACCTCGCAATTATCCCATCCCTGCCCCGTTCTTGCCCGATTTCACCGCGAAAAATAGGGGAACTCGGATGGATAAGGACGCGAACGCCATGGATCGACTGACCGAAATGGAGGCCTTTGCCAATGTGGTGGATCAGGGCGGATTCACCGATGCGGCAAAGAAAATGGGGATATCCAAATCGGCGGTGTCCAAACATGTGTCCAGCCTTGAGGCCCGGCTGGGCGCGCGGCTGCTGAACCGGACCACGCGGCGCGTATCGCCCACAGAAATTGGTCTGGCCTATTATGATCGGGCGCGCCGTGTCCTGAATGATGCCGGTGAAGCGGATGCGCTGGTGACCTCGATGCAATCTGCGCCTTCCGGGCTGTTGCGGATTTCGGTGGCGACGGATTTTGGCGTCAACCACCTGTCGCCGGTGCTGTCGGACTTCCTGCGCGATTTCCCTGACATCACCGTCAATATGGTATTGAACAACCGCTATGTAGAGCTGATCTCTGAAGGGTTCGACATGGCGCTGCGGATTGGTGAGCTGGAAGACAGCTCTCTGCGGGCGCGCAAACTGACCGAAACCACCAAGCGGATGATCGCCTCCCCCGCCTATCTGGAGAAATTCGGCCGTCCGCAGAAAATCGACGATCTTAACATGCACAAGCTGCTGCATTATTCGAACCAGTCAAGCGGCAGCATGTGGAAGATCACCGCGCCGTCGGGCGAAAAGCGGCAGGTGCGGACCTCCGGCTGGCTATCGGTCAATGACGGGCAATCGCTGCTGAATGCCGCCATTTCCGGTCTGGGGATCGCCTATCTGCCAAGCTATCTCTACTCCGATGCCATGGCCGAGGGGCTGGTCGAGGACGTCATGCCCTCGTTGCCGATGGAGACCCAAGGCATCTATGCGGTCTACCCTCCCGGCCGCTTCACCCAGCCCAAGGTGCGGGCCTTTATCGACTTCCTCGCCAATGCCTTTGCCGACAAGGATGGCATCACCTGGTAAGGCGCACCTCTTTGGAATTGGACAGGACCCGGCCGTTGTGCCGGGTTTTCTGTATCTGCCCGAAAGGCCGAGTTGGACCGCACCACATCAGCGTCTGATCAGCACCACTTCTACCCTGCGATTGGCCTCGCGTCCCTCGGGGGTGAGATTCGTGGTCAGCGGCGCCATGAAGCCCGCGCCTGCCACCGCGACCCGTGCACGGTCAACCGCGCTATCGGCCAGCAGGCGGCGGCGCACCGCATCGGCGCGGCGTTCAGAAATCGCGATATTCTGCTCCAGCGACCCCACCGTATCGGTATGCCCGACCAGGAGCACATCAAAATCCGGATTCTGGATCAGAAACTCCGCAAGGGCCGCAAGGCTGTCATAGGGTTTTGCCCCCAGTGTCACGGCGCCGGTTTCAAACTCCAGATCCGCCAATACCGCCCGCCCGTTGCGGCGCAACCCGGTGATCAGCTCTGCCGCGCCAATGAGTGGCAGCGCGACGGTCGGGGCTGCGTCGGTGCCGCCGCTTGCCGGAGTGATGCCATCTGTGATGACCGGCGTGCTGAGACCTTCGGGCGTGACCTCAATCACCTGCACAAAGGTGGCGTTGCCAGAGCGCGAGACCAAGAGTGTGACGATGCGCCCGTCGGGATGCTCAGCCGCAACAAAGCTGTAGTTGCTGACATCCACGGTCATGTCCGGGGCGGGGATCACCTCAATATCGAAGCGAAAATCAAAGCCGCCACAGCTGCGCGCGGGGCATTGATAGAGCAGTTCATACCCCGCCTCGACCAAGTGCGCGCGCAGGGGGGCCAGCACCTGCAGCACCGTGGCATCACCGGAAATCCGCCAGCTGCGGCGCAGGATTTGCCCTTCCACCTGGCGTTCTGGCACACCATCGTCGCTGGCAGGGCCCAGCGGCACCGCGTAGCTGCCAAGGGCGGTAGCGCGCTCGGCCAGCTGGCGGGCGCCGGGGGGCAGTTCGATCCCTTGGGCTGCTACAAACGATGGCAGGGCCGCGCAGAGCAGCCCCGCCACCGCAGGCGTCAGCCGCCGGGCGGCAAAGACAGCGCGACGGATCACCGGTGCTGCGCGTGATAGGCGTCGTTGGGCACCATGCCGGTGGCGCTGGCAACCCGATTGGACATGTTGAAAAACCCGGTGACATTGGCGATGTCCCAGATATCGCGGTCGCTGAACCCGTGGTCGCGCAGGATCTGGCGGTCGGCCTCTTCGATCTCGGCGCTGGCCCTGGTTGCCTTGGCGGCGAAATCCAGCATGGCGCGCTGGCGGGGCTCCAACGGGGCAACGCGGTAGTTCATCACCAGCATCTCGCCCAGCTTGGGATCACCCGACAGTTGACGCACCGCAGCGCCATGGGCTGCGAGGCAGTAGAAACAGCTGTTGATGGAAGACACGACCACCGCGATCATCTCGCGTTCCAGCTTTGACAGGCCGCTGTCCGCCAGCATCAGGTCGTTATACATCCCGGTAAAGGCGTTGAGCTTGTCGATGTCGAACGCATTGGCGCGCAACACGTTGGGCACCATGCCCAGCTTCTCCTGGCAGATGTCGAAATACTTCTGTGTCTCGGGCGGAAGCGGGTCCACCATCGGCAGATCAAGTGCTGTGGGTGCGTCGGTGTCGCGGGTCATTGGTTACACTCCCTTTGGGTTGTGCCGATAGTGGTAACGCCCGGCGCGCAGCATGCCAAGTGAGGCATATAGACCGTTTGCCCCGGCGTTGGCCTCGGTGCAGAGAACCGCCAGTTCGCGCGCACCCTGATCGGCGGCCCATTGCGCAGCGCGGTGCATCATCCAGACGCCCATGCCCTTGCGCCGCTGATGTGACAGAATTTCCAGCGCGTGGACCATGGCGGTGCCACCGTGGATCGCTACAAAGCCGGTGCCGCCCGGCGCATCATCACAGCGGCCCAACAGCGAGGTCTTGGCCCCCTCCACCCGTTGCATGACCGCAAAGCGCTCGGGACCGATGCCGCCTGCGGCCCAGATCTCATGCTGAATGGCCAGAGGCTCCCACACACAGAAGGCGGTAACCGGCGGGATTTCAACATGGCAGAGCGGTTCGACGGGACAGGTCCAGAGCACCACCGGATCCTTGATCACATAGCCCCGCGCGGCGAGCTGCGCATCAAGGGCGTCCTGACCATCGCGGATCATGAACAGAGAATCCTGTCCCATCTCCGACATCGCCTGTTCAGCGCCGGTGATTTCTGCCTCGCTTGCGTGGCCTGTGATGACGGTTGCTGCGGAGACACGGCTGCCACCGCCATCGCCCCGGCGCAGGGTAACCGGGCCAAGCTGCCGCATCTCGGCGGCGGGCCAGGTGTGATCAGTGACGTCGTAATATTTGGGGTCGGTCAAAGAGGGAGCGGTGGTCAAAGATCAAGATCCCGCGCCAGCGCCGTAATCGCCGCATCCACCCGCGCGCCGTCGGCACCGCGCACCACCACATTGGCGCCAAAGGCACCGTTCTGCTGGAACGGGTAACAGCCGATGGAGAGGTCATCATAAGCCTCGGCAATGGCGGTCAGGATGGGCGCGATATCGCCCTCGCCGCGCTGTACCCGCAGGGTCTGCGACAGAAGCGGCGCGCCGCCCGTAAGCGTCGGCAGGACCGAGGCCACCATGGCCTGAAACACGCTGGGCACCCCGGCCATCACATGCACATTGCGCAGGGTGAAACCGGGCGCAGTGGACACCGGGTTTTCGATCAGTGTCGCGCCATCGGGGATCCGAGCCATCCGCAGGCGGGCGGCGTTCAGCTCCTGCCCGGATTTGTCGTAATGGGCCTGCAACAGCGCACGGGCATCATCGCGCACGTCCAGATGCGCACCAAAGGCCTTGCTGATGCAATCGGCGGTGATGTCATCATGGGTGGGGCCGATGCCTCCGCTGGTGAAGACATGGTCATAGCTGTCGGATAGCGCCGTGACAGCCGCGATGATCGCAGCCGCATCATCGCTGATCACCCGAACCTCTTGCAGGTCGATGCCGTGTTTTGTCAGTTCACCGGCGAGGTAATACATATTGGCGTCACGGGTGCGCCCGGACAGAATTTCGTCTCCGATCACCAGCATTGCGGCGGTTGGGTTTGCCATCTGCGCTCCTCCTCTTGATCCAATGATAGCGCAGGTATAGGCCCAGTCACATGCGCTTTCAAACCCCTCTCCTGCCCGCCGTGCTGATCCGACGCTACAAAAGGTTTCTGGCGGACTGCCAGTTGCCGGATGGGCGCGAGGTGACTGCCCATTGTGCCAACCCCGGTTCGATGCTCGGGCTGGCCGAGCCCGGCAGCGCGGTCTGGCTGGAGCCGAATGACGATCCGAAGAAAAAGCTGAAATACGGCTGGCGGCTGGTCGAGGTTGCCGGTGGCACCCTGGTGGGTGTGGATACATCTGTGCCAAACCGCGCGTTGAAATCGGCGTTGGAGGCGCGCCAGATCGCAGCGCTATCGGCCTATGAAACGGTCCGGGCCGAGGTGAAATACGCCGAGAAGAGCCGCATTGATTTCCTGCTGAGCCAGCCCGGCCTGCCCGGCCTGCCCGATTGCTATGTCGAAGTCAAAAGCGTCACCCTATCGCGCCAGCCCGGTCTGGCGGAATTCCCCGATAGCGTCACCGCGCGCGGCGCCAAACATTTGGGCAACCTGGCGGATATGTGCCGGGCCGGCCACCGGGCGGTGCTGCTCTATCTGGTGCAGCGCGAGGATTGTGATCGCTTTGAGATTGCCCACGACATCGACCCGATCTATGCCGCCGCTTGGGATGCGGCGGCGGCTACCGGTGTGGAGCGTCTGGTGATCAGCACCCACATCAGCCCGCAAGGCGTTGAGATTGCGGGCGTGATCGCGGGCTGATCCCTCAGGCAGCGGCCTCGTTGCGGTTTCCAGCGCTGTCCTGCTGATCGCCGTCTTCTGAAGCCTGCTGCGACGCATCAGGGCCTGCCTGAACCAACGTGCGGGTCGGGAAGGGAATATCAATTCCTGCCGCGTCCAGTGCCTCTTTCACCTTACGTTTCATGTCGGCCTGATACTGAAAATACTCCGCCGCATCGACCCAGACGCGCACCAGGAAATCCACCGAGCTGCTGTTGAGATTGTTGACCTGAATGAACGGCTCCGGCTCTGCGTGCGAGCGGCTGTCGGACATGATGGTGTCGCGGATCACCTGTTCGGCGGTGGCGAGGTTCGCCCCATAGCCAACACCGAAATTCCATTCAGCCCGGCGGGTGTCAAACTCGGAATAATTGGTGATCGTGTTGCCCCAAACCTCGGAGTTGGGAATAATCACCTTCAGGTTGGAGAGGCTGGCGATCACGGTGTTGTTCAGGGTGATTTCCTTCACCGTGCCCATTTCGTCATTCACCTCAATGAAATCGCCCAGCTTGAACGGGCGGAACAGGATCAGCATGATGCCGGCGGCGACGTTGGACAGCGCGCCTTGCATGGCCAGACCAATGGCCAGGCCCGCCGCACCGATGGCGGCAATTATGGAGGTGGTCTGCACCCCAAATGTGTTCAGCACAAACAGCACCGCAAAGGCCAGAATCACATAGCGCGCCAGATTGCCGAGGAAGTGGAATAGCGTCACATCAAGGCTGGCATGGCTGTCGCCGATCTGCACAATCCGGCGTTTGACCCAGCTCGCGACGATGAACCCGGCCAGCAGGATCACGATGGCTGCAAGCACGCTGCCCATGGCCTGGGCGAGAAATTCCAGCGTGACCAAATCCGCCAGCGATTTTCCGTTGTAGATTTCAGTCTCCATCAGGGCATTCATGCTGTCCATGGCTGCGGGGTCCTCCGTCGTGCGATTGCAATTCGTCAGGGAGGGAAACGCGCCTATGTGGAAAAAAGTTCCCGGCAGGCGGCCGTGCCGGCTCTGGCCCTTTTCGCGCGAACCGCTTACATAGCTATGTCAAAGACACCCGATGGAGCCTCATCTGATGAGATCGAAAGACGGCCGCACCACAAAAGACGGCATCCGTATCTATGAACCCGGTGATTTCGCGGGAATGCACGCGGCTGGGGCGCTGGCGGCCCGGATCCTTGACGATATTGCAGCCCATGTCGTGCCGGGGCAATCCACTGGCGAGCTGGACCGGCTGATCACCCAGATGGTGGAGGACGCAGGCGCGACCTCGGCCACCATCGGCTACAAGGGCTATCAGCACGCCAGCTGTATCAGCGTGAACCATGTGGTCTGTCACGGGATTCCCGGCGACAAGAAGCTGAAGGATGGCGACATCCTGAATATCGACGTGACCGTCATCGTCGATGGCTGGTTTGGCGACACCAGCCGCATGTATGTGGCGGGCAAGCTATCGCGCAAAACCGAGCGGCTGATCCAGGTCACCCATGACTCCCTGATGAAGGGGATCGAGGCGGTGAAACCCGGCAATACCTTTGGCGACATTGGCCATGCGATCCAGTCCTATGTGGAAGCGCAGCGTATGAGCGTGGTGCGGGATTTCTGCGGCCACGGTCTGGGTCAGGTGTTCCATGCCCCGCCCAACGTGCTGCACTATGGCCGCGCAGGCTCCGGTCCGGTGCTGGAGGAAGGTATGTTCTTCACCATCGAGCCGATGGTGAACCTTGGCCGTCCGGAAACCAAGATTCTGGCCGATGAATGGACCGCCGTGACCCGCGACAAATCGCTGTCTGCGCAGTTTGAACATTCGGTCGGGGTGACGGCAGATGGTGCTGAGATTTTCACCCTGTCGCCTGCGGGCAAGTTTCACCCGACCTACGGCTGAGACCGTATCACTCCACTAAAAAAAAGGGCGGGCCATCTGGCGCGCCCCTTTGTCGTTCAGCGATACAGATTGCCCCGTACCGGTATCAGAGCTTGCAGCGTTTGCGTTCTGCCAAGGCAACCAGAACCTCGTGACGCTCATTCGCGGCTTCAAGCGCCTGCTTGGCGTTGGAATGGTTGCCGATCACCGCGGGCCAGAACAACAGCGCGGCTGCGATATTCTCGCCGGACATGCTCTTGCCCTTCTTGGCTTCTTTGCGGATCTCTTCCAGCTGGTTCAGCTGCACCGTGATTTCGGTGCAGGTCAGCTTGGCATCCCCCACCTGCGTTTTGGTGACAACATCAGGCGACACGCAGGCCGACAGGGCCAAGGCGCTGGCAAGGGCCAGGCCAATGCGGAGATTAAGTTTCATATCATGTCCTACATCAATTCTGGGCATCTGAAATGAGATGCTGAACGGAACGATAGATCGTCCGTTTCACAGGCCGAATATGTCCAACATGGGACCTTGTAAATCCTGCGATTGGACTGTTGGGAGTTCCGCTGAACAAAGCGTATAGATTGCTGTGAAAATGTCGCACTCTACCTGAGAGTGCCGTCAGGGACGCAGGCCTATCAGACGCGGAACCTCTGACATGGCGGTGATATGCTCGGCATTATGCCGCTTCAGGCGCGTGCCCTTGCCGTGGGGGTCGAAGCCGAGGCAGCGCATGCCTGCGCGGGCGGCGGCGATGGCGCCGTTTTCGCTGTCTTCAACCACAAGACAGTCGCGGGCCTGCACGTCGAAATGACAGGCCGCTGCAAGGAACAGATCCGGATCGGGCTTACCGGTCTTGAGCGTATGGGCAGAGAACATCGCCTGGGGATGGAACTGATCCCAGAGCCCGTTCTGGCCAAGGGTGATGCGCATCTTGTCCTCGCTGCCGTTGGAGGCCACGCAAAAGGCAATGCCCCGCGCTTGCAAGAGCGCCAGAAGATCAGGAATGCCGGGAACGAGGTCCACGCCCTGCCGCAGACGGGCGTAGGTTTCTCCGTAGACCTCATCCACCCAGTTTGCAGGCAGGTCCGCGCCGAGTTCCTGCGCCTTTTTCATGACGCCCTGCATGGTGCCGCCGACAAAGAGATCCATGCAGTCCGCAAGCGACAGCTGCAGACCGTGGCGGGCAAGGTTTTCGACAAGCACCTGATTGCTAAGTGTTTCGCTATCGACCAGCACACCGTCGCAATCAAAAATCACCAGTTTCGGCGTGGGATATGTGATCGGCATGGTGCTGTCCTTTTGTGCTGATGCTCAGCTCTCGCGCCACAGAAGGGTGACATGCGTGTCACCGTATTTGCGGCTGTCGTGCAGAGTGAAACCTTCGGGGGGCTGCATGGGGCTGCTTTCTTCCCAGACGACCAACGCATCCTCGGCCAGCCAACCGCCCTTGGTCGCGGCGGCCAGCGCCTTTTGCCCCAGCGATTTGCCATAGGGCGGATCGAGGAAGATCACATCACAGGGCGCACCCTCATTGACCGGCAGGCGGGTGGCATCGCGGCGGATGAGACGGGCGCGGTCCTTGATGCGCAGCAGATCAATATTCTTGGTGATCAGCCCCTGCGATACCCGGCCATCATCCACAAACACCGCCTCAGCCGCGCCGCGCGATAGCGCCTCAAGCCCTAGGGCACCGGTGCCTGCGAACAGATCCAGCACCCGTAGCCCGTCGAAATCGACCAGATGCGACAGCACATTAAACAGGCTTTCACGCACACGGTCGGTGGTGGGGCGCAGGTGGGCGCCCGCATCGCCCTTGCCCACGCTGGTGAGCGCGCGGCCCCGAAAGTCTCCGGCGATGATCCTCATGCGCGCAAGAGCGGTTTCAGATCCGCCTCAACGTCCGCCACCACGGCCTTGTCGGCGGTGCGCCCAGCCTCAATCAGGCGTTTGGCCACCATATAGGCGCGCGGGTCGTTCATTGCATCCACCGCGACCAGTTGATCGCCAGTGTAATACCAGAAGGACATGGTACCATCGCTGCCGGTGCGGGTGACGACGTTGTCATAGCCGGTGTTGAGGCCGGCGATTTGCAGTTTGACGTCGTATTGATCGGACCAGAACCACGGCTTGGCCACATAAGTTTCATTCGCGCCAAGCATATTGCGGGCGGCGACCTCTGCCTGATCAATGGCGTTGGGCACGCTTTCCAACCGGATACGGTTGCCGCGATAGGGGAAAGATGCGCAATCCCCGGCGGCCCATATGGACGGATCCGAGGTACGGCCCTGCGCATCCACCTTGATCCCGTTCTCAAGCGTCAGGCCCGCAGCCTCTGCAAGATCACTTGCGGGGGTGATGCCAACACCGACAACTACAAAATCCACCTCAACCGTTGAGCCGTCGCTGAGCACGGCGCGGCTGACGGTGCCATTCTCGCCCTCCAGCCGCTCAAGCCCGATGCCTTCGCGGATGTCGACACCGTGGCCCGTGTGAAGCGCACGGAAGTAATCCGAGGTTTCGGGGGCTGCCACCCGTTGCAGGATACGGCCGGCCATCTCGACCAGCGTGACAGAGACCCCGCGTTTGGCACAGACGGCGGCGGCCTCCAGCCCGATGTACCCGCCGCCCACAATCAGGGTACGCGCGCGCTCCTTGACCACCGGGGCCATGGCGTCCACATCTGCCAGATCGCGCAGCACGTAGACGCCGCCCAGATCGCCACCAATGGCGGCAGGCAGACGGCGCGGGCTGGACCCGGTGGTGAGCGCCAGCTGGTCGTAGTGCAGCACCTCATCCGCGAGGGTCACGGTCTTGGCGGCAGGATCAATTGCCTGCACCTGCTGCCCCAGTCTGAGGGTGATATTGCTATCGGCATAGAAACTTTCAGGCCGCAGATAGAGCCGCTCCAGCTCCAGTTCACCCAGCAGATAGGCCTTCGACAAAGGCGGACGCTGATAGGGTACGACAGGTTCACTGCCGATCAGCGTAATCTCGCCCTCAAAGCCCTGCTTGCGCAGCTGAGCCACCAGCGAGGCGCCGGCCTGCCCTGCCCCGATCACGACGAAATGGGTCATGGTTCCCCCTATCTTTCTGCTGTCCCGGTCTGCGGCTGGTGGCTGTTACATCCCACTGGCATGCCTGCTGCCCGACCCTATATGTGTGAGGATATAAAACACAATCACGGGAGAGGAACAGATCATGATTTCCGTTGGAGAAACCCTGCCAGAGGCGACTCTGACCCGCATGGGAGACGAGGGCCCTGAACAGGTGAGCATGGCCGAGCTGACCAAAGGGCGCACAGTTGCCATTTTTGCGGTGCCGGGCGCGTTCACCCCGACCTGCCATTCGGCCCATGTGCCCAGTTTCATCCGCAATAAGGACGCGCTGACAGCCAAAGGCGTGGATGAGATCATCTGCATTGCGGGCAACGATCCCTTTGTAATGAAGGCCTGGTCAGAGGCGACCGGGGCCGGTGCTGCCGGTATCACCATGTTATCGGACGCCGAATGCGGCTTCACCGATGCGATCGGGATGCGGCTGGACGCGCCTGCGGCGGGTCTGATCGGGCGCTCGCTGCGCTATGCGATGCTGGCACGCGATGGCAAGGTCGAAATCATGAACGCCGAAGACAATCCCGGCCAATGCGAGCTGTCTGCGGGCGAAGCGCTGCTTGAGGCGATGGGCTGATCCCCACCAGTTGAAACGCAAAAGGCGCGGACAATTCCGCGCCTTTTCTGGTCTTATCTGCCGGGAACCTTGCCCTAAAACAGGCTTTCCATCTTGCGGGCGAGTTTTGCATCCAGCGCACTGATGCCACCCACATCGTGGGTGGTCAGGGTCACGGTAACGGTGTTGTAGACATTGCTCCACTCCGGGTGGTGATCCCATTTTTCGGCCCAGATCGCAGCGCGGGTCATCCAGCCGAAGGCATCGACAAAACTGTCAAATTTATAGGTCTTGGTGATGGCATCACGGCCGTCAACCACCTGCCAACCGGCGCTGAACAGCGGATCCAGCAGTGGGCCACGGGTGGCGTCCGAGAGTTTTTCCGTCATTGTTGCTCCTCCACATGAGGTTTGCGGAACGGACCATAGTCCGTCAGGATCTCGATTTCTTCTTCGATGGCGCCGCGTTCGGCCTCCAGATAGCGGGCAATGGCATCGGCAAATCCCGGATCGCCCACCCAATGCAGACTATGCGTTTGCGTCGGCAGATAGCCGCGCGCCAGTTTGTGTTCCCCCTGCGCGCCCGCTTCGACCCGGTTCAGCCCGCGGGCAATCGCCTGGTCGATGGCCTGATAGTAACACAGTTCGAAATGCAGGCAGGGGTGGTGTTCGCGGCAGCCCCAATAGCGCCCGTAAAGTGTCTCGCGGCCTAGAAAATTCAACGCACCCGCTACCGGTATCCCGTCGCGTTCGGCGAGAATCAGCGCCATATCGTCGGCCATGGTGTCATGGGCGATGTCAAAGAAGGCGCGGCTGAGATAGGGCGACCCCCATTTGCGCGCGCCAGTGTCCTGATAGAAGGTCCAGAAGGCATCCCAATGTTCAGGGCGCAGATCGCTGCCGCGATAGGCGCGGATCTCCCCGCCAAAGCCCTGCGCCTGCGCGCGTTCCTTGCGGATGGTCTTGCGCTTGCGCGACGAGAGTGCACCGAGGAAATCGTCAAAACTGCGGTAGCCCTCGTTCAGCCAATGGAACTGTTGCGTAACACGGGCCATCAGCCCCATCTCGGCGCCCATCTTCGCCTCATCCTCTGTGCAGAAGGTCACATGCAGGGAAGAGACGCGGTTGTCTGCCGCCAGCTGTACAGCCCCCTGCACCAGTGCTGACTGGCCCAGACCTTCGAATTCCGGCTTCACCAGAAAACGCCGTCCGGTGGCAGGGGTGAAGGGGGCTGCGATCTGCAGTTTGGGGTAATAGCGCCCGCCCGCCTGTTCATAGGCATGGGCCCAGTTGTGATCGAAGATATATTCGCCCTGACTGTGGGATTTGGCGTACATCGGCGCGCAGGCAATCAACACACCGTCGCGGCGCGCGGTCAGATACTGCGGCTGCCAGCCGGTGCCGCGCCCAACGGAGCCACTGTCCTCCAGCGCGCTCAAAAACCGGTGCGTGGTGAAGGGATCCAGCGGGGCGCTGCCATCGGCCGCTTCGGGACAGGCGCAGGCGTCCCATTCCTCAGCCGATAGCTGCGACAGCGCGCCGAGCACTTCGATTTCAATCTGCGCCTGTTCCATTCAGTTCCTCCGCGACAGATAGTATCTGGGTCCGCCGTGGATGGGATCAAGCCGGGATATCAGAAAGATACCGCTCAAAGGTGACATTATGCGCGATTTTGCGGGCCTCTTTTTCCATCGCGGCGGAGGTCACGGTCCAGCATAGAACCGGCGCCCCCTGGGCGCGCAGTTCGCCAACACGCGGGCTGGCGAGATCCGCAACCTCATGGCTGATGAAACAGGAGCCAGAGCGGTCAAAATCCGGGATTGCGCGCAGATGGTCGCAGACCTCCGCCGTCAGCTCGGGCCAATGCTCAACCCTGTAGCTGCTGGTGGTGAGGCCCCGGGGCCGCTCGGGCGCCAAGCGCGCCAGTTCGACCACGGAATGCGGATTGAAAGACATCAGCGCGACCTCGCCGGTATAGTTTTTCAACTGGTCTGCGGTGTCGGCCTCCAGCGCGCCGATGTTTGGCCCCATATTGCCGTCCTGATCCTTCAGCTCGATCAAGAGTGGCACGCGCCCATCAACCAGGTCGAGGATCTCGGCCAGATCCGGGATGCATTCGCCATCACCGCCCTTGAGAGGGATGGCGCGCAGCTGATCGCGGGTGTGATCAGCAACAAGCCCCGTACCCTCGGCCAGCCGTTCCAGATTGTAGTCGTGGAACACCATGGCGCACCCATCGGAGGACAGTTGCAGATCCATTTCAATGCCATACCCGGCCTCAATCGCCGCGAGGATGGCGGCCCGGCTGTTTTCCGGGCGACCATCGCGCACGTCGTGCAGCGCGCGATGGGTGATGGGCTGGCGCAGGAATGCGGCAGGCAGATCAGAAGTCATGAGATCTGGAACACGCCGTCGATTTCCACTGCCACGCCCAGCGGTAGCGAGGGCGAGCTGACCGCAGCGCGAGCATGACGACCGGCATCGCCCAGCACCTCGACCATGAGGTCAGACGCCCCGTTCACCACCTGCGGCTGGTCGGTGAAACTGTCGGTGGAATTGACAAATGCCCCCAGTTTGACGACGCGCTTCAGGCGATTGAGGTCGCCGTCACAGGCGGCTTTCAGCTGCGCCAGCAGGGCGATGGCGCATTGGCGGGCAGCCTTCTGACCGGCGGGCACATCCATATCAGCGCCCAATTTGCCGGTGATCAGACCCTCAGGACCGGCAGAAATCTGGCCGGAGATATAGACCATATTGTCTACGACCACATAGGGCACATAGTTGGCTGCGGGGGCTGGTGCGCTTGGCAGCTGAATGCCCAGGTCTTTGAGTTTGGCTTCGATATCCATGGGTGTGGTCCTTTACGTCAGGTTTTGCGGAACGCTAACCGGGAAGCGGCAGGGCGGAAAGCAAAAAACCGCCCCCGAAGGGACGGTTTTGTGACGTGACGCGCACTGCGCGGTGCCTTGCGGTTCAGCTTTCCCGGAAGGCGCGGACAAAGTAGTCCGCAAGCGGTTTGACCAGATAGCCAAGCGGGGTTCGATCAGCGGTGCGGATATAGCCCTCAACCGGCATACCGGGGATGAGAACGGTGCCCTCTGGCAGGGTCTCCAGCTGGCCCGGGTTCAGTTCGATTTCCGTGCGGTAATAGGAGAGTTTGCTGGCCTGATCCTCAAACGCATCAGCCGAGATCTGTTTCACCGAGCCGAACAGTTCCGGTGTCGAACGTTGATCCAGAGCCGGGAAGCGCAGGGTTACCGCCTGACCGACAAAGATCTGATCGACATCCGTGGGTGCCACCTGCGCGGCAATCACCAGCGGTCGGTCCTGCGGTACCAGATACAGCACCGGATCCGCCGCCCGGATCACTGAGCGGGGCGTGTGGACCTGTAGGCCATAGACGATGCCGGAGACCGGCGCAGTGATATCGAGCCGTGCGAGACGATCCTTCAGCGCGCGGCGGGTCTCGGCCAGTTCCAACTCCTGATAGCGCAGATCCCGCAGGCGGGTGATCGCCTCTTCGCGTTGCTGGGTGCCGAGTTTCAGGATCTCGATATCAATCTCGGTGATGCGCCCCTCGGCCTGCGCTTCGGTGGCGATCAGCTCGCCCAGCGAGCCCTGCAGATCGGCCTCGGTCCGACGCAGGTTCAGAACGGTGCCTGCCTGCGCCAAGCCACGATCCAGCAGCGATTGCTGATTGGTCAGTTCCTCCTCAATCAGGTCAAGCTGGGTGCGCCGCGAGGCCTGCTGGGCACGGACGCCGATGATCTGATCCTGGATCTGGGTACGTCGTTTTTCTAACTGGTCAATCTCGCGCGCGACGGAATCTTTGCGGGCCTCAAACAGGCGGACCTGCCCCTGCATCAGATCGGCCACCTCTGGCCGGGTCTCGGACAGGTCGTGCAGTTCAGTGTCGAATTCTACCGTCTCGGCGCTATCGCGCTCCGCATCAAGGCGGGCACGGCGGGCCATCAGCTCAAACAGCTGCCCTTCGGTGATGACCAGCTGCGAGCGCAACTCCTTGGCATCCAGACGCAGGAGAACCGCACCCTCGGCGACGGTGTCGCCCTCCTCCACCAGAATTTCCTGCACGATGCCGCCGTCCAGATGCTGGACGACCTGCCGGTTGCGGTCGACCTCAATCCGGCCTGAAGCCACAACCGCGCCGGCAATCGACGTCGCCACCGACCATGTGCCAAAACCGCCAAGCAGGATGATCACCCCGATCAGTCCGATTATCAGCGGGCGGCGGGCGGACCAGGAATTGGTCTCGGTTTTGCTCTGGTTCATCGCACACCTCCCGGCGCTGCCTGTTGAATGCTCTGATGGTTTGAGACCATCTCTCGCAGGACCTTATCCTTGGGCCCGAAGGCGGTCTGAACCCCCTGATCAATCACCAACAGCAGGTCACATTCCTGAATGGCGGCGGGGCGATGGGCCATGATCAGCACCGAGTGACCATCGGCCTTCAGCTGCTTGATCGCCCGGTTCAGCGCCACGGATCCATCATTGTCGAGGTTTGAGTTCGGCTCATCCAGAATGACGATCACCGGATCATCATATAGGGCACGCGCCAGGGCGACCCGTTGCATCTGACCACCGGACAGCCGCCCGCCCCCGGCCGTAATATGCGTGTCGTAGCCATCGGGCAGATGCACGATCATGTCATGCGCGGCGGCTTTCTTCGCGGCGGCGACCACTTTTTCGGAATCCGGGTTAGGCGACAACCGGGCGATATTCTGCGCGATGGTGCCTTCGAACAGTTGCACCCGTTGCGGCAGATACCCGATGTTCTGACCCAGCACCTCCGGCGCGTATTGATCCAATGAGGCCCCGTCGAGCCGGACAGTGCCCGCCGCCGGGCGCCAGGCCCCGGTGAGCGCCCTTGCCAGCGTGGACTTACCGGAACCGGACGGACCAATCACGCCAATCGCCTGCCCCGGCTGCACGCGGAAGCTGACATTGCGCAGCTGCGGGCGGTTGTCACCGGGGGGCACCACGGCCAGCGCCTGCACCTCCAGATTGGCGGTGGGCTTGGGAAGTTCGGTGCGCTCGGCCTCCTCCGGCACCTTGTCGAGCAGCTCGGCGAGGTTGCGCCAGCCTTTGAGGGCGCGCTGCACCATTGCCCATTGGCCAAGCGCCAGTTCGATGGGCGCCAGCGCCCGACCCATCAGGATTGAGCCTGCGATCATCGCCCCGGCCGTCACCTCGTTCTGCAGCACCAGATAGGCGCCCAGACCCAGCATCGCCGATTGCAGGAACAGGCGCAGGGTCTTGGTCAGCGTGGTGAAGCCACCGCCGACATCACTGGCGGTGACACTGTCGACAAGGGCCGCATCACGGCCCGCCTTCCAGCGTTGAAAGGCGGCGCGGCGCATTCCCATCGACTGAATCATCTCCGCCTCGGTGCGGATTTCCTCGGACATCAGATTGGCGCGGTGGCCGGACATGCCGGCTTGCATCTGCGGGCGGCGCGACAGGAACTGGTTCAGCACCGCGATGGCAATCAGAACCGCGCCGCCACCAAGCGCAAGCATCCCCAACCACGGGTGAAACAGAGCAATGCCAAAGAGGAAGATCGGCGTCCAGGGCAGGTCGAATGCAGCCCCAAGCACCGGCGAGGCGATCAAACGCTGTACGGACTCCAGATCACTGAGGCCGGTCTGGGCCACCGGATCCTGGGCCACCGCAGAACGGCGGATCATCGCATCAAACACCCGCTGATCGAGCCCGGCCTGAAACCGCGCCCCGACACGGGCCAGAATGCGGCCCCGCGCGTAGTCCAGAACCCCCATGGTGCCGTAGAGGAACACCACCAACAGCGAGAGCGCGATAAGGGTCGCCACCGACCGGCTGCCAAGAACGCGGTCATAGACCTGCATCATATAAAGAGGGCCTGTCAGCATCAGCATGTTCACAAAGAAACTGAAAATGCCGACTGACCAATAGAGGCCGCGACTGCGGCGGCGATGCGCGCGCAGCTCCTCCAATCCGGATTTATGAGAGGTTTTCATCATGAGAGGTCTGCAATTCCCTATCGATATGCCCTATGTATCAGCCACGCGCGCAGAAAACTGGATCTTCACATGTTCCAAATCTGCAACAAAAGTGTAAACAAGCTCAGCCCCTGACTAGGCAGAGACGAGAAACATTATAAGTGGGTCCGCATATGCCCACAGCAGACAGATTGGACACCGAAGCGCATGACCTTCCCGCTGCGACCTTTTGTATTGATGGCCCTGGTAACTGTTACGTCGGCACTGGCAGGCTGTGCAACCCAAGATAGCGTCTCGCGCAACTCGGGTGAGGTGTTTGATCCCTATGAGAACACCAACCGGTCGATCCATAACTTCAACCGCGGTGTCGACCGCTTTGCCTTTCGCCCGGCTGCAAAGGGCTACGTGGCGATTGTTCCGCCAGACATGGTCAGGAGTTTCAATAACTTCGCTGAAAACCTGTCGATGCCGGGCCAGGCCGTGAACGCGCTGCTGCAAGGCAACCTGAAGGAATCCGGCATTGCGATGTCGCGCTTTGTGGTCAACACGATCTTTGGCATTGGTGGCCTCGGTGATCCGGCCTCTGACTTCAATATGCCTCGGGTGGATACGAATTTTGGCGAGACGCTGCACGTCTGGGGTGTTGGTGAAGGGGCTTATGTTGAACTGCCGTTCTTTGGCCCGTCGACGGCCCGCGACGGCACCGGCATTCTGGTCGATTTCTTCACCAACCCGATCAGTTACGCTCGGCATAATCCAGCCGACAACATCGGCGTTTATGCCGAGGTGGTGCGTCGTCTGGGGGATCGTGGCACATATTCCGACACCATCGACTCGATTTTATATGAGAGTGCAGACAGCTACGCGCAGGCGCGGCTGATCTACCTGCAGAACCGCCGTTTTGAGTTGGGCGGCGATCAAAGCGAATACGAAGGGGTCTATGGCGACCCTTATTCAGATCCGTATGAGGACATCTATGCCGAGTAATTTTCTGACCCGTCGCAGTTTTCTGGCCACTGGCGTTGCCTTTCTTGGTTTGGCGGCCCTGCCGGGCAAACTGCTCGCCCTGACCGAAGCTGGTGCGCGCAACCTCGTTGGCAGCGTCGTGGGCGATATCAACAAGGTCATCGCCTCCGGAAAGTCCGAAAGCGCAATGATCCGCGATTTCGAGAAAATTTTTGTGCGATATGCCGATGTAAACATCATGGCCCGCTATGCGCTGGGTGTCGAAGCCCGCCGCGCCAGTGCTTCGGAACTGCGCGCCTTTACCGGTGCCTTTCAGAGCTATATCTCGCGCAAATACGGCAAGCGGTTCCGTGAATTCATTGGTGGATCTGTCGAGGTTCAATCAGCCCGCAAGATCAAAGCAGGCTATGAGATCAAATCGCTGGCCAAGCTGAAAGGTCAGGCACCGTTCGAGGTCACCTTCCTCGTGTCGGACAAATCCGGACGCGACAAGTTTTACAACATGTTCATCGAAGGCGTGAACCTGCTTTTGACCGAGCGCACCGAAATTGGTGCTATCCTTGACCGCAACAAGGGTGACATCAACAAGCTGATCGCCGAGCTGAAACGGTTGAGCTGAGAGGCTGACGCCTCACGCGTCGATTAGCGTCATAAAGGGGCCACGCGGCCCCTTTTTCATGTCAGATTTCACGTCAGAGGCGACACCGCACAGCGTTTGCGCACAGCGCCGTCTTCTATTCGGTAGGTCTGAAACCCCATGTCATCATAATACGCCTGCGCCCTGAGATTGTCGGCGCCGATGGTCGCCTCGATCCAGCTTAGCCCCGCTGCTTGAGCAGCGCGCAGGTTGTGGTCGAAAAGTGCCTGACCGATTCCCTGCCGCCCCATATCGAGCCGCACATAGGTTCCGATGATCCCCCACCCCGGCTCGACCTCATAGGCGTTGCCGGGAACCGCGAGCCTGAGAGACTGAAACCCGACAATCCCGTCAGGACCTTCGCAAACCGCGCACTCGATCCGGTCAGGATGGCTGACATAGGCGCCCAATACATGCAGCGAGTCACCGGGCCGGGCGCTGTTCCAATCGCGCAGCACTTCCGTCAGTACAGAGCTCATCCCGGTTTCGTCACCTGGGCGCGCAGACCTTATGGCCAAGGGATCAGCAAGGGTCATGCCAGATCAATTCCCGAAGATATCGCGCAGCAACCCGTCCACGGCACGGCCCAGCTCCTGCCCGACGTTTGGTCGCTGACGGCGTTGGGGTTGTGGTTGCGGCGGCGGGGCGATGGGTTTGGGCGCGATCATCGGCAGGGGTTTGGGCGGCAGCCCGTCATGCACCCGGACCATGACCTCGCGCCAGATATCAGCGGGCAAGCCACCACCCGTCACACCGGAAAGCGGCGTGTTGTCGTCATAGCCCATCCAGACACCGGCCACGTAATCTGCGGTGAAGCCCACAAACCAGGCATCGCGCGCGGCCTGGGTGGTGCCGGTCTTACCGGCGGCCTGCCAGCCGGGAATCTGGGCGCGACGACCGCTGCCTTGTGAAACCACCTGCTCCATCATCCAGATCAGTTCTCGCGCCGCCTTGGTCTGGATCACCCGCTCACCAAGACCGCCACTTGCCCCCATCATAGGTGTATTGTCACCGATCAACGTCAGTTCGGTGACACCATAGGGCGTCACAGATGAACCGCCATTCAGAATACCGGCGTAGGCCCCTGTCATCTCAAGCAGTGTGCTTTCCGATGCGCCAAGCGCCAGCGCCGGGCCAGCGGCCAATTCACTGTCGAGCCCGAAGTCGCCGGCGACACGGCGCACCAGATCGCGGCCCACGGCCTCGGACACTTTCACCGCCGGAACATTCAGCGAGTCGCGCAAAGCCCGCGCCAAGGTCACCTCGCCATAGAATTTCCGGGTGTAGTTCTTGGGGCACCACTGGCCGGAGCCCGGTACATCCAGGCAATATTGCGCGTCCAGCACCCGGTCGAGCGGCGAATACCCCAGCTCCAGCGCCGTGGCATAGACAAAGGGTTTGAAGGCCGAACCGGTCTGACGCTTGGCCTGTGTGGCGCGGTTGAACACACCAGAGACACGAGACTTGCGCCCGCCAACCATGGCACGCACGGCACCATCCGCGCTCATCACCACGATGGCGGCCTGCGCCTTGGAGCCTTCGCGGACCTTGGTATCAAAGACATGGTTCAGCGCATCCTCGGCCGCGCGTTGCAGGCGCTGGTCAATGGTGGTGCGGATCACCACATCTTCGGTTGTCTCACTGCCAAAGAAATCAGGAATCGTATCCATCACCCAATCGGCGAAATACCCCCCGGCGCGGGCGGCGGCGGCCTCGCTCAGCACGGCGGGGCTGTTTTGTGCCGAACGCATTTCAGACGTCGTCAGATAGCCCTGCTCCTGCATCAGCCGCAGCACGGTGGCGGCGCGATCCTGCGAGCGTTGCAGATTGTTGGTCGGTGCCAGCGTCGATGGTGCGGTCAGCAGACCCGCCAGCATCGCCGCCTCAGACGCATCAACCTGATTGGCGGATTTGCCGAAATAGCGCTGCGCTGCCGCCTCTGCACCGTAAGCACCACCGCCCAGATAAGCGCGGTTCATATAGATCGAGAGAATCTCATCCTTGGTGTATTTGGCCTCCATCGCCATCGCAAAGATGGCCTCCTTGGCCTTGCGCCAAAGTGAGCCCTGGCGGCAATCGCGCTCATAAGCGCGCTCGCTCTCCCATTCCGTCGGATCAAAGACCACACCAAGACAGAGCAGTTTGGCGGTCTGCTGGGTAATGGTGGAGCCACCATGTCCGGATAGCGGCCCGCGTCCCTCACGCAAGTTGATGCGCACGGCACTGGCGACACCGCGTGGCGACACCCCGAAGTGGCGGTAGAACCGTTTGTCCTCGGTCGCGACGATGGCGTTTTTGAGGTAGGGCGACACGGTTTCGCTGGTGACCACGCCACCAAATTGATCTCCGCGCCAAGCAAAGACCTCGCCATTGCGGTCGGTCAGGGTAACGGACCCCCGCGCCCGCCCGTCCAGCAGTTCGGCGACCTCGGGCAGTTTCATGTAGTGATAGCCCACAGCCAGCGCCACCAGCGCGGTGGAGATCATGCCAATGCGCCAGGTGAACCCCCAGGCGAGCCGGAACGCCCAGCGAAATGGCGCCAGGATCAGCGCCAAGAGGCGGCCCAACAGGGTCTTGGGCTTTCGCGGTTTGCGTGGTCCTCTGCCGCCGCCCCCGCTGCCGCCCCTTGTGCTGCCAGCTTTGCCACCGGTTTTCCCTCCGCCGCTGAACAGAGTGAACCAGCCCGATTTCCGCGCTTTGGGCGCAGATTTTGGCCGTGGTTTGGCCTTGCGCGCAGATGCTTTGCCCTGCGTGCCGCGCCCCGCTGTCGCGTAGCGCTTGTCTGCGACCAGAGGTCGGCGCCGCGTTCCTTGTGCCATCTTCCAGATCCTGCCCGGTTTGCCCGTTTTGCGGACAATACCCCGTCTGCTCTGCTTTGTTGAGGGGCAGATTGACCGCAATTCCCCTCTGCAAGCCGGGTGTTTTTTAAGCGCAGCAGCAAAAGACCGCCTATTTTTTCACCGTCCCGCTGCGACACCCCCCTGAAACCGCCCTCAAAACGTTCCACCGACTCGGTTCTGCGGATTTGCTGCACCTGCAAACAGTTCAGGCGCTCTCATCACGCGCCGTCATCATGACAGGGGTTCGGGGATGAAAATGATCATAGCAACCATCAAGCCGTTCAAGCTGGAGGAGGTCCGTGAAGCACTGACATCCATCGGCGTGTCCGGGCTGATGGTCACGGAAATCAAGGGGTTCGGCGCCCAGTCAGGCCACACGGAAATCTATCGCGGCGCGGAATACGAGGTGAATTTCGTACCCAAGGTGCGGCTGGATCTGGTGGTGCCTTCCGGGCTCGCTGACCAAGTGGTCGACACCATCACCCAGACCGCCCGCACCGGCAAAATCGGTGATGGCAAGATCTTTGTTCTCGACGTTGAGCAGGCAATCCGCGTGCGCACCGGCGAAACCAATCACGACGCGCTGTGAAGACGCGCAAAGGAAGGAAATCACTTATGCGTAAATCAACCCTTTCCCTTGCAGCGGTGGCGACGCTGGCCCTGCCCGGCCTCGCCCTCGCCCAAGAGACCGCCGCTGCGGCCCCTGCCGGTGCTGCGGCAACCGATACCGTGTTTATCCTCAACTCACTGCTGTTTCTGGTCGGCGGCTTCCTCGTGTTCTGGATGGCGGCCGGTTTTGCCATGTTGGAGGCAGGGCTTGTCCGGTCCAAGAACGTCACCATGCAGCTGACCAAAAACGTTGCGCTGTTCTCGCTCGCGGCGATCTTTTACTACCTGATTGGCTACAACCTGATGTATCCGCTGGGCACTTGGTCGATTGAAGGCGTGCTGTCGGGTGTCTGGGGGCCGGGCGTGCTGGAAGCGGTCGGCATCACCTCAGAGCAGGCGGATGATTACTCCTATGCCTCAACGGGATCCGATTTCTTCTTTCAGCTAATGTTCTGCGCCACGACCGCCTCGATCGTGTCCGGCACAATGGCAGAACGGGTGAAGCTCTGGCCGTTCCTCGCCTTTGTGATCGTGCTGACTGCGGTCATCTACCCGTTGCAGGCCAGCTGGAAATGGGGCGGTGGCTTCCTGGATGAGATGGGTTTCCTCGACTTTGCCGGCTCCACTGTGGTGCATTCCGTAGGCGGCTGGGCTGCGCTGACCGGCGCGTTGATCCTTGGCCCGCGTCTGGGCAAATACAAAGCGGGCAAAACCATCCCGATGCCGGGCTCCAATCTGGCACTGGCCACATTGGGTACCTTCATCCTGTGGCTCGGCTGGTTCGGCTTTAACGGTGGATCGCAGCTGGCCATGGGCACCGTGGGAGATGTCGCCGATGTGAGCCGTATCTTTGCCAACACCAACGCCGCTGCGGCGGGTGGAGCGGTTGCCGCCCTGCTGCTGACGCAGCTGCTGTTCAAGAAACCGGATCTCACTATGGTGCTGAACGGCGCGCTGGCAGGTCTGGTCTCGATCACGGCTGAGCCGCTGACCCCAACCCTTGGTATGGCGACCCTGATCGGTGCTGCCGGCGGTGTCATCGTGGTCTTCGTTGTGCCTATGCTGGACAAGATGAAGATTGATGACGTGGTCGGCGCCATCCCGGTTCACCTGGTTGCCGGGATCTGGGGCACCATCGCGGTGGTTCTGACCAACCCCGAAGCGAGCCTCGTCACCCAGCTGACCGGTATTGTGGTGATCGCGCTCTTCGTCGTGATCTCCTCCGCTGTGGTCTGGCTGATCCTGCGTGCTGTGACAGGGATCCGGGTTGGCGAAGAAGATGAAGTGAACGGGTTGGATATGTCGGAGCTGGGGATGGAAGCCTATCCCGAATTCTCCCCCAGCTGATCCGGCCTGATCCTGAAACATTGAGGTGGCTCCCGGAAACGGGGGCCGCCTTTCTCTGTGCCGCCCATCTTCCGATCACACTCAAAAGTCTGGTGGCTCGCCATAAAAAACGCCCCATCAAAGCGGGGCGTTTCAATTGGGTCAGAGGGCTTGCCTTAGACGGTTCGCTTTATCAGACGCCTGCGTCGACAATCGCCTGAGCCAGGATCGGCACGGTCTGGGTGTTCAGGCCTGCGATATTCATGCGGCTGTCGCCCACCATGTAGATGCCGCTCTCTGCGCGCATTTTCTCGACCATCTCCGGCGTGGTGCCGAGCAGCGAGAACATGCCACGATGCTGGGCAAGGAAGCCAAAGCGATCAGAGCCGGTCAGGCGCTGCAGCTCATCCGCGAGTTGCTGACGCAGCGCCAGCATGCCCAGGCGGGTCTCTTCCAGCTCCGCTGCCCAATCGGCGCGCAGGGCGTCATCGTTGAGGATCATCGACACCAGACGCGCGCCGTGATCCGGCGGGAAGGAGTAGTTCTGACGGTTGAGGAAGGCCAGCGTGCCCTGGTTCAGCGCCTGTGCGCCGCTGTCCTGAGAGACCGCCATCAACAGACCGGTACGCTCGCGGTAGATGCCAAAGTTCTTGGAGCAGCTGGCCGCGATCAGGCATTCGGGCGTATTCGCTGCCACGTAGCGCACACCCTGTGCGTCCTCTTCCAGACCGTCGCCAAAGCCCTGATAGGCAATGTCGATCATCGGGATCAGACCACGCTCGTTCAGGATGGCCACGACTTCCTGCCACTGCACCATGTTGAGGTTGGCACCGGTCGGGTTGTGGCAGCAACCATGCAGCAGCACCACGTCACCCTTGTTCGCCGTCTTCAGGTCCGCGATCATGCCGTCGAAATCGACGCCGCAGGTCTCGCGATCAAAATAGCGATAGGCGACGGTTTCGATGTTCAGATAGTTCAGGATTGAAATGTGGTTCGGCCAGGTTGGGTTCGACACGAAAACACGCGCGCCGGGATTGGCCATCTTGATCAGTTCAAACGCCTGACGCACAGCGCCGGTGCCGCCGGGCGTGGCTGCGGCGGCAACATTGGCGCGCGCAACACTGTCGGAGAGGATCAGTTTGATCATGGCGTCGGAATAAGCCGGATCCCCGGCCAGACCCACATAGGATTTGGACGTCTGCTCTTCCCAGAGTTTATGCTCTGCCGCCTTGATGGCGCGCATGACCGGGGTCACCCCTTCAGCGTTCTTGTAGACGCCGACGCCGAGGTCGATTTTGCTGTCGCGCGGATCGTCGCGATACATCTGCATCAGCGCCAGGATCTTATCCGCTGGCTGGGGTTTGAGGGTTTCGAACATCAGGCTTCTCCGGTTGCAACGGGCAATGTCGGGAAGGCGCCCCACTCCGTCCAGGAGCCGTCATAAAGCGCATGATCGGTCTTTCCGAAACGCTCCATGGCGAGGCTGAGGACAGCAGCGGTGACACCTGACCCACAGGTGGTGATGGCTGGTTTGCTGAGATCGACGCCGGCCTTCTCAAACACCGCGCGCAGAGCGTCCGGCGATTTCATGGTCTGATCGGCGTTCAAAAGCTCCGTATAAGGTACGTTCCGGGACCCGGGAATATGGCCCGCACGCAGGCCTTCGCGGGGTTCGGCCACGGCACCCTGAAAGCGCTCCGCTGCGCGGGCGTCGATAATCTCGTGATCGCCAAGCTTGGCGGCGGAGGAGACCTGTGTCACATCCCGCAAGAGGTGGTTCTGCACCCGCACGGTCATATGGCGATCGCGGATCACTGGCGGCAGATCCTCAACCGGATTGCCCTCGGCCTGCCATTTCGGCAAGCCACCATCCAGCACCGCGATATTGGTCTGCCCCATCAGGCGGAACAGCCACCACACCCGCGCCGCAGAGCGCAACCCGGTGCCGTCATAGACCACGACCTGATGGCCATCGCCGACACCCATGGCCCGCAGCCGGGACATGAATTTCTCCACCGGCGGGACCATATGCGGCAGGTCGGAGCGATTGTCGGCGATATCATCAATGTCAAAGAAGCGCGCGCCGGGGATATGGGCAACCGCGTATTCAGCCTTGGGGTCGCGCCCCTCCTGCGGCATATACCAAGAGGCATCGAGGAGCCGCAGATCGGGGTCCTTCAGATGCGCAGCAAGCCAGTCTGTCGACACAAGCGTTTTAGGATCGTCCAACGTTTCCGTCTCCCCTCATATGTGCTGAGGCATCCGTACAACCGTGCGGACAGAGTCGCAAGGGACGCCGAAGTCGCAGCGCAATAATCTGTCCCACTGGCCAGTGCCTGTTCCCCTGCTGGGCCTGCATCGGGGTGTTTCAGCGGACGACCCGCAGGCGCGGCGGCTGATCAGGCTGGGCGCTGGCCTGCGGCCTCTGCGCCGGGTTCGCCTTGCCAGCCGGGAACCGATCAGCAAAGGACAACGCGGCGCGGATCACATGCGGGTCCATCCAGCCACCGGTCAGATCCGCAACCGAGTCCCGCGCCGCCGGGGTGTCATCACGGCGCATGTGGTGCAGCATGCGCAGAAACGCCGCCTCATCCACAGTCACCACTGCGCGCGTCGCAAGGGTCAGCGCGTCATGTCCCCGGTAGTGATCACCACGCAGGTCGTGCAGGCAGCGCACCACCTTGAACAGCGCATGAGCCACCGCCAGCCCGAATGTTTCACCCCAGCGTTCCGAAGCACTGCGATAGGCCAGCTGCCAGGCCTGGCTCTGCGGCGTTTGCAGACAGGTGCTGAAGTGGCGCAGCTGCGGCAACAGAGCCACCTCAAACGTATCAAGTCCCAGATCCGCCAGCGCGACCTCTTCTAGTGATACAGTCGGAGCGGCGGGGGCAGCGGGCAGTGACCGGCCGGGGGTCTGTGGCTTAGAAGTTGGCACGGGCGTCGTCCTCTTTCAAACAGGAACACGAAGGATGCCGGGCCTGACTGAGGGATGAGTCTGCTGGGTGCGGCTTATCTGACTTATTCAGTCAGATATTGCAACGCTCTGCTGTTTCTTGCAGCGTCTGCCGCTGCGCGACTTCGGCCGCGCGTATCACTCATGCCGCCGTGACGGCACCGCGCGGCAGATATACCAAACGTTGTCGGCCGTTCGCGGATCAGCTGTGGTCTTTCAGCAAACGCTGCTTCTGACGTGACCAATCGCGTTTGGCCTCCGTCTCGCGTTTGTCGTGGTTCTTCTTGCCCTTGGCGATACCAATCTTGATCTTGGCCAGGCCGCGATGGTTGAAATACATCACCAGCGGCACCAGGGTCATGCCCTTGCGCTGGGTTGCATTCCATAGGTTCGACAGCTCCTTGCGGGACACCAAAAGTTTACGGCGGCGGCGCTCTTCATGTCTGAACATCTTCGCCTGTTCATAAGGCGCGATGTAGGAATTCACCAACCAAAGCTCGCCATCATCAACCGTCGCATAGCTTTCGGCGATATTGGTGCCGCCCACGCGCAGGGATTTGACCTCGGACCCTTCCAGAAGGATCCCGCATTCCAGATCATCTTCAATCGCGTAGTCGAACCGCGCGCGGCGGTTTTCTGCGATGACTTTGTAATTCGGGTCTGATTTTTGCTTGGCCATGGGGCGCAGATGTAAGGTGCCGGAGACCGAGGTGCAAGATGGTGATGCAGATGAGGCGCCTGCCTCAGGTCACTTGGCGGCGGTTGCTGCGCATCAGGGTGAAGCCGCCGCTGATCACGATGACAGCGCTGCCGATCAGGGTCCACATATCCGGACGCTCGTGGAAGACCACCACCCCCAGCACCATCGCAAAGATCAACCGGGTATAGCGAAACGGGGCAACGACAGAAATTTCACCAACCCGCATGGCTCCGGTCAGAGCCTGATAGGCCACCACCCCCACCAGCGTCGCGGCAGCCAAATCGATGGTGGTCGCCGCATCCGGTGTCTTCATCGGCGCACCAAAGGGCAGCGCGATCAGCCCGGCCACCACCAGCATGGCAAAGCCTGCAAGCCCGAGATGCGCATTCGACAGCCCCGCTGGTGCCGCCCGCGTGGCCAGATCGCGCCCGGCAAACCCCAGCGTTCCCGCCACCGCAAAGAGTGAGGCGAGTTCAAACCCGCTCGCACCCGGGCGCAGGATCATCAGCACCCCGATGAACCCCGCCGCAATCGCCAGCCAGCGGCGCAGGCCCACATGCTCGCCAAAAAACACCACCGCCCCGGCGGAAACCACCAGCGGCGTCGCCTGCAGAATGGCAGAGGCTGAGGACAATGGTGTCAGTGCAATCGCCAGCGTGAAGCAAAGCCGCCCCGCAACCTCGGCAACCGAGCGCACCAGCAAGGCGCGCGTGCAGAACACAGGGTTCCACAGGCGATGCCCTTGCGCACGCGCCACGATTGCAAAAATCACCATGCCACCGGCGCCGAACAGGATCAGGATCTGACCCACAGGCAGGCTGCGGGCAGCGGATTTGATGAACATATCTTCCAGCGCAAAGGCCGCCATGGCCAGCACCATCAGGAGGCTGCCGCGCAGTGTATCCATGGATCAGATCGCTTTCCTGTGAGCCGGACAATACCCCGGCGATGGGTCATAAAAGGTCGGTATTTGCACGTTCCCCAAGGCGGCAACGGCACTGCGTAACAATGCAAGCATTAGGCAGGCCGCGGCTGAGGGACAAGCCGCCCGCCTGCGGCGAATTGATCCGCCAGAACAGCCTATTCAACCGTGCCCACACGACGATAGTGATGCATGTTGAGGAAGGCCGCCCCGCGATCGCCGCTGCGGTAGCCATGCGGCTGATCGGCCGCGAACCGCAACCCTTGGCCGGTCTCCAGCGGTACCCAACTGCCATCTCGCAGCACTTCCATGGCGCCTTCCAGCACAAAGACCTCTTCGGTGACGCCGGTATCATGGGGCTGCGATTGGTGCGACTGACCGGGTCGCAGGCTGACATGGAAAGTTTCTGCCCCCAGCACCGGATCGAAGGGGAACACCATTTTTACCGCGATGGAGCCGGGGAACTGCACTGAGCGGAAGCTGCGGCCACCGCTGCCTTCGGGCTGCGAGGCTTCACCGATCAGCGCTGTCAGAGGCAGGTGAAACCCTTTGGCAATCTTCCACAGCGTCGCAATCGTCGGACTTGATTCGCCCCGCTCAATCTGGCCCAGCATCGCCTTGCTGACACCCGTGACCTCAGCTGCCTTGGACAGGCTGAGCCCCGCATCCTGACGAATGTCCCGCAAATTCAGAGTGATGCCATCTTCGCTCATTGTGCTGCCCGTTGCTCTTCTGTTGATCACACGGCGTTTTAAGCCGCTGCTCAAAAAACACTTGTGCGTTATAACGCACAAATAGTACTGTGCGCTATAACGCACGCCCCTCCGATCTCTAGCGGATCCGCCATCTCAGGAAAACCCGGATGCTCAGTTCCTTGAAACTCTCGCATATTGTTGCAGGCGCGGTTGCCGTGCTGGTGGGCTACACCGGATCTGTCGCGATCATCTTTCAGGCTATTGAGGCTTCCGGCGCCAGTCAGGCACAGGCCAACAGCTGGATGTTGGCGCTGGGGCTTGGCATGGGGCTGACCAGCCTCATTTTGTCACTGGCGTACCGAATGCCTATTCTGACCGCTTGGTCCACACCTGGGGCCGCCCTGCTGGCCGTGAGCCTTGCCGATGTGTCGTTGAGCGATGCGATTGGCGCGTTTCTGTTCTGTGCTGCCCTCCTGATCCTGACCGGGGTGACCGGCTGGTTTGCCGCGCTGTCTCGGCTGATCCCGGATGCGCTGGCAAATGCTATGCTGGCCGGATTGCTGTTCCCCTTTGGTCTGGCCGCCTTTAGTGCGTTTCAATCCGACACTGCTCTGGTTGCCGCCATGGCGGTCACCTTTGTGGCCGGGCGGCGGTTGTTTGCACGCTATTCCATCCCGGCCGTGCTGGCTGTTGGCATCCTGTGGTGCCTTGGTGATGGCAGTTTCACCCATACTGCTTCATTAGATCTGACAGTGGCCCAGCCGGTCTTCATGATGCCGAGTTTTTCACTGCCCGTGCTGATCGGGGTTGGTCTGCCGCTGTATATCGTCACCATGTCCTCGCAGAATATGCCCGGCGTGGTCACGCTCAAGGCCGCAGGCTATACGCCGCCGGTCTCCGCCAGCCTGATCGTAACTGGTGCCGCCTCTTTCGCGCTGGCGCCCTTTGGTGGATTTGCCTTCAACCTCGCAGCCATCACCGCTGCCATCGGCTGCGGACCGGAAGCGGATGAAAACCCCAAGACCCGCTATATGGCCGGGGTGATGACGGGTGTGTTATACATCTTCGTCGGGCTTGGCGGCGCAACGGTCATCAGCCTGTTCCTGATTGCACCCAAGGCGCTGGTCGCCACGGTGGCGGGCCTTGCACTCCTGTCGACCATCGGCAACAGCCTCTCCGCGGCGCTGAGTGATGCACGGGGGCGCGAAGCCGCACTGATCACCTTCATGGTCACCGTATCCGGTATCAGCTTCTTCGGAATTGGCGCTGCGTTCTGGGCGCTTGTTGTCGGCATTGCCGTGAATCACCTGATCACCCCACCGCCACCAAACACGGCGACAGCGGGCACAGCTGCAGATCCTGCCCGATCATGACCCGCCAAAGCCTGCAAAATCTCGCAGAAACCACCAGATAATTACCGAAGACCGCCCCGACATGTTGCCTTTATTGCGCAAATCGTGTCCCTGAGGGGCAAAGACAAGGGAACCAGCCAGATGCCAATGTACCGATCCAGAACCTCCACCCATGGCCGCAACATGGCCGGCGCACGCGGCCTGTGGCGCGCCACCGGCATGACAGACGATGATTTCGGCAAGCCCATCATCGCCATCGTCAATTCCTTCACCCAGTTCGTGCCCGGCCACGTCCACCTGAAGGACCTGGGCCAGATGGTCGCCCGCGAGGTTGAGGCAGCCGGCGGCGTCGCAAAGGAGTTCAACACCATCGCTGTGGATGACGGCATCGCCATGGGCCATGACGGTATGCTCTATTCCCTGCCCTCCCGCGAGGTGATCGCTGACAGCGTCGAATATATGGTCAACGCTCATTGTGCGGACGCCATGGTCTGCATCTCCAACTGTGACAAGATCACCCCCGGCATGCTGATGGCCGCAATGCGGCTGAACATTCCGGCGATCTTTGTCTCCGGTGGTCCGATGGAAGCCGGCAAGATCGACATTGCCGATCTCGACATGAAAAAAATCGATCTGGTGGACGCCATGGTTGCCGCCGCCAGCGACACGATGACCGACGAACAGGTTCAGCACATCGAGGAAAACGCCTGCCCGACCTGTGGGTCGTGCTCCGGCATGTTCACCGCAAATTCGATGAATTGTCTGGCAGAGGCGCTGGGTCTGGCGCTGCCGGGCAATGGCTCGACCCTGGCCACCCATGCCGACCGCAAGCATCTGTTCCTGGAAGCAGGCCGCAAGATCGTTGACATCACCAAGCGTCACTATGTGGGCGAGGAGAAAGGTCTTCTGCCGCGTGAAATCGCGACCTTTGATGCGTTTGAGAACGCCATGAGCCTCGATATCGCGATGGGGGGGTCCACCAATACCGTGCTGCATCTTCTGGCGATCGCCAATGAGGGCAAGGTCGATTTCACCATGACTGATATGGACCGCCTCAGCCGTAAGGTCCCCTGCCTCTGCAAGGTCGCGCCGAATATAGAGAATGTGCATATGGAGGACGTCCATCGCGCCGGGGGCATCTTCTCCATCCTCGGAGAGCTGAGCCGTGCAGGCCTGTTGCACAATGAGTGCAGCACAGTGCATTCCAGTACCATGGGTGAAGCCATCGCCAAATGGGACATCAAGGTCGCCAACAACCCCGACGCCGAAGCGCTGTTCAAAGCTGCCCCCGGTGGCGTGCGCACCACTGAAGCGTTCTCGCAGTCCAACCGCTACAAGGAACTGGACACAGACCGCGAGGGGGGCGTGATCCGGTCCAAGGACCATGCCTTCAGTCAGGATGGCGGCCTGGCGGTGCTGTTCGGCAATATTGCCCGCGACGGCTGCATCGTGAAAACCGCCGGTGTGGATGATAACATCCTGAAATTCACCGGCTCCGCCTATGTCTGCGAAAGCCAGGATCAGGCGGTGAACGACATCCTGACCAGCAAGGTGAAAGAGGGCGATGTCGTCGTGATCCGCTACGAGGGTCCGCGCGGCGGTCCGGGTATGCAGGAAATGCTCTACCCGACCTCCTATCTGAAGTCGAAAGGGCTGGGCAAAGCCTGCGCACTCTTGACCGATGGCCGCTTCTCGGGCGGCACCTCGGGCCTCTCCATTGGCCATGTCTCACCCGAGGCAGCTGAAGGCGGCACCATCGGGCTGGTTCAGCAGGGGGATACCATCGAGATCGACATCCCCAACCGCACCATCCATCTGGCAGTTTCGGACGAAGAGCTGGCCGCGCGCCGTGCCGCCCAGGACGCGGCGGGCTGGAGACCCGTCAAGCCGCGCAAACGCAAAGTCTCCACTGCGCTGAAGGCCTATGCGCTGCTGGCCACATCGGCGGCCAAAGGCGCCGTGCGCGCCCTGCCTGACGACGAATAACCGACGCTGTCAGTTAGTCCGCTTTGGAAGACCCCGGCATCTTGGATGTCGGGGCTTTTTCTTTCATAGAAATCCGGCCCTAGTCGACCCACCGCAGGAGATCCGACATGACCATTTGGCGCCCCGCCCAGTCCATTCGCGTGAAAACCATTGGTCTGCCCTGGCGCGATGGCCATTTCCTCGCGGCGGAGGTGCCCGATGACAGCGGCCGGACCAAAGGCGTCCGCCCCTTGGGTGGCACCGTTGAATTTGGCGAAACCTGGCAACAGGCGCTGCGACGGGAGTTTCAGGAGGAGCTCGCTGTGGAGATCACCATCATCGGCGCGCCCGTGGTGCTGGAAAACATCTATCAGCACGAAGGCCAGACCGGCCATGAGATCATCTTCGCCGCGCAGGTCACATGGCCAGAGTCCCCGCATCTGGCAGGCGATACGATTGAGTTCTCGGAAGACAACGGCCAGACATGTATCGCCAGATGGTTCCATCCTGATGCGCTGGAGGCTGGCGGGATTGAGTTGTTTCCAACCGGGTTGAAAGCCCAGCTGCAAGATCTGGGATCCCCGGACCGCGCATAAGGCACAAAGCCCTCACCTTTCCCAAAATACTCCCGCCGGAGGCGCGCCGCGCCAGCGGCGCCACGCCCAACCGGGACAAGATCATGTCAATGATTGCAGCCCGGGCGGGAGCCGATGGTCGGGTTGGACCTACTCGCCCAGTTTGGCGTGCACCTCATCAAGGTCGATCTCGCCCACCGGCATCTTGTTGGCGGGGTTTTCAAAGTCATATTTGAAAACTTCGAAATCCCGCTTGTAGATTTCATAGACCAGATGCATCGACAGATCGTCAAAATAGTCTTCGACCGGGTGGGCCCGTTTGGGGCCGTGACCTTCGCTTTCGTTGAAGCGGGGGATCTGGTTCAGATCCACCTGATGCGGCGTCTCAATGGCGTCCAGTACATCCTGCATGCCCTCGTTGAAGGCTTCGGTCCAGATCACCTTGTCGTACCGGCCGCCATTACAAATGAAGGTCGAGACATGGCCCGACGTGGCCGACCAGTGGATATCCGGCTCCATCGGGCGGCGAAACTTCACCGTGTCGCGGACAAACAGCAGGAAACGCCGGAAGCTCTTGATCTGATCAAACGGCTCTTTGCCGTCATCCCCGCCCACCTCAATCCCATAATCATAGGTGAGCCGCGGCACCAGATTGCCCCGGTAGCGTTTGCCATTGCGCTGGATGCCGCAGATCTTGTCGAAGAAGGAACTCAGCACCCGGGTGTAAGGATTTCGCACGCAGGTGAATGCGTAGGATTTCTGCGCCTGAACATTGCTGGTGATCAGCGGCTGGCTGTCAGGCAGAGCCCATTTGTGCAGACCGCCAGTGGCATCGTGAATATCGCCGTCAAAGAACTGCCCGTGGTCGGAATAATACATGATCTGACCGATGGTGGAGCAGGCACATTTGGGCACCACGCGATAGACCACGCTTTCGCTCTCCGTCATCCAGGTGCCTGGAAATCCCATCTGCCTCTCCCCCGTCCCCATGCGCCGCAATTGGCGCCTCGTACTACTCTAGTCGTTAAAAGCGAAATAATGCGGTTTATTCAGTGAGAATTCGTCAGTATCAAGGAAACAATCAATCAAAATACGACACCGGGGCGCTGTCATGGCAAAAATCGCATATGTTCTGCTGTGCCATAAGGACCCAGAGGCGATTATTCAGCAGGCGGAGCGACTAACCGCAGCCGGTGACTATATGGCGATCCATTTCGATGGGCGCTCTCCGGCCAGTGATTATCAGCAGATCCGCACGGCACTGAAGGACAATCCCAACATCTGCTTTGCCCGCAAACGGGTCAAATGCGGCTGGGGGGAATGGTCGCTGGTTCAGGCAACCCTCTATGCGCTGGAAAGCGCGGTTGCGACCTTCCGGCGAGCGACACATTTCTACATGGTCTCAGGCGACTGCATGGCGATCAAGACCGCAGAATATGCCCATCAGCTGCTGGATAGTCGGGATTGCGACTATATCGAAAGTTTTGATTTCTTTGAAAGCAACTGGATCAAGACCGGCATGAAGGAAGATCGGCTGATCTACCGCCATGTCTTCAACGAACGCAAAAACAAACGCCTGTTCGATCTGAGCCACAGCCTGCAGAAACGCCTCGGCCTGACCCGCGCGCTGCCTGAAGACATGCAGATCCAGATCGGCAGCCAGTGGTGGTGCCTGCGGCGCCGGACCGTCGAATGGATCCTGTCCTTCCTGACCGAGCGACGCGATGTCCTGCGGTTCTTTCGCACCACCTGGATCCCGGATGAAACCTTCTTTCAGACCCTGGTGCGTCATCTGGTTCCCACGAAGGAAATCGAGAGCCGCACGCTGACATTGCTGATGTTCTCGGACTACGGGATGCCGGTGCAGTTCTACAATGATCACTACGACATGCTGATGGGGCAGGATTTCCTCTTTGCCCGCAAGATCAGCCCCGAGGCGCAGGAGCTGAAATCCCGTCTTGGCGCGCTTTATGCCGAGCAGGGTGTTGAATTCCAGATTTCGAACGAAGGGCGCAATCTATATGAGTTTCTAGCGAAGCGCGGGCGGAACGGGTTGCGCTTTGCGCCACGCTTCTGGGAAACCGAAAGCACCTTGGGACGCGACCGCGAGCTGCTGATCGTTACCTGCAAAAAATGGCATGTAGCCAAGCGGTTGGTCAATCGCCTGCGCGATGTCAGCAATATTCCGGCACTTGCCTATCTCTTTGATGAGGAAGGCACCGATATGCCTGATCTTGGCGGAATCGAAGCAACCCTGTGGAAGCGCACCCGACACCGCCGTGCGCTGGTGAGAATGCTGTTTGACTACTACGAGACCGACAGGCTGGTGATCTGCCTTGATCCGTCAGCGCTGGATTTGATGCAGGATTTCTGCGCCGATCGTGCCGTCACGCGGATCCTGCAGATCGACTGTAGCCTGAGCGATGCCTATTTGACTGGTCATGCTGAACGAATTGGGTTGGCCGGCCAACAGACATCGTCTCTCGCGCTTGAGCGCCTGTTGCCAACCATTCGCAATGATATCCAGCACGAGGCCGACCGCATTCGCGATGTGGGTTTTGACCACCACGGGCTGATCCGCGAAAGCGACAGCGATGAACAGATTGCCGAACAGCTGATGCCGTTCTTTGCACTGGATCACGATGCAGCACTTACGCTGGCGCGGACGGAACATCTTTTTACGGACTAGGGCAGACGCGACGCTTGCCCCAGCCGGTGATTGGTGTGCCTGTGAGCGCCGTCTTGGGTTACGTCTGTTTCCAGCTATCTAGCCAGCGCCGGAACCGGCCACGCCGCTCCGAAAGCGCATCACCCGCAGCGTAAAGGCTGTCTTCGACATTCTCCACCATCGGATCGATCCGCGCGCGGCGGAAACGGCGCCAGCGCACATAAAGCGCCCAGATCACCGCAGCCAACATGGTCAGGAAGATGATATTGAACCAATTCACCTGGCTATACTCCGGCCCGTCAACCGGCTTTACCGCGACCGCATTCGGGAAGATCGACAGGAATTCATTGCGCCAGCCATAGTGGCGCAGCAGCACCCATTGTGGATCAGCCTTGGTGGAGGCGAGATCGGTCAGCTCGGCTTGCAGGTTGGAGCTGTCCAGCTTGAAATACGGCGGCCAGCCCCAGCCGGTGTCCTCATTGCGATAGACGATGGGGCGGCCATTTGGCAGGAACGCTTCCACGAAGCGGACATCGCGATTGACGCTGGTCGCGCTTTCCTGTGCCGTGTCCTGCTGCGCCCAGAAAATCGAGTTTTCGCCGAAATCCACCCGGCGCACCTCAGTCTTGACCACGCGCACCACATCATTCTGCGGCAGTGTATAATGCAGAAAGGCCCCTGCCAGCAGCCAGATGGTGAGAATGAACACCCATTTGATATAACGCATCTCAGCGACCTCACATGAAATTCATGACATAGACCAGAAGCGCAATGGCCCCCAGCGGCACGACATAGACCAACAGGATCAGCCTGCGCCGCAGTGACCTGTCATATTGGTGCAACCCGCGCTGGATGAAGGCGGAACGGTCTCCGGTCAACCCCTTCTCGGCCCAACGACGTTTCAGCTTGGCACGCCGCACCTCGCGCGAATAGAGCGAGACAATGCCGTAGATCACTGTCAGCACCACCAGAAGGATCGCCATCAGGCGCAGAAAGGCAAACATCAGCGGCGCCCCCTGTTGCCAGATCTGCTGCTGACAGCCCCCCAGGGACCGACCCGTTCAACCAGACTGTCCGTTCGGCGCTGTATTGGTCGATCCTGCGCGCTTGTGCTGCGCCCGCTCATATCCGGCTCATGGCCAAATAGCGCCGCCCGCGCGCCGGCCTTGTCCACTGCATATTCGCGCGCAAGGAAGGCGACGACGTGGTCCTTCTTCGCCTCCGGCCAGTTGCGATACTGATGATAAAACGCTTCCTTGTGGCAGATGAACAGCTGGCGGAAATCCAGCGGCGTCAGCTCTGCCAACAGCATATTGACCAGATCGCGGTTCGGCGTGTTGGTGGCCCGCAGGCAGTAGAAATAGGCCGGGTGATCCGATTTTATCCGGGGCCATTTGCCGCCGCTTTCGGCCCAGCGAACCATCGCTGCCATGCCTTCGAACTCCGCCGGCAGCTCGCTTGCGTGGCGGGCTGCCATCCGCCGCAGATCGCTGCGCGACAGGCCCGAGAGATCCATCCCCTTGTCCGCCAGCACACTGATCGCCAGAAACCCCATCTTCTGGCGCAGGATCGCCGCGCCATCGACGCCGCGCGCGCGGATGATCGGCTCTACCAGCCCGTTCAGTTCCAGAAACTTCGCAATCGCATTGTCCTGCGTTAGGTCAAACACCCGGTCCAGCGGCACGCCTTCGGGTTTCTCCCCGCTGGCGATCAGGGCCGGGTGCTCCACATTCTGAAACACATAAAGCCCGCCAAAATGCGCGGTCCAGAAATTCTGCTGCTCAAACACCTCGTGCTTCAGCCGTACCGGGTTGCGGGTGACATCGCCGGTTTTTTCCGCCGTCTCGATCATCTCGGCGATCAGCGCATCATCAAACCAACCGTCTTCCTCGCTCTTGAACCGGTCCACCAGTTCGGCCAGCTGATCGGCCTGCCGCAGCGTGCCCCTTGTGGTGTCCGCCTCGACCCTGACCTGCCGAATGTCAAAGAGCTGCGCAGGCGTTGCCACCTCAAACACCGAATTGACCAACTCACCCGCCACGGCATCGGTCGCCGTCAGCGCAAAAAGCTGGCTTTCATTGGCCGCAATGAACCGGCGCAGAATGTCCCGGCTGGTAGAGAATTTCACATTCAGGAGCGGGCAGCGTTTCTGTTCAGTGCTGAGGAGAATGAACTGCCGGTTCACACCCGCATGGTTCAGATAGTGATCATCCCCCAGCTCATCGCCCACCTCCGGCGAGTAGCCGGAGATATCGACGTGGAAATCCGTGAGGGTGGTGGTCTTACCCGTCAAATGCTTCAGCGCGCGATTATACCGCTCCACCAACGCGGGCGAGGCCACATGGAAGAGATTGCCGAACATCAGGCCATGCTTGATGAGGCGTTTCATTGGGCGGCCTCCCCATAGTACATCCACTTTATTTCCACTAAAAACTGGTCCAACTGCATTGCCTGCAAACGTTCTTGCTCAGCCTCGGATAAGTTTGCTGAATCCTCAACAACCCGAGCTAGAAGTTCTGCCATTTTGTCGAAGCGGCTTTTCTCAAACTTCCGGTTGGTAACTTCCCAACCATTGGCTACCTGCCCTCGCCAGTGTCTCGAGGCTTGCAAGAAACGCTCAATCACACGGCTGAGAAAAACATCGGTGTTGATCTCACTCGTCAGCCCGCTAGACAAGTCGACCCTCTCTGGTTGAGAGTTCCCGTTTTTTCGTAGACCAAAGATCAAATGGGGATCTGAGCCTCTTTTCATAATAGCTTCGATATGCTCAAGACGCCGTTCCAAGAGTTCCTTAGCACGATGCTCCCGGCGTTGTGCTTGTTCGCCACGAAAGACTTCAGCCTGCTCTTTCATCACTGCGACTTGCTGTTCTTGAGCTTCGCGAGCCAGCTTTAGTTCAGACCGTGTAGCGGCAAGCTCCTCTCGTTGCGCTGCCAATTCTTGGCTCTGCAACCAGACTGTTATAATGATCCACAAGAAGGCAAGGACTCCGGCAATGCCGGCAAAGGTATCACCAATCTCATTTGGCGGAGACGTGATCAACGCCCAGACGCGCAACTGCCAACCACCGTCACTCGTAAATTGCGGCAACAGAGCCAATGCGGCCACCAACGTCAGAAAAGCCTTTGTGATCGCCTTACCCACGTCCATTGGACGGTCACTTTTCAAACCGCTTCGAATCGAGCGCCAGTGATTTACAGCCCACTCAATCACTTGGAAACCTCCTGAAACTCTGTAAAATCTCCCCGCCCGAGGCGCTTACGGCTCGGGCTGCGCCCATCCGCCCGGTCAAACCGAAGGTTTGCCTCCGGCAAAACGGGCGGGCGCTCCGCTTCCTCCCACGGACAGGCTCTGCCCACATGTTGTGCTCAACTGTCACGAACTTCGCCCTTTTCTGTGTGCTCTGACTATCACAGCAATAACCACCGGGGACGCATAGGCGGAGGCTTTCACTGCCATTGGCCACAAAGGCGCGCTGTCGGCCGACAAACTTCCAGACCATTGCAGACCAGATAGGCCGATCAGAACAACAGCAGGCACCAGCAAAGCTGACAGCAGTCCATGCACCACCAGCTGCTGCCTCACGGCAGGCACCAGGAACCAAGTTGCGATAGGCACGAGTGTCCCAGCCCCCATCGCCAATATCAATGAAGCGTAGCTCACCCCTGCCCCTCCAGATACCGCCGCTTTGCCTCTTCCTGCCTGCCGAAATCACGCACCATGTTGTCAATCGCCACCTCATCCGACTTGTCGGCATAGCGGAACTCACTATCGGCGTAGCGGTTGATCTCCTGCACCACCATGTCGACGGTGATCGGCACCCGCAGCTCGGCAATCATCGCGGATTTGGTCTCGTAATCCTTGAACAGGAACAGCTCCGGGTTCTCCATCCATTCATCCGGCAGCTCGAAATCCATCGCCCGGACCTTCACCGCATCGGTGATGTTCTTAATCGCGCGACCGGTGAAGCGTTCATCTGCCTGCTGGATCGCCTTCAGATAGGTGCCCAGCTTGGCAAGGCTGTCCAGTTCGCCGATCTGGTCATGGACGCGGCCAAAGACCTCTGCCAGCCCCGGCTCCTGCGGGCGATTGTGCGCCTCAAACGAGCGCGCGACCGCCTGTTTGATCTCCTGCGCGCCGTATAGGTCATGATCGCCCAGCGGGATCTCGTGGTTTTTGCCCATCAGCAGGGTCAGGATATCAATGTAATCCTCCCGCGTCTGCGGCCCGTCCACCAGGAACCGCGCACCCGCCCGCTGGCGCAGAGCGTCGTCCACATTCTCCGGGTAGTTGGAGAACATGCCAAAGGTGCAGTTGCCGCGCACCACGGTGTTGGCGCCGGCAAAGGCCTCCATAAACACCGCAGTGACCTCCTGCTGGCCCGCGCTGGACTGCCGGTCGCCACGCTTGCCCGCGATCTGGTCGATGTCGTCGATGGTGCCAAAGCCGATGACGCCGGGGTCGAGCACATTCTGGATGAAGGATTTGGCGTTCTGCCCGGATTTGCCCTGATAGCTGTCGATATTGTCGATGCCGAAGTTCTGGTAGCGGAAGGCATAGCCCGCATTCTGGCAATAATCATGGATGAGGCCCGCCATCATCTGAATGAGCGTCGTCTTCCCCGTCCCCGGCTTGCCATCCCCCATGAAGGTGAAGATGAAGCCGCCCATCTCTGCAAAGGGGTTCAGACGGCGGTCGAAATCATAGGCCATCAGCATCTTGGACAGCCGCAGCGCCTGGTATTTAGCGATGTGGTTGCCGACCACCTCATGCGGCTTCTTGAACGCCATGGTGAGCGTGGTGGATTTCGCCTTCGCTGCCGGTTCAAAACCGCTGATGGTCAGGTCATCCGCCTCCACCCGCCAGTCTGCGGCGGTGAAACCTTCCAGACGCGGCGCGGATCGAGCGCGCAAGGAGGCTTTCTCCATCAGCTGTTCGGCATAACCGGCCGTGGCTGCAATGAGATGTGTATCATCGGGGGCATGCAGCGCCAGTTTCTGGTCCAGCTCCCACAGTGCCCCATGCAGGGCCAGCGGCGCGTTATCCGTCAGCAGCTCCTCCGCCTCGCCCACCTCGGCCTGCGCTTCAGACCCGTGCGGTGCCAGCAGATAGGCGGCGGCATTGGCAAACACATGCGCTGCAATCAGCGCCTCGGCGGCCAACAACTCGGTGAACTCCCCCTTGCGCGCCGCATCCAGGGAACCGCCCAAATTGGCCCGTTTCAGATCCGCCAGACCCGAGACATCCGCATAAGCCTCTCCCATCGCCAGGGAAACCGCCAGCGCCCGGCGCAAGGCGTGCTGCAAGGTCGCCTGCAGCGGCGAGGTCAGCGGATCATCGTCATCCGCCGCCTCGATCCGGGCGATCAGATGCACGCCGTCAGGGCGCGCGGTGGAGCGTGTGACCAGCCCTGGCGTGGTCGAGCGGAATCGCCGCCGCGTGCCGATCCCTGCAGATCGCTCTGGCGCCTTGCCCTCGACCGCAGGCTTGGCAATGCGCGGGGTGTGGTCAAACCCCTCCAGCATCGCCGCAGCCGCCGCGTAGTGCTTGCGGATATCCTCTTCCCGCAGTTCCATCTGATTGCCTGAAATGCTCATCTCACCCTCTCAATTCGTATCGTCGCGGGCGAAAAATCCGGCCCGCCCATCTTCTGGCTAAAAATATCCCCGCCGGAGGCTCCCGCACCCGGCCACAAGCACAGACGTCAGTACCGCAGCACCTGCCCCGCTTCGCTCACCACGAATTTCTGCACATCGCCGAACCCCGGCGGGTCCAGCTCTGCCAGCACCTGAAACGGGCGCTGCGGCAGGATGATGGCGCGCTGGGTCCGGGTCGCGCCGGTATCCGCGCCGCGCCCACCAAAGGGGTCGAGCGCGAAGATCTCCCGCTCCACGGTGCCGAACCAGCCCGACCGCTCCTCGCGCACCTCTTCGCTTTCCAACTCCTCCAGCGTCCAGGCCAAGGCCCAATCCTGACCCGCTGGGGCCTCCGCCTCCTCCAGCACCCGGTGCAGAGGGCCGGATTGTTCGGTGTAGGCAGAGGAATACATCGGGCCAACATGGAAACGGCGCAGATGCTTGGGGTGGAGGTTATCAAAATCCTCGTCGAACCCCTTGGCGATGGTCACCAGCTTTAGCCCGGCCAGCGCCTGTGCCATCAGATGCGCCTGCACCTCGGGCCAGCGACGCTCGTCCTTGGGCAACGCCACCTTGCCGCTGTCTTCCAGCTCCATCAGGTAGATCACCGGCAGGTTCACCTGGCTGTCATAGGCCGCCCAATGCAAGAGAAACCGGCGGCGCCGCTCACCGATGTTCTCTAACCACTCGCAGACCGGGTCGTTCTGGGTCCAGAACAGCTGCCCCTTCAGAAGCTCCTGATAATAAAGCCGTTGCGACAGAGCGAACTGTAGTTTTGATGGCGTTGTGCGCTCCGAGATGATGGTGCGCACCATATCGTCCTTCAGCTGTTCTTCGCTGGCCATATTCGCCAGATGCCGCTCCGCCTGCTGGGCGTCATTGGCCATGGTCATCAGCTCCGCCGCAACCGGAAAGCCGCTGTCGCGCTTGTCCATCGCCAGGCTGCCAAAGAACCGCCCGGTATCGCGCCCCGCCATCAGGTACTTCATCGACAGCGCCCGGAAGGTGAAATTGAGCCGCATGAGGTAAGCAGTCAGCACCTTCACATCCGATTTCGACAGCCGCCCCTCCGCCTGCATCGCTGCCGACACCCGGGTTAGGTGCCGGATGATGGTCTCGAACTTCTTGAAGTAGCGGCGCGAGGCGAAGGTATCGCTGAGGCCGGCGTGGTCATGCGAGGGATCGGTCATGCTTAGGCCCCTTCCGGACGTGCCGCTTGCGGCGCGGACAGCGCCCGGCCGCCCCCATCAAACCGAAGGTTTGCCCCGGGCAAAACGGCGGGCGCTACGCCCCAACCCGCGGCCGGGAGCTGTCCTGTGTTTCTCCAAAGGTGCAATGACAACATGTAGCTCCTGCTAGCTAGAGGTGCTCTTCCACTTTGAAAGTGCTATTCACCCAAGTCCTTAGAAAGATCCCAGGCAAAGATTGCGAATATCCCAGCTACCGCGGCCACAACCCATTCGGCATAAGGGCCGCCAACGGCGAAATAGAGAACAGCCAAAGTTCCAAAAACAACCGCCAGCACGCTCCACCAGAACCAGTTCAGAGGACACGGGATATTCAGGAACTCAAGCCAGTCCAAATTCACCCCCCATAGAGGTTTTTGTCGTGCTTCTCGACAATCGCCGCAAACCGGCGGGCAAAGCGTTCATCCGCCTTGGCCTTTTTCTCCAGCACGTCGCGGGCAAACACCATGTTGTCCTCATGGCTTTCCAGCATATCGGCCATCTTCTGGTTGGTCGCGGTGCCAATGGCCGCCATCGCGGTCTGGGCTTCCTTGTCGGTCTGCACGCCGATCTCGTTGATCCGGTGCGCCACATCCTGCTGCTGTGCGGTCTTCAGCGATTTGGTCAGCGCGTCATACAGCACAACCCGCTGCGCCGTGTCCGTCTGCAGCTTGTTGATCAGCACCATCTGCGTTGCCGCCTGGTTCTGCAACGAGTCGACCCAGGTCTTGCCCTTCTCGATATAGCGCTCCAGCGTCTGGGACTTGGCGAGCTTCACCTGCTCGTCCTGCACCATCGCATTGTACTTGGCGTTCAGATCCGCCAGCTCGGTCTCCAGCTTGGTGCGCGCGGCCGCGTCCTGCTCAACCGAGATTTTGTTTTCCAGCTCAATGATCTGGGGGTCCAGGGCCACAATCTCAGCGCGGACCGCCTCCAGCTCTTGCACAGTGAATTCGCGGTCGTCCAATGTAGCCGACAGGTTCACCTGCACCTTTTCACGCTGATCTTCCAGCGTCGCCAGCTGACCCTCCAGAAGTTTTACGATCACGTCAGACTTGGCAATCAGGTCCTGCAGCTTGTCGTCGATACTGGCCGTGCGCATCCGTTCCTGACGCATCGAATCCGATTTGCCACGGCTGAAAAAGCCAACGAAGCTCTCCCAGCCGGTTTTCGAACGCATCTCGTCGAAATCCTTGGAGAACGCGGTGGTCACATCATCCAGCCCCATGATCAGCTCGGCGATATTGGCATTCATCACCTCGGTGTGGGCGTGCACGTCGTCCAGCGTTGCGTTCTCAATGTCGATGCTGGCGTCTTCTCCGGCCGAAATCTTGGCCCGCGCGGTTTCGATCCGCGAGGTCAGCGCCGTGATCTTCTGCTGCGACTCGCTCACCTTGGCTTGTGAGGCCCGCACCATCTCGTCAAATTGTGATTGGCTCATAAACTGCCCTTTCTGCAATGTCTTATGTGTCATATGGGGAATGTAAACGGAATTTACATCCCCAATGTAAAGAAAACCCGCCTTCGCTGCAGCCATACCGCAGCACCGCGCAGGTCCGTTGCCAGCAGTTTTGCAGAGCTGCCATGCAAAGGGAAGACCGACCGGCAGCCCGATCGGTCACAGCCCGCAGATATTGACCAGCGAAACGCTGTCGGGCCTCAGACGGGTTTGATTTTGGAGAGCACCAGAAAGGTCATCAGGCCAAAGGGCGGCAGCGGCTGGTGGTGCTCCACCGAGAGGTGATCTGCCCCCAGCACCGTGTCGATCTCAAAATCCGAGTGCCAGCCAAGCACATTGGCAAACGGCGCGGACACCCGTTCGAGGAACGCCAGCACGCCCTGTTCGCGCAGGAAATGATTGGTGATCACCACTTTACCGCCAGGCTTGAGCACGCGGGCAATCTCGCCCATCACCTGTTCGGGGTCTGGTACGACGGACAGCACATGCATAGCTGAAACAGTGTCGAAGGTGGCATCAGGAAAATCCAGCGCGCGCGCATCCATCTGGCGCAGCGCCTCAACATGATGCAGCTTGTTTTCGGCGACACGTTTTTTCGCCTTGCGCAGCATGTCTTCGCTGAAGTCGATACCGGTGACTTTCAGGTGGGATTTATAGAGTGGCAAGGACAGACCGGTGCCGACACCCACCTCCAGCACCCGACCGCTGCGATGTTCGTTGACGTAGCCGACAGCACGGCGACGCCCCACATTGGTAATTGCCCCAAATGTTTTGTCATAGACAGGGGCCCAACGGGCATACGACGATTCAACAGCCTTGATATCCAATTATCCACCCTTACTCTTTTATGCGCCGGTCTCCGGCGTTTTCTTTTTAACCAACCCCCAGGCCACCATCGCAGCATACCCAAGGCACAGGATCACCAATGTAATCCATGCGTAAATCAGGACAGCTGCCCCCGCAAAGGCAAAACCGACCAGAAAATACTTCACGTTTTCGCGCGAAATTTTGACTGCCTTCAGCGACCAGGTTGGCACATGGCTGATCATAAGCAATCCGATGACACCCATATGAAGGCAGATCAAAATATCCGGAATGACCGGCGCATCGGCGAAGGCAAAAGAAATGAACATCGGCAACATCGCAAGGAGTGCGCCGGCCGGGGATGGTACCCCTTCAAAATAAACGCTTTTTGCGGTGACTTTCTTCTCGGACTTGGTCGACACGTTAAACCGCGCCAGACGCACCACGCAGCAGACCGAGAACACCAGCACCGCCAGCCATCCCAGACCGCGCATGTCCTGAAGGGCCCAATAGTAGATCACCAGTGGCGAGGCGACTCCGAAGTTGAGAAAATCTGCCAGCGAGTCGAGTTCCGCACCCATCTTGCTGTCGCTGCGCAGGATCCGCGCCAGACGCCCATCAAAGCCATCCAGAATCGCCGCCGCCAGAATCAGCTGTACCGCCAGCGTATAGTTGCCCTGCACCCCGAAGCGGATCGCCGACAGTCCGGCACAGATGGCGGCAATGGTCATCATATTCGGCAGCAGCTGGATCAGCGCATATTCGGATTTTCGCTTTTCCGGTGGGTGGTGCATAGCGGTGGTGTTTCCTTGTTCACGGCAGGGAGCCACCACACTCCCAGCGTCCCGAAGCAGGGCATAATCGCAGGATCAAGGTGTCGCCTTTGCGCACATATGCCCCAACCAGGGCGCCGGTGCAATCTTTGCGACCTGCCACATGGGCCCGGCGGCGGTATCGCGGCCTGACCACCGCTTGCCGATCGGATCACGCGGCGACAGATACATCTCTCGGCGAAAAACGAAAGCACCGTGCATTGCACGGTGCCATGCCCAACCGGGACAGCCTCCCCCAGGGAGGCAAAGAGCAGGCGGGAGCCTCCCGCCTGCCGCTGATCATAGCGCCAAATAGCGACCTTTAGCCGACGACGTTAAACTCCGGCCCGTAGGGGTATTTGGTGATGTTTTCATTGTCATCCTCATGGATAATCAGAATGTCATGCTCGCGGTACCCACCTGCACCGGGCTGGCCATCGGCGATGGTCAGCATCGGCTCCATCGAGATCACCATCCCCGGCTCCAACACCGTGTCGATGTCCTCGCGCAGTTCAAGCCCCGCCTCACGACCATAATAATGCGACAGCACGCCAAATGAATGGCCATAGCCGAAAGTGCGGTATTGCAGCAGGTCCTGCTCTTCAAAGAAGGCATTGATCTGATGGGTGATCTCCGCACAACTTGCGCCCGGTTTCAGCAGCGAGATGCCCAGCTCATGGGCTGCAACATTGGCCTCCCAGATGCGCAGACTTTCGGCGTCCACTTCCTTCACGAACATGGTCCGTTCCAGCGCAGTGTAATAGCCGGAGATCATCGGGAAGGTGTTCAGCGACAGGATATCGCCACGCTGCAGGGTGCGGGCTGTCACCGGGTTATGAGCCCCATCGGTGTTGATGCCGGACTGGAACCAGACCCAGCTGTCGCGGTACTCCGCATCCGGGAAACGTTTGGCGATTTCCAGCTCCATCGCATCGCGACCTGCCATCGCCACATCAATCTCACGCGCGCCTTCCTTTACCGCGTCCCGGATCGCAAAGCCGCCGACGTCTGCCACTGCGGCACCGGCGCGGATCATATCGAGCTCTGCAGCAGATTTGCCCATGCGCTGGCGCATGGTCGGCTCATACAGATCAACCAGCTGCGACGGGGTCAGGAAGTGTTCCAGTTTTGCCTTCTGCAGCAAGGTCAGGTGATCGCTCTCGTAGCCGACAACCGCGCCATCGCCTGAAACCGATTTGATCGCACGCCAGAAGTTGTCACGCTGCCAGTCGGTATAGGTAATGTTGTCGCAGAACGACCGGCGCCAGGGCTGGCCTGCGTCGATCCCGGCGGAAATGGTCACAGCCTCGGAAGCGGTGACCACCATGCCATAGGGGCGACCGAAAGCGCAGTAGGTAAAGCCCGAATAGTAGGAGATATTGTGCATCGAAGTGAAGACAGCGGCGGTTACGCCGGTCTCTGCCATGATTTTGCGCAGGCCTGCGATCCGCGCCTCATATTCGGAGACAGCAAATTGCAGCGGCGCCTTTTCACCATTGTGAAAACGATACATTTCAGGACGTGAAGTCATAGTCGACCCTTCCATCTTACAAGAAAGGTCCCGGCGTTCAGGACGGTTTGAGAGTTAGGGCAGCATGAACTCCATGCGGCGACGCCATCGCCTGGCCCTTGGCGCAGAGATTGCGGCAGAGCTGCAATGCTGGCAAGTCTGAATCCCCGCAAGAGAGTCAAAAAACGACAAACGCCGCAGGTTTCTGCGGCGTTGTGCGTTTTTTTTCTGAAGGGTCGGGTTATTTGACCAAGACCGCGACCAGATCGCTTTCGGGATCGGCCAAGGGTTCGATCACGTTGAAATGATGTTTGCCGAACGCAATGACATGATCCACCTCCCAGGCTTCGGCCAGCCAGACGGCCTGATCCAGAAAGGCCGGGCGCTCGTCACCGCCCACCCAGACTGTGACATCCGCCGGATAGCGATGTTCCATGTCAATTGGGCTTTCTGCGGCAGCGTTTGCTGCGTCCAGCTTGAACTTGGTGTTCATCGTGGTGCGCAGCAGAGGCCGCAGATCCGCAAGCGGTGAGATCGGCACCACCGCGGCAATCCGTTCACCCACCTCCTCCGGCAAAAGTTCCCGGTCCAACATGCGCGCCACCAGATGCCCGCCTGCGGAATGGCCCGCCAGCGAAATCGGTCCCTCCACCTCGGCAGCGATGGCGGTGACAGCTGAGGCGATCTGTTGGGTGATATCAGCAATCCGTACCTCTGGGCAAAGATCATAGGAGGGAATGGCGACCGCATAGCCGTGCGCCAACGCCCCCACAGCCAGATGCGACCAGCTGGATTTATCGAACGCCATCCAATAACCGCCATGCACAAAGATCATCAGCCCCTTGGCTGCACCTTCGGGAAGAAACAGATCATAGCGGTGCCTGGCCCCCTCGCCGTAGGGCACATCCAGCCGGGACCGGTCACGCATCGCGTTGCGAAAATCCTCGGCAGAGGCCGCCCAGCGCGGCGGATAGCTGTCAGCATTTTCGATATAGGCGCCATTTGAATACGCGTCGTCGAGCTCCATGCCCAGTCTCCCTGTTCTTCTTGTTGCCGCTACCTGACAGCCTGGCACAGAACATGTCAAATGACCCGGTCCCTGCAGAACATCGATGTGATGCCCGCCTAGCCCCTACATTTGATCAAATTCTGGACTCATCTATCTTTCTGGACATATCAAGTCACAGCTGATTTGCATTTCGCAAATGATATACGGGAGGCCCGCAATGCTCGACGCAACCACTGACCTGAAATCACTGCTCACCGACCCTAGCCTACTAGAACCCCGTGCCTATATCGGCGGGGCGTTTGTCGATGGCGCGGACGGCACATTCGAGGTGAAGAACCCGGCGCGTGGCGATGTGATTGCCAATGTGGCGGATGTCAGCCGGTCGCAAGTGGCCGGCGCCATCGCGCAGGCAGAAGTCGCTCAGAAGGATTGGTCCAAATGGACCGGCAAAGAACGTGCAAATGTTCTGCGCAAATGGTTTGATCTGATGATGGAGAACCAAGAGGATCTGGCTGTGATCCTGACCGCCGAGATGGGCAAGCCCCTCGCCGAGTCGCGCGGTGAGATCGGTTATGGCGCGTCCTTCATTGAGTTCTTTGCAGAAGAAGCCAAACGTATCTATGGCGAGACCATTCCCGGCCATCAGCGCGACAAGCGCATCACCGTGCTGAAACAGCCCATTGGGGTGGCCGCCTCGATCACACCCTGGAATTTCCCCAATGCGATGATCACCCGCAAGGCGGGCCCGGCGTTGGCGGCGGGCTGTGCCTTTGTTGCGCGGCCTGCCGAATTGACGCCGCTGTCGGCGACCGCGTTGGCCGTGCTGGCAGACCGTGCGGGCATTCCGGCGGGCGTCTTCAACGTCGTGACCTCTTCCAATGCCTCGGAAACAGGCAAAGAGTTCTGCGAGAACAACGCCGTGCGCAAGCTGACCTTTACCGGATCTACCGAAGTGGGGCGCATCCTGATGCGACAGGCGGCCGACACCGTGATGAAATGTTCAATGGAACTGGGCGGCAACGCGCCGTTCATCGTGTTTGATGATGCCGACCTCGACGCCGCAGTCGAAGGCGCGATCATGTGCAAGTTCCGCAATAACGGCCAGACCTGCGTCTGCGCTAATCGGATCTATGTCCAGGCAGGTGTTTACGATGCCTTTGCGGAAAAACTGAAAGAGGCCGTCGCCAAGATGACGGTTGGCGACGGGTTGGCTGAGGGCGTGCAGTTTGGCCCGCTGATCAACGAGAACGCGGTGGAAAAGGTCAAATCCCACATCGCCGATGCAAAAGAAAAAGGCGCCGAAGTGATCCTGGGCGGCAATCCATCGGAGCTGGGCGGCACATTCTTTGAGCCGACAATTATCACAGGTGCCACGCAGGACATGGTATTCTCTCAGGATGAGACCTTTGGCCCGATGGCGCCGCTGTTTAAGTTTGATACCGAAGACGA
>NZ_KI421498.1:2812008-2952008 GCF_000473105.1 Phaeobacter inhibens DSM 16374 | reverse complement strand
GGATACGTCAGCCGATGCAGGAGGCGCCATCGCGCGCCCAACCGGCGAACTGAAATCCCATTCGAGGTCAGCGCCAAGGGAAGCATCAACACGAAACCGGCCATGCCGATGGTGATATATGGCCGCTTCAGGATGTCCGCCAGGATCTGCCCCAGCAACTGCACATCAAGCAGCAACCACACCAGCAGGTGGCAGCTCACATAGAAGAAGCACAATAGACCGATCGCCCGGCGAAATCGCATCAGATTCAACCCGAGCAGGCGGCGCAGCGGCGTAATCGCCAGAGTCGCCACCAGCAGTTGCAGAGCCAGTTCGCCATATTCATGTTCCAGCGCCTTGATTGGTTCCGCACCAAGCGCACCAGAGAGCCCCTGATAGAACAGGACACCTGCCGGTAGCATCCCGCCCATATAGACCAGCCAGACCGGAACCATACGAAATAGGCTGTTGATCCGCTGCATTCAGAAGTTCTCTGCCAGATCCATACCCTGATACAGCGCGGCCACGTCTTTCTCATAGCCGTTGAACATCAAAGTCGGTTCGCGGCGGGCAAAAAGGCCGCCGCCGATACGTCGCTCGCTGGCTTGGCTCCATCGGGGATGATCCACAGTGGGGTTTACGTTGCTATAGAATCCATATTCGCGCGCATTCGCCATGTTCCAACTGGTTTGCGGCTGCTGATCCGTGAGCGTGATGCGGACAATCGACTTGATCGATTTGAAACCATATTTCCACGGAACCACCAACCGCAGCGGCGCGCCGTTCTGATTGGGTAGCGGCTTGCCAAAGATCCCGGTGGCCATAATTGTCAGCGGGTGCTGCGCCTCATCAAGGCGCAGACCCTCCCGGTAAGGCCAGTCCAGTACATTATAGGCGGTGCCAGGCATTTCCGATGGCCGATAGAGGGTTTCAAACGCCACGTATTTGGCGCCGTCCTGCACTCCGGCCAGATTAAGGAGGTCCGCCAGCTCGAACCCCTGCCAGGGCACGACCATTGACCAAGCCTCAACACAGCGGAAGCGATAGATCCGGTCCTCCAGCGTCATAGCATCCAAAATTTGCGCCATGGAATAGCTGCCCGGCCGCTCTACCAGACCGTCGATCTCAACACTCCAGGGCTCCGTCGTCATCTGGCCTGCATAGGCGGCGGGATCCCCCTTACCCGTGCCAAATTCGTAGAAGTTGCAATAGGTGGTCACATCCTCCCAACTGTTGGGCTCTAGTGCCTCCTCCGTAGCGGCCCGCGCGGCCGTGCCACCCAGCCCTGCCAGACCCAGCCCCGCGGCACCGCCCAGACCAGCCATGATCTGACGGCGGTTCAGAAATGCAGCATAGGGCGTGACATCAGCGTCACTCAGGTCATTCTTCCAGCGGTGGGCCATGCGGGATCTCCTTTATGTTCGTTGCCAACGACCTAAGGCAGGTTGCGGCACAGTCCAAAACATATCCTCTCACGTCTCCGCGATGGCACTGTAACCTGGCATAAGCTCATGCATCGGTCGGCTGCGCCCATCCTCCTGCATAATCCGTACGTGACAGCGACGAAGCTGGCGGGGCTCACTCACCCCAACGGAATGAGCAATGGTTTCCACCTCATGGATGATCTCCTTGGCGTAGCGGGCAACGCGGGTGAATTTCTCCTCTACCACCAATCCCTTTTGCAGGCGCTTATTATGTGTGGTGATCCCGGTGGGGCAGCTGTTGCGATTGCATTTCAGGGCCTGGATACAGCCGAGCGAGAACATGAATCCTCGCGCCGAGGTGACAAAGTCAGCTCCCGCCGCCAGCGCCCAGGCGATATCGCCCGGATTGACCAGCTTTCCCGAGGCGATCAGGCGGATGCGATCCTTGAGCCCATATTCATCGCGCAGATTACACATAAGAGGCAGCGCCTCGCGCACCGACATACCGACGAGATCAATCAGTGGCATCGGGGCCGCGCCGGTCCCGCCCTCGCCGCCATCAACCGTGATAAAATCCGGTACGCTGTCATCCTTGCGCGCCGCAATGTGCAGAAACATCTCGCGCAGGGCGGCCTCGGCCCCGACGACCATCTTGATGCCCACCGGCTTGCCGGTCACCTCCCGGACATGTGCGATCATATCCAACAGCTCGTCGTAGTTGGCAATTTCAGGGTGCCTATTCGGCGAGATACTGTCCTCACCTTCCGGGATCCCACGGATCTCGGCGATCTGTTTGGTGACCTTGGCCCCCGGCAGAATGCCCCCTTTGCCCGGTTTTGCCCCCTGCGCCAGCTTCAGCTCAAACATCCGCACGGCATCATATGAGGCCACCTTACGCAGGTGATCATCACTCAGCACGCCATTCTCATCGCGCACGCCGTATTTTGCAGTGCCGATCTGAAACACGACATCACAGCCCCCTTCCAGATGATAGGGGCTCAACCCGCCTTCGCCCGTGTTCATCCAGATACCCGCCTCTTTGGCCCCATGGCTGAGGGCACGTACCGCAGGTGCCGACAGTGCCCCATAACTCATACCGGAGATATTGAAGAAGGAAGGCGCCATATAGGGCTGGCGGGCCGTTGGCCCGATCAGGCGCGGCTCGCAGCAGGCCTTGTCATCATCCAGAGCCGGAAAGGCCGCATTCACGAAGATCGGCGTGCCGGGCACATTCAGGTTGCGGGTTGAACCGAAGGCAACCGTGTTGCCCTTACCCTCTGCGGCACGCCCGACCCATTCCCGTTGCGCACGGTTGAAGGGCATCTCCTCACGGTCCATGGCAAAGAAATACTGGCGAAAAAACTCACCCAAAGTGCTGAACAACCCGCGAAACCTGCCAATCACCGGATAGTTGCGCCGCACCGCGTCCTCTGTCTGGATCCGATCCACCACAAACAGCCCCGCTGCGATCAGTGCCAGCGCGCCCAGCGCAAAGACAAAGGCATACGCGAGGAATTCTATGGCATTTGCCGCGAAACCCATGCAAAAACTCCTATATGATAATGGAACGCGCTGCCCATCGGCCCGCCCCATACCAACTTGGCGTATTCCACAGGGCGGGCAAGTCACCTTTGATCACATTGGGAGAGGACCATGACAAAAATCACCGCAATTCGCACCACAGCTCGCCATATCGGCAGGTATATCTTCACCCTGTCAGGCGCAGCCGCTGCCATCACCGTGACAGGCCTGTCCGCCCTGGCAGAGCAATCAGCAGATACACATATGGTCAGCTACCAGACAAATTTGACCTTTGAGGATGTGACCTTCGGACTGGAGAGCGCCATCACTGACCGTGGTCTGGTGGTCGATCATGTCAGTCACGTCGGAGAGATGCTGGAACGCACCCGCGCAGATGTTGGCTCTGACGTGGTGCTGTTTGAACAAGCCGAGGTCTATTCTTTCTGCTCGGCCAGCCTGTCCCGCGAAGTGATGGAAGCCAATCCGATGAATATCACCTTCTGCCCCTATGACATATTCGTCGCGCAACGGCCGGACAGTAACATCACAACAATCGGCTTTCGCGCCTTTCCCGAGGGCGAGATGCAACTGATCCAGACGTTGCTGAACGACATCGTTCTTGAGGCGATTGAGGAATAGAACCGCCCAAGTCGGATTTCCCCGCTGTCTGACGTCATTGCCTTTGATAAGCTAGGGATACCGAAACACTGAGCGAGCAGCCCCTGCATGAAGTCCATCGTTGTTTCCCTGCTGCTGATTGCCACGGCGCTGGTTACAGGCTGCACACCCCACTCCGGTGGCAAACCAGATGAGGTCAGTCAGCTCCGTCACGCAATCGAAACCCTGAGCCCCGATGTAGATCCCGCCGAGGCTGCGCGCGCGGCGCAAATCGCCTATAACCATGCGACGGCCTTGGCAAAAGAGTATCAGGTCACAACCTCACCCATCCTGCACAACACCCTCGTCAACAGCGGCGTCCGGCAACGGGGCCTATGCTACCACTACGCTGAGGACATGCAGGCCAGGCTGCAACGTGAAGACTTCCAGAGTCTGACAATCCTGCGGGCCATCGCGGAACCACGAAACAGCTTTCGTATTGAACACAGCAGCGCCATCATCGCCCCCAAGGGCGCAGATATCTACGGTGGCATTGTGTTGGACCCCTGGCGCTATGGCGGCAATCTCTACTGGTCCGCCACATCCAAAGACCCCCGTTATGACTGGGAACCGCGTTTGACAGTTTTACGCCGCAGGGGCGCAACACGCGTGGTCGCCAGTAACTGAAAGCCATGCCTTAGCCAGACCGCAGACGAAAAGGCCCGCCAGATCTGGCGGGCCTTTCCTGTTCAATCGTGTCTGCACATGTTTAGTGGACAACGGCGTCGTCAGGGCGCGGGCGATCGCTGGTGCCAATACGATCCCCGATGATCAGGCCCTCAGCGCCGGCACTGACAGGCACCGTGTCCCCGTCGCGTATTTCTCCCGCCAGCAGCATCTCCGCCAATGGGTTCTGCAACACTCTCTGGATGACTCGCTTCAGCGGACGAGCACCGAACACCGGGTCATACCCCTCATCTGCGAGCCATGTCTTCGCGCCATCATCCATCTCAAGCGTGATCTTGCGGCCCACAAGGCGTTTCTCCAGCCGCGCCAACTGCAACGTGACGATTCCATCCATATCCTTGCGACCCAGCCGATCAAAAATGATCGTCTCATCCAGCCGGTTCAGGAACTCTGGGCGGAAATGGGCACGCACGGCATCCATCACGTCACGCTTGGCGTCGGCGGCATCGGCCCCATCCGGCAGCTGGCTCAGCGCCTGCGCGCCGAGGTTCGACGTCAGGATGATCAGCGTCTGCTTGAAATCGACGGTCCGTCCCTGCCCATCGGTGAGCACACCATCATCCAAGACCTGCAACAACACGTTGAAGACATCCGGATGGGCCTTTTCAACCTCATCAAAGAGAACCACCTGATAGGGTTTGCGCCGCACCGCTTCGGTCAGCACGCCTCCCTCATCATAGCCGACATAGCCCGGAGGCGCGCCGATCAGCCGAGCAACCGCGTGTTTTTCCATGAACTCCGACATATCAACACGCACCATGGCGCTGTCGTCATCAAACAGGAAATCAGCGACGGCTTTGGTCAGCTCAGTCTTACCAACGCCGGTTGGGCCAAGGAACAAAAACGATCCCAGGGGCCGATTTTCATCATTCAGGCCCGCACGGGCGCGGCGCACGGCGTTGGACACAGCGGTCACAGCCGCATCCTGACCAATCACCCGACCGTGCAGGTCAGCCTCCATCCGCAGCAGTTTCTCACGCTCCCCTTCCAACATCTTGGAGGTGGGGATACCGGTCCAGCGTTCGACCACGCCGGCGATTTGCTCGGGGCGAACGGCCTCTTCAACCATTAGCCCATTGCGTTCAGAGGCTTCCGCCTCACTCAGCTGTTTTTCCAGCCCGGGGATGACACCATAGGACAGCTCCCCCGCGCGGGCGAGGTTGCCCTCTCGTTTAGCCGCATCCAGATCGGCGCGGGCGCGGTCCAGCTGTTCCTTCAGCCCACGGGCAGAGGCCAATTTGTCGCGTTCGGACTGCCACTGCGCGGTCATTTCCGCCGATTTCTCCTGCAGCTCTGCCAGTTCTTTCTGCAGCGTCTCCAAGCGGTCTTTTGATGCCGCATCATCCTCAAGCTTCAGCGCCTCTTCCTCAATCTGCATCTGCAGAATCTGCCGGTCGAGCGCATCCAGCTCTTCGGGCTTGCTGTCGACCTGCATCCGCAGGCGCGCCGCAGCCTCATCCATAAGGTCAATCGCCTTGTCCGGAAGGAACCGATCAGTGATATAGCGATGGGAAAGCGTCGCCGCAGACACCAGCGCCGCATCCGCAATACGAACACCGTGGTGCAATTCGTACTTCTCCTTGATGCCGCGGAGGATCGAAATGGTGTCCTCAACCGTCGGCTCGGTCACCATCACAGGCTGGAACCGGCGCGCCAAAGCAGCGTCTTTTTCGACATATTTGCGGTATTCGTCCAGCGTCGTGGCGCCAATACAATGCAACTCACCCCGTGCGAGCGCAGGCTTAATCAGGTTCGCCGCATCCATCGCGCCATCCGATTTCCCCGCACCAACCAGCGTGTGCATCTCATCGATGAACAGAATGATTTCGCCAGCGGCCTCCGTCACCTCGGTCAGAACCGCCTTCAGGCGTTCCTCGAATTCTCCGCGGTATTTGGCACCCGCGATCAACGCGCCCATATCGAGCGAAAGCAACTGCTTGTCGCGTAGAGATTCAGGGACATCGCCATTGACGATACGCAGGGCCATGCCCTCGGCGATTGCAGTCTTACCAACCCCCGGCTCGCCAATCAGCACCGGATTGTTCTTGGTCCGGCGGCTCAGCACCTGCATCGCCCGGCGGATTTCCTCATCCCGGCCAATGATCGGATCAATCTTGCCGTCCCGTACCGCCTCCGTCAGATCGCGGGCGTATTTCTGCAGAGCGTCATAGCCATCTTCGGCGCTGGCACTGTCCGCCTTGCGACCCTTACGGATATCATTGACCGCCTCGTTCAACGCCTGCGCGGAGACATTGCCATCCGCCAGCGCATCCTTGGCCTTGGACTTGACCATACATAGCGCCATCAGCAGCCGCTCAACCGGCACGAAACTGTCACCGGCCTTCTCAGCAATCTTAGCCGCCTCGTCGAGCACCTTGGCGGTCTGGCCATCCAGATAGATATCAGCAGAATTGCCCTGCACCCTGGGCAGTTTGGACACCGCCAACTCCAGCGCCTGAACCACCTGTTCCGGCGTTCCACCAGCGCGAGTGATCAGATTGCTCGCCAGTCCTTGGTCGTCATCCATCAGCGCCTTCAGCAAATGCTCAGGCATCAGTCGCTGGTGATCCTCACGTCGTGCAATCGTCTGGGCCGCCTGCACAAAACCGCGCGCCCGTTCTGTGAACTTGTTCAAGTCCATCTTGCTCTCCTTATATAAGCGCCCCGTTTTGGTGGCGACGCCCGCTTTGCAGCACGTCCCGTTCAGGGCCTTCAGGTTCAATGTGGGAGATCTTACTGTCTCTTCAAGGTCAGTATGCGGCAAATATGTCACCAAATCCCTGACCCAGATCAAGAGTATGCCCCGCCTGCACTCCTGGCAGAACACTGAGGGACCATGGCCGCCCCGTCGACCCAGCCGTTTTCCCCTTTCCCAACGGCAACACCACCACTAAAAGCAGCGCGATCCCTAAACTGCCTGCATGTCCACACTGCCCGCAAAGGCGCCCCTAAGCCGAGGAACCTCCATGTCCGCATCTTCCACCGCCAACCCCCGCCAAGAAACCACAGCTGACGACCGCCTGATCGTTGCGATGGACGTTCCCAATGCAATCGCCGGGCTGCAACTGGCCGATACGCTTGGCGATGCTGTGTCGTTCTACAAGATCGGCCTGGGCATGTTGACCGGCGGGGGGCTGGCCCTCGCCAATGAACTGAAACAGGAACGCGGCAAGCGCATCTTCCTCGACATGAAACTCTTCGACATCAGCGCCACAGTTGAGGCTGCGGTGCGCGGTCTGGCGCAGTTTGACCTCGATTTCCTCACCGTCCACGGTGATCCGCATGTTGTGCGCGCCGCCAAGGAAGGCGCCGCTGGCACCAACCTCAAAATCCTTGGCGTGACCATCCTCACCTCTCTGGACCGCGCCGATCTGGACGAGGCGCTGATCAAATCTGGGGAAATCTCTGATCTGGTACAGGAGCGCGCGGGCCTTGCGCTCACCGCTGGAGCCGATGGCGTGATCGCCAGCCCGCAGGAGGCCGCCCTGATCCGCGCCCTGCCCGAAGCATCAGGCAAGCTCATTGTCACCCCAGGCGTACGCCCCGCCGGAGCCGCCCTGGGAGATCAGAAACGCGTGGCCACCCCGGCCAGCGCGTTAGAGGCCGGTGCCGACCATATCGTAGTGGGCCGTCCGATCTGGGCCGCAGAAGCACCACGCAGCGCAGCCGAAGATATTCTGACCAGCCTGCCCCGCTGACACAGACTTCAAGCAGGCGGCAGCCAAGCTCAGGTTTCACTTCTTCAACACTCCAAACCCGCCGACGCAGATCGCTTTGGCGGGTTTTCCGTTCGCGACGGTCAGATTGACCGTTCCAGCACGATCGATATCGAAAAATGCCTAAACATTAGGCAGAAATAAAACATTTGACTGCGCCCCACATAGGCAGGCTGCGACCCGGCCTTACGCAACGCTTACCTAGGGTCAAGTATGCGAATTGCAACAGATTTCTATATCGCCATGCTGCCAAATGCGCCTTTTTGTCCTGTGCCCACAAAAGCACACAGCCAGAGATGGAATTACATAATCCTGCGCAACAGACTATGCTGAGAGGTCAAAATGACCGACCCTGTGGGAGAGACACTCCCCTGACGGCCTTGCTCTTCCTGAGGTTCGTCACCTCCCCCGCTACAGCAGCGGGGGTTCTTTCTTTCAGGGCATCGATTTTGAACCGGGCAGCAAACGCGCCCAAGCTCATGCGCCGATAGTGCCGCGATGCGATAGATAGGCCTGCAGATAATCGGCGAAATGGGGTACCGCCAGATCGTGCGCGATGTACCATTCGGGCCGGACCAGCGCCCAGCTCTGCCCCTCATCCCCCAGCCTGATGTCTCGCTCTCTCTTGGCAGGTAAATGTGCAGCAAAAAACCAGACCACACCGTTGGGCCGCGCATAGCTTCGCCGCCAGACCAGATCTGTCTCCTGTACGAGCAGCCCGACCTCCTCCTCGGTTTCGCGCAGGGCACAGGTTTCTGGTGTTTCCGCCCCCTCGCGACCGCCGCCTGGGAAATCCCAGTGGCCGGGATAGGGAATGTCCGGATAGGCGTCACGCTCAATGACCAACAGCCTGTCACCGATAAAAAGTGCCAGCTTGGCACCGTCGAATGTCATCCCTGCTCTCACCATGTCAGATCGTCTAAAGACAATTTCCGTTGCAGAGGCTACTCTATGCGCCCCTGCAGCACCATGAGATTCCCTCATTCAGCCCCTCCCGGTTTTTGCGCCCATGTCCGACCAGCATCCTATAACGTCTGATCTGACCAGACCTGAGGGTCCGGCAGGCGGCGGCCAGAACCTGCAGGTACTTTGTCGGGAATGCCTGTCCCATGGCGTGCTGAAACCGAAGAATGGCAGGACCCCGAACCCAAAGCGCTGCCCCAGCTGCCAAAGCCCGCGTATCAAAGCTCATCCTGAGCTGTTCTCGCTCTCAATCGCACATATGGATTGTGATGCATTCTACGCCAGTGTTGAAAAACGCGACAATCCAGATCTCGCCGACAAACCTGTGGTGATCGGTGGCGGGCAACGTGGCGTGGTCTCCACCGCCTGCTATGTCGCGCGCATTCGCGGTGTTCGTTCGGCCATGCCAATGTTTCAGGCGCTGAAGCTCTGCCCGGACGCGGTGGTGATCAAACCTCGCATGAACGTCTATGTCGACGTCAGCCGCCAGATCCGCGCCATGATGGATGAGCTGACCCCAGATGTTGAACCGCTATCCTTGGATGAGGCTTTCATGGATTTGTCCGGCACCCAGCGCCTGCATGGCGCGCCGCCTGCGGTGATGCTGGCGCGGCTGGTCAAACGCATGAAAGATGAACTGGGTGTGACCGGATCCATCGGGCTGTCGCACAATAAGTTCCTAGCCAAGGTCGCGTCAGATCTGGACAAACCCCGCGGATTTTCGGTGATTGGCGCGGCTGAAACCTCTGAGTTCCTGAAGGACAAACCGGTGCGCCTGATCTGGGGCATTGGCCCCGCCGCGCAGGCCTCGCTCGACAAGGCCGGGATTCGCAGCTTCTCCGATCTTCTCAGATGGGATCGGACTGATCTTAATGCTCGCTTCGGTTCGATGGGAGAGCGGCTCTGGCATCTCGCGCGTGGCCAGGACCGGCGCCGCGTATCCTCCAATGCGCCCATCAAATCCATCTCGAATGAGACCACCTTCTTTGAGGATACGGCCAGTCTTGAGGTGCTTGACGGACATCTGTGGCGGCTGGCCGAAAAGGTCTCCGACCGTGCCAAAGCGCGGCAGCTGGCTGGACGGGTGGTGACGCTGAAGCTGAAACGCGCAAATCACAGCAGCCTCACCCGGCGGCAATCCCTGCGCGACGCCACCCAGATCGCGGATACCGTCTATCGTACCGCCCGTGCCCTACTGGATCAGGTTGGCGACGAAGGTCCCTACCGGCTGCTTGGCTGCGGCATTTCCGATTTGGTCCCGGAAACCCAGGCTGATATCACCGGTGATTTGCTCGACCCTCAGGCAGGTCAGCGCGCCAAAGCCGAACGCGCGACAGATGCTATCCGCGAACGCTTTGGCAAATCCGCCATCCAGAAGGGCCGCTCTCTTCGGTAGCAGGAGCTGCGCTTACTCCGCTGCCAGAGGCACCGGATCACAATTCAGCTGCGACAGTTCAGCGATCACATCGGTCAGCACCATTTGCAGCGCGGCAAAATCGGCGGTTTTCTCAATGCGCGCCTCATTCATATAGAGGCTACGATCAATTTCGACCTGCACCGCATGTTGCGCACGCGACGGGCGGCCATAGGTCTGCGTGATATAGGCCCCTGCAAAGGGGGTATTGCGCGCAACGCGCAGCCCGGCGCCGACAAACGCCGCTTCGACCCGGTCCATGACCTCGGAGGAGGCGGCAGCACCGAACCGATCCCCCAGCACAACATCAGGCAGCCCAGCCCCCCTCCGCCCGGCAGCAGATATCGCCTCATGCGGCATTGAATGGCAATCAATCAGCACCGCCTGTCCAAACCCGATCCGCGCCTGATCCAGAAGCTGCTGCAATGCGGCATGATATGGTCGCCAATAGGACTCGATTCGCCGCCTCGCTTCGCACTGGCTTAGCTTTCCATGGTAGATCGCCCGCCCATGGGCCACCACCCGTGGTACAACTCCCAGCCCCGAAGCCACCCTCGGGTTCTGCCCGCGTTTAATGACACCCTCGATCAGCGCCGGGTCCAGTTCTTCGGTTGATCTGTTGAGATCGACATAGGCGCGTGGCGCCCGCGCGGTCAGCAGGGGCATTCCGAATCGCGGCGCAGCTGCGAACAGCTCGTCAACAAAGGCGTCTTCCGAACTGCGCAGCTGCAAAGGATCAAGAATCGTCTGCGCCAGAAACGCTGCGCTGTAGTCCGATCCGCTGTGCGGTGAGGCAAAAACAACCCCGGACCGCAATTCCTGTGGCATTTCCACCAAATATACTGTGTCAGACATGCAGGCTCCGGCCGCTCAGATACAAGAAACAGCATAGACCGGAAATTTCTGCGGTCAAAAGCTCTTGCACCCCTCTCCGACTCATTTTATAGACCCCCTCACCGGCGCGGTCATCCGCGCCCCTTTCAATTTGGGGCCGGCCGAAAGCGTAGGTATTTATGGGCGATTAGCTCAGTGGTAGAGCACTTCGTTGACATCGAAGGGGTCACAAGTTCGAACCTTGTATCGCCCACCATGAATTCATTGCTCTGGTCTAAGGATCGGAGCCCCGCAACCCAGGCGCTGGTTCGCGCCGCAGAACAGGAGATAGGCCATGAAGGTCAAGAACTCGCTCCGCTCGCTCAAGAACCGGCACCGTGATTGCCGCGTTGTGCGTCGCAAGGGCCGTGTCTATGTGATCAACAAGACCCAGCGCCGCTTTAAAGCACGCCAGGGCTGATTGCCAGACGCAGCTTAGCTGATTTGAAAACCGCATCTTCGGATGCGGTTTTTTCATTTTATACCCTCCCACATCGCGCCCTACGGCCAAGTCGCCGAGGCGGGCGCCTTTTTCCGATTCTTTTTGTCGGTTTTTCTTTGCATTTTTGCTGAAACTCTTTATCTGAGCAAATCAGTCGGGTTCGACGCCTCTGGCCAAGACCCCCGAGTGTTTTGAATAGATGGGATGTACCATGCTGAAATCGACCACCATTCTTGCAGGCGCCTTGGTCGCCGCCGTCGCAACATCTGCCGCTGCTGAGGGTGAGCTGAACCTCTACTCCTCGCGCCACTATGATACCGACGAGCGTCTCTACTCCGATTTTGAAGAGGCCACCGGCATCACCATCAACCGCATCGAAGGCAAAGCCGACGAGCTGATCGCCCGGATGAGCGCAGAGGGTGCAAACTCCCCTGCTGACATTCTGCTGACAGTCGACACCTCTCGCCTGGCCCGCGCCAAGAACGAAGGTCTGCTGCAAGCCATCGACAGCGACACGCTGGAAGCCCGCGTTCCGGGCTACCTGCAGGATGCAGACAACCAATGGTTCGGCTTCTCGCAGCGCGCACGTATCATCTTCTTTGACAAGGCAGATGTCGCAACCCCGCCGAAGACATATCTCGACCTCGCCGATCCGGCTTACAAAGGTCAGGTCTGCATCCGGTCGTCGACCAACACCTACAACCAGACCCTGCTGGCCTCGATCGTCACGCACCACGGTGAAGAGGCCGCAACCGATTGGGCAAAAGGCGTTGTCGCCAATATGGCGCGCGCACCGCAGGGGGGTGATACCGACCAGCTGCGCGGCATTGTCTCTGGCGAATGCGAAATCGCGGTTGGCAACAGCTACTACTTTGCCCGCTCCATCCGTAAGGACGTGAAAGGTCTGTCGGCAGACCGTGACATGATCGGTTGGGTTTTCCCTGCGCAGGACGCAGAAGGCGCGCATATGAACCTGTCCGGCGGTGGTGTGGCAGTGAACGCCCCCAACAAAGACAATGCCGTGAAGTTCCTGGAATACCTCGCCTCCGATCAGGCACAGCAGTATTTCTCGGCTGGCAATGACGAATACCCTGCGGTTCCCGGCGTTGCTCTGGCACCCAGCATCGCCGCACTCGGTCACTTCAAGCCGGATGATGTTCAGCTGTCCGACGTGGCAAAGAACATCCCCACCGCCCAGAAGATCTTCAATCAGGTGGGCTGGGAATAATCCCTACCGCGTGATGACCGGCGCAAATGCGCCACTGATCTAGAGGCAAAGGCGCAGGATGATTTCCTGCGCCTTTGTTGTTCTGAACACCGGACAGCAACCCAGCTACTCAGCAGGCGAAATCTGATCCTCAGATCCGAGCCGCCCCTTGGGTGCCAGACGGGACAGACCATACGCCACCACGTAAAGCCCCAAACCGAATGAGAAATGCGACATCAGGCTCTTTAGTCGCGCGGCATCCGGATTGGGTTTATTTGCCGCCATGATGCCCGCCCCCAGTGCTGGTTGCAGGATGAAGAACGGTGCAACCACCGTCACCAGGCCAAAAAGGATCGGTACAACCGGCCCCGGCTGCAGCAGCTGACGCTGCCCGCCAACCGCAACGAATAGCGCGGCGAAGATCACGCCAACTATGTAATGTGCAGTCCAGCCAAGTGCGCCTTCATTCGCCACCGGTGCAGCTTTGCGGATACTGTCGTGGGTGAACACCCCCTCAGGCATATGGCCAAGCCATCGTCCAACCACGGCAAAATTGCTCTGCGGGACGCCAAACAATGTATCAGCGGCAATCGCCCATAGATCCATAAACGCCGTCGCCCCCAGCCCCAGTAGGACAATGCGGAGAATCAGTTCATTGCGGTTTAACACGGCTTTCACCCCTTTTTCACGATTCCAGTGTCCCTGGAGCCGAGCCCCCGGGTTGCCGTGATTTTAGGTCCTCCCTACCGCTTCCCGCCAATTGCATTGTCTGAGGTGCTCCCCCAGAAAAGCGGATACGCCATGAATTAAACGGGCATGTTGCCGCCAGTACCGGCTTGACCTGACGTCGCGCTGAGGGTGGACGGACCGGGAAAGACCACCTATAGCTGCAGCCCGTATTCAGCGATGCAGAGCGGGGACAAGCCATGCGTGACCACATCATCCCATCGGGACACACCCGATGAAGCGTATCCCGGTCACCATCATCAGCGGTTACCTCGGCGCCGGAAAAACCACCCTGATCAATCGACTTCTGAGCGAGGATCATGGATTGCGCCTGACGGTTCTAGTCAATGACTTTGGTCGCATCAACATCGACGAAAGTCTTCTTCAGGATGCCAACGCGCAGACCATCGCGCTCAGCAACGGCTGCGTCTGCTGCACCTTAGGGGAGGATCTGACTGCCGCTCTGCACCGTATTCTCGCAGAGGAGAACCACCCGGATCACATCGTGATCGAAGCCAGCGGCCTCTCCGATCCGGTTGCCATAGCCAATACCGTGGTGAACGAAGCTCAGCTGTCCTACGGCGGTACCATCACCGTTACAGATGGCGAAAACCTCTCGGATCTCCTTGGCGATGATCTCTTGCGCGATCAGGTAAGCCAGCAGATCCGGGCCGCAGATCTGGTGCTGATAAGCAAATGTGATACCCTGTCGAACGCTGTCATGGAGCAACTGAACGCGCTTGGCGCCCGCACCCCAACGCTCCTGGAAAACGCTCCCCTAGCAGACCTGCTGTTTGACGTGCTGCCGTTGCCTGTCGGCAGAACCGGCGCGAAATCCGCCCATCATTCCTATGCCACCTGGCACCATCGTAGCAATGAACCCATGGACCGCTGCCGCTTGGGCGACAAACTGGCGAACCGGCCCGATGGCCTCTACCGGATGAAGGGCTTTGTGCTGACGAACGGCGGCGGTTATGAGCTGCATGTGGTTGGCCGACAGGTCTCTGCCAAACGCTGCGAGGCGGAAGAAACCGTACTTGTTGCGCTTGGCCCCGCGGCCCGGATCTCCCGCGAAGACATAGAGGATTGGTGGCACAGCTAAGCCGCCAAAGGGAGCATACTTAACTGCGCCGCCCCACCTGTCGACAGATCAGGATCACTGGCAACAGGCCAACCAGCATGATCACCAGCGAGGGCACCGCCGCGCCTTCCAGCCGCTCGTCCGATGCAAGGCGATAGGCCTGAACCGCCAGCGTATCGTAATTGAAGGGGCGCATGATCAGCGTTGCAGGCAGCTCCTTCATCACATCGACAAAGACAATCAGCAAAGCGGTCATCAGGCTGGGCGTCAGGATCGGCAGATGCACCCGACGCAGCATGCCCAGCGGGCTTTGCCCCAGTGACCGCGCGGCGGCGTCCATATTGGCGTGCACTGTGGATTGCCCGCCCTCATAAGCCCCCAAGGCCGCTGCCAGAAAGCGCACCATATAGGCAGCCACCAGCAGCCAGATCGATCCGGTAATCAGCAGACCGGTCCGGATCTCGAAATTCGCCTGCATCCAAGCATCCAATGTGTTGTCAAAGGCTGCGAAGGGCACCATCAGCCCAACCGCGATCACTCCGCCCGGCACCGCATAGCCCAGCCGCGAGACATGCCCCGCCAGCGCTGAGGGCCGACCCGGCCGCAGGCGCTGGTAAAACCCAAGGCAAACTGCCGCGACCACCGTCAGGAGCGCAGCCGTCATCGCCAGCGTGAGCGAGTTCTGCAAGAATCCCAGGTAGCGTTTGCTGAACAGGTTCTGCTCCGACTCCATCCCCATCTGTGCCAAAATCACAACCGGCAACAGAAACCCCAAGAGGACCGGCAAGACACAGAGACCAAACGCCAGAGCCGCCTTGAAACCGTGCAAATCCACCGGCGGCATCTTGGCCTGGTGCTTACCCGCGTGATGATAGCGTGCCCGTCCGCGTGTGGCCCGTTCCGCGACTGCCAAGGTCAGGGCAAACCCAAGCAGACATAGCGCCAGCTGCGCGGCACCAGCCCGGTCCGCCAGAGAAAACCAGCTGGTATAGATCCCGGTGGCAAAGGTCTGCACACCGAAATAACTCACGGTACCGAAGTCAGCGATGGTCTCCATGACAGCCAACAGAACACCCGACGCAATCGCGGGGCGCGCCATGGGCAGGCTGACCCGCCAGAATGCCTGCAGAGAGGTGTTGCCAAGCGCACGCGCCGCCAAAAACGCTCCCGCGCTTTGCTGCAGGAACGCGGCCCGCGCCAGCAGGTAAACATAGGGGTAAAGCACCAGTACCAGCATCACCGCTGCCCCTCCGACGGAGCGGATCTCCGGGAACCAATAGTCGCGCGGCCCCCAGCCAGTCACCTGTCGCAATGTCGTCTGCACAACACCGGGATGATCCAGCACGAAGGTATATGCATAGGCCAACACATAAGCCGGGAAGGCCAGCGGCAGGATCAGCACGACCTCCATCACCCGTACGCCTGGAAAACGGGTCATCGTCACCAGCCAGGCCGCACCCACACCGACCATTCCGGTACCTAGCGCCACCAGCAAGACCAGTACCAATGTGGTGCCGACATACCCCGGCAATACCGTATCCATCAGGTGCTGGATCGTCTCTGTCCCACCTGTCAGCGCCGCAAGGGAGACCGCCAGCATTGGCAACAGACACGCCAGGGCCACCACCCAACCGACAGTGGCGAACAGCGCACCACCGGGTTTCTTCCGCCGCCCCCGACGGCCGCTCGGACCTGTCATGGATGGCACCGCACCTGCGGCGGCGGCATCACCAACGGCCGATACCTCGGCGGCTCGTGCGGCCTCTGCTGCTACGGGTGAAATGGATGTGATCTTTGGCATGAACGCAGGACTACCTCAGTGCAGCCCTCTATTTCGATCATTTTCGTCGGAAATGCCAGCAACAATGCCAAAGCGCAGCCATTCGCCGCGCCCGCATACTTCAAAAAGCGTGGCGAAACAAAAACTGGCGCAACCGGAGGGAGGAACCCGGTTGCGCCAGATATACCCTGATCGGGTGGTACCCCCAACAGGACAGGGGATCAGTCGTAGCTGCGCTGGTCCTCGATCACCAAACCATCCTTAGGCAGGACACCGGGTGCGACCACTTCCACGCGGCCTTTCAGCTTCAGCACCTCCACCACAGAACGGGAAAAAGCGATTTCATCGCCGTTCTGCGCTTCGATCTGAACGGTCATCGCATCCATCTCGCCGTCCCGGCTGGCAATAACGCGCGCCTTGATGATCTCATCGTGCTTGTCGACCAGTGCCGCAACCTGTTCAGGGCGCACAAACATGCCCTTGATCTTGGTGGTTTGATCGGCGCGACCCATCCAGCCCTTGATCCGCATATTGGTGCGGCCGCAGGGGGATTCACCTGGCAACACGGCGCTCAGATCCCCGGTGGCAAACCGGACAAGCGGATAGTCCGGGTTCAGCGTGGTCACCACGACCTCGCCGACTTCTCCGGCGGCCACCGGGGTGCCGGTCCCGGGGGTGACAATCTCGACGATGACCTGTTCATCGACGATCATCCCCTCCATAGCCGCACTCTCATAGGCTATATTGCCCAGATCCGCCGTCGCATAGGATTGCAGACAGGTGATACCACGATCCGCATATTCCTGACGCAAGGAGGGGAACAGCGCCCCGCCCCCCACAGCCGCCTTGGTAAAGCCCAGCTGCACACCCATGGCATCGGCCTTGTCCAGGATTACCTTCAGGTAGTCAGGGGTGCCGGCGTAAGCAGTCGCGCCCACATCACGCGCCGCAGTGACCTGCAATTCGGTCTGACCGGTACCCGCGGGCAGCACAGCGGCACCAACCGCGCGCGCACCATTCTCAAAGATCATACCTGCGGGCGTCAGATGATAGCCAAAGCAGTTTTGCACCACATCGCCGGGGCCAATACCCGCCGCATGAAGGAACCGCCCCATACGCCACCAGTCATGATCCACCCCGCCCGGTTCGTAGATCGGACCGGGCGACTGGAAGATATGAGCAAAACCGCTGGCAGGCTTTACCGTGAACCCACCAAACGGTGGATGTGCAGCCTGTGCCTTGCCCAAATCAGATTTGCGCAGAACCGGCAGAGCCGCCAGATCCGCAACGGACGTAATGGATGCGGCATCAACATCCCGCAGGCTGTCGCCATAACCAGGCGCGGCCATGGCACGGGCAATCTGCTGCGGCAGTTGTTCCGCCAAGTCAGAGGCACGGGCGTCTGCACTGCGAGTCTCAAGGCTGTCAAAATTTGTCATGTCAGCACCCCGCCTCAGCTCAACCACCGCTTCCGGCGGCGATAGGATCGCACATCCCGGAAACTCTTGCGCCCGTCGTCGGACATACCAAGGTAGAATTCTTTCACATCCGGATTCTCGCGCAGTTCAGCAGCCGGGCCATCCATCACCACACGACCGGATTCCAGAATGTAGCCGTAGTGGGAATAGCGCAGCGCCACATTGGTGTTTTGCTCAGCCAGAAGGAAGGTCACCCCTTCGTTTTCATTGATTGATTTCACGATCTCAAAGATCTGTTCCACCAGCTGGGGCGCCAGCCCCATTGATGGCTCGTCCAGCAGGATCGTCTCCGGGCGGCTCATCAAAGCGCGGCCCATGGCAACCATCTGCTGCTCACCACCCGAGGTATAGCCCGCCTGGCTTCGGCGGCGCTCCTTCAGACGTGGGAAGTAGCTATAGACCATCTCCAGATCGCGCTGGATGTTCGCATTGCCATCGCTGCGCGTATAGGCGCCGGTCAGCAGGTTTTCCTCAACGGTCAGATGTTCAAAACAGTGACGGCCTTCCATCACCTGAATAACACCTTTTTTGACCAGTTCGGCAGGGTCCCGGTCCTGAATGCGCTCTCCACGATAGCTGATCGACCCTTTGGTGACCTCGCCCCGCTCGGAGTGCAGCAGGTTTGAAACCGCCTTGAGTGTTGTCGTCTTGCCCGCGCCATTGCCGCCCAGCAGCGCGGTGATCCCGCCCTTCGGGACCTTCAGGCTGACGCCCTTCAAAACGAGGATCACGTGGTTGTAGATCACTTCGATGTTGTTGACCTCAAGCAGGGTCTCTGCCTGAACATCGGTGGTTTTGGCTGTATCCAGCATCTGTTGTTGTCCTCACGCGGTCCTGACCCGATCGCCCTGTTCCGGGTCTGTCAGTGGGTGCGGCCCTCACGCGCCGCACCGGGTGATATGCGCGCCAGCAGCGACGCGGTTCGGCAGATCCGCCCCCGACCGAAAGCCGGGGACAGACCAAACTGCGTTACTTGCAGCCCGCCTCGATATTGTTTTCCTTGGCATAGGCCATGGAATCTTCCTCGATCAGCGGCTGGATCACATCACGATCGCTGGGTGCGAAATCGCTGATCAGGTTCCAGGTTTTGGCCGAGGCGTCCCACTGGGTCATGCCAACCAGACCGGGGCCACCGTGGTTTTCACAGGAGACGTTGAAGGACGGACCGAAATACGGCATCCCCAGCGCAGACATGCGCGCTTCCGGCATCTCCAAGGCTTCCATACCATCGCGCATCATCGCAGGCGTGATGTCGTTGGTGCCATGGATTTCCTGGGCGGTTTTTGCCGCTTCAACAGCCAGCATCGCTGCATACATCCCGCGGTTATAGAGCACATTGCCGATCTGATCGCCGGCACCAGCCGCCAGCCCTTTGTCCACAACATGTGTCTGGATATCCGCAAATACAGGGAAGTCACGCCCCACACCGTGGAAGGTCACAGCCTTGTATCCATTGGCTTTATCGCCTGCAGCCATCACATCATGCTCAGCACCGGACCACCAGACGCCGATGAAATTCTCCATCGGATAGCGAGTGTTGGCGGCTTCCTGAATGGCGACCTGGTTCATCACGCCCCAGCCCCACATGATTACGAAATCCGGACGGTCGCGACGGATCTGCAACCACTGGGATTTCTGCTCCTGACCGGGGTGGTCGACGGGCAATGTCGACAGCGTGAAGCCGTGTTTCTTCGACAGCTCCTCCAGCGTCCGGATCGGCTCCTTACCGTAGGCGGAGTTGTGGAACAGCAGCGAGATCTTCTTGCCGTTCAGATCACCGCCGTTTTCTTCCAGCAGATAGTTGATGATCCCAGACGCACCATCCCAGTAGTTGGCAGGGTAGTTGAAAACATTGCTGAACACTTCACCATTTGCCGCCGAGGTGCGACCATAGCCCATGGTGTGCAGCGGAATGCCATCGGCGGTCACTTTCGGGATCAGCTGATAGGTGATGCCGGTGGACAGCGGCTGATAGACCAGCGCGCCTTCGCCCTTGGTCGACTCATAGCATTCCACACCTTTCTCGGTGTTGTAGCCGGTCTCACATTCGATGACCTTTGCCTTCACGCCATTGATGCCGCCATCGCGTTCGTTGACCAGCGTGAAGTAATCCGCATAGCCATCCGCAAAAGGGATACCGCCAGCCGCATAGGGGCCGGTACGATAACTCAGCGACGGGAACACCAGGTCCGCCATGGCAGGGCCAGCGGCCATCACGGCGCCCAGCGCCAGAGTTGTCAGTTTCATTTTCATCGGGTCTCATCCTCCCTTGAATTGTCCGATGTGGGTCACAGCGGGGGTTGATCTTGTTATTGCCCCGCAGTCTTGCTTGGCCGGCCCCGCTTAGTGCGGGAAAGGCCAGAGTCTCAGTTTTTCCTTGGCGACGCGCCACAGCTGCGCGATGCCATGCGGCTCCGCGATCAGGAAGATCACGATCAGCGCACCGACAATCACCAGCTGGATATGGGCCACGATATCAGTGGGCCAGCCCAGCACATCCACGCCTACGACCTTCAGTACGACCGGCAGCAGCACCAGGAACGCCGCCCCGGCAAAGGAGCCGAAGATCGACCCCAGGCCACCGATGATCACCATGAACAGCACCAGGAACGATTTATTGATACCAAAGGCTTCGCCAACTTCGACTGCGCCAAGATAGACGGAAAAGAACAGTGCGCCGGAAACCCCGATGAAGAAACCAGACACCCCAAAGGCCGAGAGCTTCGCCTTTAGCGGGTTCACCCCGATGATCTCCGCCGCAATGTCCATGTCACGGATCGCCATCCAGCTGCGGCCTACGGTCCCGCGGGTCAGGTTGCGGGCAACCAATGCGCAGAAGGCAAGGAAAATCAGGCTGAACATATAGGTGGCCCAGGCCGGTGCATTGGGGCCGGTGATGATAATGCCGAACACATCCCGCTCCGGCGCGCTGATCTGACCCGAGGCGGAATAGTTGTAGAACCACGGCACCCGGTTGAAGAGCCAGACCAGAAAAAACTGCGCCGCCAGCGTTGCTACGGCAAGGTAGAACCCCTTGATCCTGAGCGATGGCAGACCAAACCCGATGCACACCAGCGCCGTGATACCACCGGCGAGCAACACGTGAATGAACATGCTCATTTCCGGGAACGCCGTCATCAGCTTGTAGCAGGCATAGGCTCCCACAGCCATGAAACCACCAGTCCCCAAGGACACCTGACCGCAGTACCCGACCAAAATATTCAGGCCAATTGCGGCAATCGAATAGATCAGAAACGGCAGCAGGATCGCATTGGCCCAGTAGTCATTTACGACGAAAGGCACCACCAGGAATGCCAGCGCCAGCACCACGTAGTAGCGGATCCGGTCAAACTTGATCGGGAAGGTCTGGCTGTCATCTTGGTAGGAGGTTTTGAAATCTCCGGCTTCACGATAGAACATGACTCAGATGCTCCCTTCTTGCTGCGCGCGGTTTCTCTGACCCGCGTCGAGTTGATTTGTCTTGCTTGCGTAACCACTTAGCTCGGCCACACGGGCCAGACGCAAATAGGCAAGGATGCCAGTGATCAGCCCCGCCGCCGCCAACAGCGATGCCGTGACCATCTGCGCCTCCGAAAACCCCTCGGCAGTCAGCGCCAGGTAGCCAAAGGCCCAGAACCCGGCCCATGCGATCACATTGACGATGGCAATCAGCTTGGTCATCTGACCCCTCCGACGTTAACCATTTCTTCGGATTTCCGGCTTTCGCCACATTTCGCCCAATTCTCTGTGCCATCTTTTGCGTGGGAAAAGTGAGTGGGAACGATGAGTGCAATATTGCAGGAAATCCGGCAGCTAGAGGCTGCCCGGGACAGGGGAGACATATCCCCTGAGGACTTTACAAAGGCGAAGAACCGGCTGCTAAGCACAGTCGAAGACGCGACTGTGTTGCCGCAGGCCAATCGCCAGCCAGCCCCGCGCGCCGCAGCGCGGCAATCGGGGACCGCGGCCTCTACGGCCTGGGGCATGCTGCTTCTGGCGCTATGCGCCGCTGCTGTCCTGACGGTGCTTGTCGGCCAGTTGGTCGGGGACATCACTATCGCCTTCACACTGGTGGTCACCATCTTTGCCGCCATCGTCATCGCCGCCTTCCGACGCCTGGAAGGCTGAACAGAGAGGCATGGCGCGGCGATATTCCGGTGGCGCCATGCAGACGTGATAACAGCCTCAGACCCGTTCAATGATCTTCTCCCCGAACAGACCTTGCGGGCGGAACACCAGGAACAGCAGCGCCAGCACATAGGCAAACCAGTTCTCCGTCGCGCCCCCAACCATCGGGCCAATCATGAATTCGAACAGTTTTTCGCCGACGCCAATGATCAGGCCGCCTACAATGGCTCCAGGGATCGAGGTGAAGCCGCCCAGCATCAACACTGGCAGGGCCTTTAGCGCGATCAGCGATAGAGAGAATTGCACGCCGGATTTGGTGCCCCACATGATCCCGGCGACCAGTGCAACAAAGCCCGCAACCGACCAGACCAGCACCCAGATAAAGTTCAGCGAGATACCAACCGACAGTGCCGCCTGATGGTCATCGGCCACCGCCCGCATCGCACGGCCCTGTTTGGTATATTGCGCAAAGGCAACCAGCCCCATCACCAGCAGCGCGGCAATAACCGTCGCCACAATGTCGAGGTTGTCGATGAAGAACCCGTAGTCAAAGATCTGATAGGTGGTCTCATCGATCCACAGGTTGATCCCCTGCGGCAGGCCGACATCCAGCGCTTTGATCTCTGACCCCCACATCAGATCCGCCACCCCTTCAAGGAAATAGGCAAGTCCGATGGTGGCCATGAACAGAATGATCGGCTCCTGCCCGACCAGGTGACGCATCACGAAATGCTGCACCATCCAGGCCAGCAGCACCATCACGCCCACTGTCATGACAATTGCGACAAAGGACGGGACGGTCCAGCCAAAGTGGGTGATATGCCCACCGAAGATCGCATTGATCACATGGGAGAACGGCACCTGACCGTTCATGATCCCCACCAGCGTCATCGCGGCAAACAGGGCCATAACACCCTGCGCATAGTTAAAGATGCCCGAGGCCTTGTAGATCAGGACAAAGCCCAGCGCGACCAGCGCATAGAGCACCCCTGCCATCAGGCCGTTCAGCGTGACTTCCATCGCAAAGACGAGTTGTTCAGGCATCCCGCTCTCCTCCTGCAAGTTTCATCACAGAAGCTTGCCAAAAATTTCCGAAATTCATTCCACAGCCCAGATGATCAGTCATGGCTGACCCCCAAGTAGGCATCAATCACGTCCTGATTGTTGCGCACTTCGTCCGGTGTGCCGTCGCCAATCTTCTTGCCGTAGTCCATCACGACAACACGATCAGACAGGTCCATCACAACGCCCATGTCATGTTCGATCAGCGCGATGGTCGTGCCGAATTCGTCATTTACATCAAGGATAAAGCGGGACATGTCCTCTTTTTCCTCAACGTTCATACCCGCCATCGGTTCATCCAGCAGCAACAACTTTGGCTCGGCGGCCAGGGCACGCGCCAGCTCAACCCGTTTTTTCAAACCGTAAGGCAGACGCGCAACCGGCGTCTTGCGGATTGCCTGAATCTCGAGAAAATCGATGATCCGTTCCACCGCTTCGCGGTTTTCGGTTTCTTCCGCCTCCGCCTTGCCGCGCCAGATCGCCTGCTGAAAGATATTGGTCTTCATGAAATTGAGGCGCCCGGTCATCACATTGTCGAGCACACTCATCCCGTCGAACAACGCGATATTCTGGAACGTGCGTGCGATGCCCTGACGCGCCACCTCATAGGGGCGCATCTGTGGGCGGGGCTTACCACGAAACAGCACCTCGCCTTCCTGCGGGACATAAAACCCTGAGATCACGTTCAGCATCGAGGATTTGCCCGCGCCGTTGGGGCCGATGATGGCCCGGATCTCGCCTTCGCGAATGTCAAAGGAGATATCCTTGATCGCAACCACGCCGCCAAAGCGCAGAGTGATGTTTTTCATCTCCATCACCACGCCGCCGATCTTGCGCCCGTCCTCGGTGATATAGCCGTCTTCCATATCCTTCACGACACCGCGCCTTTCGCATTGTTGTTTTGTTGTCTATGGCTTAGCGCCGCTGCCGATCGTGTTGATGCGGTTCTTGTCATCAAATGTCTCATTCCGCGGCCACCGCCTGTGTGGTAACCGGCACGACCTTGGCATCAATGATATCCAGCGTGGCGCTGATCTCACCCTTGCGTCCGTCCTCATACGTCACTTCCGTACGTGTCGAAATCTGCGAGGAGCCATCGTAAAGCGCTGTGATAATGTCGGAATACTTATCCTCGACAATCACACGGCGCACTTTGCGGGTCCGGGTCATCTCGCCATCATCGGCGTCCAGCTCTTTGTGCAGCACAACGAAACGGTGCACCTGACAACCCGAAAGCATGACATCCTGCGCCACCGACTCGTTGACGGTTTCGACATGTTCCCGAATGGATTGCAGCACCTTCGGATGACCCGCCAACTCCTGATAGGACGCATAGGCAATGTTGTTCCGCTCCGCCCAATTGCCCACCGCCGTCAGGTCAATATTGATAAAGGCAACACAGCGATCCCGACCATTACCGAACAGCACAACCTCCAGAATATCCGGATAGAACTTCAGCTTGTTCTCAACATATTTGGGCGCAAACATCGCCCCGTCCGCCATTTTGCCAACGTCCTTGGCGCGGTCGATGATCCGCAAATGGCCGCTGTCTTCTTCAAAGAAACCTGCGTCACCCGTTGCGACCCAACCTTCGGCATCCTTGGTCGAGGCCGTGGATTCCGGGTTGTTGTAATATTCGACGAAGGTTCCCGGCGAGCGGTAGAAAATCTCACCATTGTCGGCGATCTTGATCTCTACATCGGGGGCCGGAACACCCACGGTATCAGCGCGCACCTCACCATCGGGCTGCACGGTGATGAACACCGTCGCCTCTGTCTGGCCGTAGAGCTGTTTGAGGTTGATCCCAAGACTGCGATAGAAATCAAAAATCTCCGGCCCGATCGCCTCACCGGCGGTGTAGCCAACGCGAATGCGGCCATAGCCCAGCGTATCCTTCAGCGGACCGTAGACCAGCAGATCACCCAGTTTGTACTTCAACCGGTCCATCAATCCGACCGGGCGACCATCCAGGATGTCACCACCCACCTTTTTCGCATGTGCCAAGAAGTGGTGGAACATCTTGCGCTTCAGCGTGCTCGCGTCTTCCATACGGATCATAACGCTGGTCAGCTGACCTTCGAAAACACGCGGCGGTGCGAAGAAATAAGTTGGCCCGATTTCGCGCAGGTCCGTCATCATGGTGTCGGCGCTCTCTGGGCAGTTCACACAGAAGCCACACCAATAGGCCTGCCCGACCGAGAAGATGAAATCACCAACCCAGGCCATCGGCAGATAGGACAGGATATTTTCACCTGCCGTCAGCTTGTCAAACTCCGCAGAGTTCTTCGCGCTTTCGATCACATTGCGATTGGACAGAACAACGCCTTTGGGCTTGCCCGTGGTGCCAGACGTATAAAGCATCACGCAGGTGCTGTCGTAGGTCAGCTTGGCCTTGCGGGCTTCCAGATCAGGCGTCCATTCGTCGCGCGCCGCGCGGCCCTGATCCTGAACATGCGCATATTCATGCAGCGCATGGTGGTCATATTTGCGCATGCCCCGCGGATCCAGATAGATGATCTGCTCCAGATTGCTCAGCTCTTCCTGAACCTCAATGACCTTATCGACCTGTTCCTGGTCACCCGCGATCACAAACCGCGCACCGCAGTGGCCCAGCACATAGGCCATCTCTTCCGCCACCGCGTCCTGATAGAGCGGCACCGGCACCGCGCCCACCGATTGCGCCGCAACCATCGCCCAATAAAGCGATGGACGGTTGCGCCCGATGATAGCTATGAAATCTCCCTCGTTAACCCCGAGGTTGATCAACCCAAGCGCAAGCGCCTCGATTTCCTTCTGGGTTTCGGACCAGGTCCAGCATTGCCAAATGCCGAATTCCTTTTCCCGATAGGCTTGGCGGTCGCCAATCTGCGCCGCATTGCGTTCAAGCAGCGCCGGCAGGGACATCATCCCTGCGGCACCCGACTGCGTCTGAGCCACGTTCTTTCTCCTCCCCTTTCCGACCCATGCGGCCGGACTGATCGCTACCCGCGATTCTGATCCCGATTAGGGACGGCCTCATGCTAAGGCGTCAACTTTTTCCTGATGTTTTCCCAAATCTTACGAATTGTAACAGCAGTTCTCCTGGCGTACGCAGGCCCTCTTGAACGGTCCCCCTGTGACAGGCTAGCCCCTTTGCGCCGGCCCATCGGGATGCTAGCCATACGCCGGGGAGACAGCATGAACCGATCCGAAAAACACCGCGCCACGATGACCACAGCCGGGCTCAATCTGATTGCCCAGGCAATGTCGATCTATGACAGCGATTTGTGTCTGGTGGTTTGCAACCAGCGCTTTCAGGAGATGTTCGACCTGCCCAATGCGCTGATCACACCGGGCGCGCGGTTTGACGAAACCATCCGCCATATCGCCGCCAGCGGCGAATACGGCCCCGTTGATGATATCGAGGGTTTCGTGCAGCAGCGCGTCGATCAGGCGCTCGATTTTGTGCCCCATTATCTGGAACGCGAACGCGCCAACGGTCAGGTGATTTCGATCGAAGGGGCGCCGCTGCCTCAGGGGGGCTGGGTCACAGTCTATACCGACATTACCCGCACCAAGCGAATCGAACAGCTGTTGCGCGCCCGGTCCGAGGAAATGTCCGATCAGCTGATCGTACATACCGAGGAACTCTCGGCCACCAACCGCAAACTGGCCGCCACGATCACCGCACTGGAAGAGGCAAAGCGTCAGCTCACCGAGATGGAAGCCCGCACCCGCCTCACGACAGAGATGATGCCCGCCCATATCGCCCATGTGGATGCAGAGGGTTACTATACCTATACCAACCGGCGCCTCAGCTCTGTCTTTCCCAGCCGTCCTTCTGAAATTCTCGGCATGCATATCGCGGAGGCGCTTGGTGCCGCCGCCTACGACAAGATCGCACCACATCTGATGGCCGCCTATCAGGGCGACAGCCCGGTATTCGAATTCACCGAAAACCACGACAGCCGCCGGATCCGGGTCGCCTTCACCCCTGATGCCACTGGCGGCGTGTTCATCCTGTCGATGGATGTGACTGAGGAAACCCAGACCCGTGTCGCCCTGCAACAGGCCCGCCGCCGCGAGATGGCCGCACAGATGACCAGCGGGCTGGCGCATGATTTCTCCAACCTCCTGACCATCATCCTCGGGATGCAGGGCAAACTGGCCAAATCCGATCTGAACCCGGAGGCCGCCGATCTGGTCCAGGCCACGCTATCCGCTGCCCGCCGCGGTGGACGATTGCTGAACCGCATCGCCGAGATGACAGGCCATCGCAGCCTGCGGCCGCGCGCCACCGACCTCCACGCCCTGCTACAAGAGCTGAAGGTGCTGGCAACGCCATCGCTGCCTCAGGGTATGGGCCTCAGCATTGTAGATCATACGCCAGATGTGCGGCTGTTGTTGGACCCCGGGAAACTGCAGGATGCGCTGCTGAACCTTATCCTGAATGCGCGCGATGCCTGCGGCACGCAGGGTCAGATCACCGTCAGCGCCCATGTCGTTGGCCAGACATGGTTGGAAGTCAGCGTTACCGACACCGGACCCGGCTTTTCAAAAACCGCCTTAGACAAGGCACTTAATCCGTTTTTCACCACCAAAGGCGGCGAAGGCTCCGGCCTTGGTTTGCCAATGGTTTATGACATGGCGAAATCCACCGGCGGGGACATGCGGATCGGCAATACCGTATCAGGTGCCAGCGTTACCTTGCGCATTCCATACCGCCTTGCCCCTGATGCAGCCGGCGGGCTGGCACTGCTGGTTGAGGATAGCGAAGAGCTGCGCGCCACTTTCCGTGACATGCTGATCGATCTTGGTTATGCCGTTGTGGAGGCCACAAGCGTGGATGAAGCCTGCGCGCTCACCGCCGATATCGATGGTATTTCGCTGGTGTTGTCAGATATCAAGTTGCAAGGCAGCGCCACCGGCATTGATCTGGCAGATCGCTTGCAGGGATCTCGTCTGCCCTGCATTCTGATGACCTCTCTGCCAACCAGCGACCCTCTGTTTCGCACCGCCCTGAAGCGCTGTCCGGTGTTGCAGAAACCCTTTACCACCCATCAGCTCTCAGCGCTGATCAAATCGGACCCCGTTGCATGAGCAGACCCCTTATCACCATCCTGGACGACGAACCTGAGATCCGGCGTATCCTGACCGACACGCTTGAGGAGGCTGGGTTTCGCACCCAGAGCTTTGCCCGCGCCCGCGAGTTCGAGGCCTCTCTCAACCGGGTGACCCCCGATGTCTGTCTCGTGGATCTGTCACTGCCCGATACCGATGGGCTGGCGCTGGTCCACAGGTTGGCACTGGAACAGGGCGCCGCAGTGATCATCATTTCCGGGCGCGCACAAGTGCAGGACCGTGTCACTGGGCTTGAGCTCGGGGCTGATGACTACATCACCAAACCCTTTGATCCGGCAGAGGTCGTTGCCCGCATTCGCGCCCGCCTGCGTGGCGGCCCGCGCAGCGCCGCAACCACGGGAAACAGCGCAGAGTTCTCCGGCTGGACCGCGCATTTTGATCGCTACATCCTAGAAGATGACAGCGGCGCGGAGACACCATTCTCCCATGCAGAGGGCGAAGTGCTGCGGCTGTTCCTCGAAAGCCCAAAACGCCTGATCTCCCGCGCGCAAATGCAGGAAAGCCTGGGCGGCGGTGCTGGAGAGAGTTTTGACAGGGCAATGGATGTCCGTATTTCCCGGCTGCGCACCAAACTGCGCGAAGACCCCAAAAATCCCCGTCTGATCAAAACGATCTACGGTGCCGGCTATATCTTTCTCGGCGATGTGACCTGGCTGTAATCCCGCTGCGGCTGGGCCGATAAGGTCTGGACCTGCAGCACAGACTGGACGCAGCGAATCGGGGACGATATGATTCGGATATGGCCACCTGTCTGCTCTATCGCCAAGCCCCCGCGCAGGTTCCGCGCTTTTATCGGATCGAACTTGCGATGAACCTGTTCGCCGAGGTCTCCGTTCTGCGGGAATGGGGGATTGCTGGTGGCAGCGGACAGAGCGCGATCAACATCTACGGCAACCTACGTGAGGCGTCGATCGCCGCGGACCAGCACCGTAAACGGATGCTGAAACGCGGCTACGACCGCGCCTGATCTCCGCTAAGGTCGCCGCTACGACAGCTCGTGGCCCGTCCAAGCACAGCGCAGACCTCTGGTTCTCATTGTCGAAACCTGCCGTTCGCCCACGGTGCAACAGCTGCCAAACCAGTGCGTTTTCGCGATCCAGCGTTAAGCCTTTGTTCGGTTGTTTCGCACGCGAAACATTTGGTCCGGATCGGACCTAAAATCCAATCCATGCACCTGCCTTAACCGATTGGATCCGAAACCGCCAACTGGCCCTTTCCACCGTTGCAAAGCTTGCATAAGACTTGCCCGGACGCAAAGGAACACGCCATGACCCATATCACGCTGATCCGCCACGGACAGGCCAACACCGGTGCCCGCGATGAGGCGAGCTATGATCGGTTGAGCGATCTGGGCCATCAGCAGGCACGCTGGCTGGGCGCACATCTGCGCGACACCCGCGCATATTACACCCGCGTCTATTGCGGCACCCTGACGCGCCATATCGAAACGGCTGCCGGAATGGAGCTCGAAAATGTGGTGCAGGATCCCCGCCTGAATGAGATGGAGTATTTCAACCTGGCCGAGGCGATGCAGGATCAGCACGGTCTGGAAATTCCCACCGAGCGTGAGGGGTTTGTCGATCACATGCCCAAGGTCTTTGCCGCCTGGGCCGCAGATGAAATCGCAAACCCGCCCGAAAGCTGGCGCGACTTTGAAACCCGCACAAGATCTGCCCTGACAGAGATCTCAGCAGGTGACGGCCCCGCACTGGTGGTCACATCAGGAGGGTTGATCGCCATGGCGATGGGGCAGGCGATGGGGCTTGATACAACCGGAACAGCACGGATCGCGCTGGCGATCATGAACAGTTCCCTGCATCGGTTGCACCCGATCGGCGGTCAACTGAGCCCGGTTTTGTTCAACGCGGTGCCGCATCTTGAACATCCGGAACGGCACTACGCGCAAACGCATCTCTAGGCTCAGCATAGAGCACTGAGAACGCATGATCTGAGGGAGGACAGAATGATGCAGCTATATTACGCACCCAAGACGATTTCGGTGGCCGTGGCCATTGCGCTGGAAGAGGCCGGATTGGACTATGAACCCATCCGCATTGACTTTGCTGCCAAGGAGCAACTTGGCGACGCCTATGCCCAGATCAACCCCAAGGGCCGCGTACCAGCATTGGTCGTCGATGGCGGTATCCTGACCGAAACCGGCGCGCTGTTGGAATATGTGGCCGACGTGGCCCCGGACGCTGGCCTGCGCCCCACAGACCCCGTGCTGCTGGCGCGCATGCGGGAGGTGATGTTCTACCTCGCTTCAACCATGCATGTGAACCACGCCCACAAGCTGCGCGGCAGCCGCTGGGCCACGGAGCGTAGCAGCTGGAAAGACATGCAGAAGATGGTGCCCCAGACCATGGCGACCTCCTGCGACTATATCTGCCAGTCCGGTCTGCGAGGCCCCTTGGTGCTGGGCGACGCGCTCAGCCTCGCCGATTGCTACCTCTATGTGGTGTGCAGCTGGCTGGAAGGCGACGGGGTCGATGTCGCGGACTACCCCAAAATTCAGAAATTCATGGCGAGCATGGATCAGCGCGAGTCCATCCGCGCCGTGACCGCCAAGGGCATGCTGTAAAGGACAAGACATGACGCATCTATGGGTACGGGCCGAACAGCGCCCCAACGAAGAACGGGTCGGTCTGACCCCTGAAGGCGCCAAGGCGCTCTTGGCCGCAGGTATCAAGGTCACGGTTGAGGAAAGTTCAGTCCGGGCCATCCCCTTACAGGGGTATGTCGATGCAGGCTGCGATATCGCAGCCGAGAACACTTGGCCGGACGCCCCAACGGATGCCATCATTTTCGGCCTGAAAGAACTGCCGGAGGATGGTACCCCGCTGCCGCATCGCCACATTATGTTTGGCCATGCCTTCAAGGGCCAGCATTCCGGCAAGGCACTGCTGGAGCGGTTCAAGGCCGGTGGCGGCACGCTCTATGATCTGGAGTATCTTGTCGATGAAACCGGTCGTCGAGTCGCCGCGTTTGGGTATTGGGCTGGCTATGCCGGTGCAGCGGTCACACTGAAAACCTGGGCCGCGCAGCAGCGTAGTGAGCTATGCGGGCCGGTCGACGTCTACGAAAGCAAAGACGCCCTGCTGACAGATCTTGGTGCCGAACTGGATGCGCTGAAGGTAGAGCGCCCCACCGCTATGGTGATCGGGGCGCTTGGGCGCGTGGGCACCGGTGCTGCCGACCTCTGCGAGGCGATGGGCATTAAAGTCACCAAATGGGATATGGCCGAAACCGCCAGCGGCGGCCCCTTCCCCCAGATTCTGGCCCATGATCTGTTCCTGAACTGCATCTTTGCCCGCCCCGGCACCCCGGTGTTTGTCCCGCGCGATGCATTGGAGCAGGATCGCCAGCTGTCCGCCATCGGGGATGTCGCCTGCGACCCGGACAGCGACTACAATCCGGTGCCGGTCTATGATCGCGCGACAACCTGGGCCTCCCCCGCGCTGCGTGTCGCCGAACATCCGGTGCTCGACGTTATGGCAATCGACAACCTGCCGTCCATGCTGCCCGTCGAAAGCTCGGAAGACTACGCAGCTCAGCTTTTGTCCTCTCTACTGACCCTCACCGATCTGCAAAGCGGCGTCTGGGGGCGGGCGGAAACCACCTTCAAGGATCATCTTCCGGGCTGACAGCCGACGGAACCAACAACGGAGACTGAAAATGACAATCCATTGGTGCGGCACCGGCCTGTCCGCAATTCCCGGCCTGCGTCGCCTGCTTGAGGCCGGTCATGATGTCGCGGTCTGGAACCGCACACCCGACAAAGCACGCGAAGCGATTGGCGATCTGACCAGCAACATCCACAGCTTCAGTCTGGCCAACCTCGGCCAGATGCTGAGTCCCAAGGACGTGATCGTGTCGATGCTGCCTGGCGACTGGCATGTGCCTCTGGCAGAGTTGGCGATTGAGCATGGCGCTCATTTCGTGTCCTCCTCCTACATTGCGCCAGACATGCGCGCCCTGGACCAGAAGGCCAAGGATGCAGGCGTCTGTCTGATCAATGAGGTCGGCCTCGATCCCGGTATCGATCACCTGATGGCGCATGCGCTGGTCGCGGATTACAAAGCCTCTGATGCGTTCGACGTCGATAATGAGCTGAGCTTCATCTCCTACTGCGGCGGCATCCCCAAGACACCGAATCCGTTTCGATACAAATTCAGCTGGTCGCCGCTCGGCGTGCTGAAGGCGCTGCGCTCGCCGTCCAAATCGATCCGCGATTTCAAAGAACTGGATGTCATGCGCCCTTGGGATGCAATTTCGTCCTACGCGGCACCGCTGCCCACGCCTGAGAGCTTTGAGGTTTACCCGAACCGCGACTCGCTGCCCTTCATGGCGCAGTATGAATTTGGGGACGACTGGAAAGTGAAGGACTTCGTCCGTGGCACCCTGCGTCTCAATGGCTGGGCTGAAGCCTGGGCGGATGTGTTCAAAGAGGTCGAGACCCTAGAAGGCGCCGAAGGTGATGCCCGGCTCAAGGAGATGTCGGATCAATTCTGGACCGAAAACGCCTATGACGAAGGCGAGGCAGATCGCGTCGTACTTTGCGTCGGCCTCAAAGCTGAAAAAGACGGCTCTGAAGTCTGGCACAAAACCTACGTCATGGATGCCTGGGGGGATGAACGCGGCACCGCCATGGCGCGTCTGGTGTCTTATCCCGTATCCTTTGCCATTGAAGCCGCCATGAACAGCAAAATCGCGCCCGGCGTCAGCGCCGCCCCCAGCGATCCGGCATTGGTGGATCAATGGATGGCCAAGATCGGTGAACTGGCTCAGCACCTCGAGGTTGTCGACAATAAGGCCTGAGAGATCCCGCGGTTTGGGGGCAGCCCTCGGTAGATAAATCATGCGGGCGCCGGTTACCGGCGCCCTTCTGCATCAGGCCCCAAACATCAGCGCAAACCGACCAGATCGGCCGATTGGGCTAGCGCCCGATGACATCCTCTTCAACGCCCTGCACATCAATCCCCAGCGCATCCAGCCCGGCCTCCAGATTGTCCGCCAGATGCGGCGTGCCGATCAGGTAATCGGCGGTTGGAGTGGTGGCCTCCTGCCGGGCAGTGGCGATGGCCTCTTCCAGATCACCGGCCTCGAAACTGTCACGACCGATCCACATGATCGCCACCAACTCCGCCTGTTCATCTTCCCCCATTCGGTCAATGAACGCCCTGAGTTCGCCTTCGGCGCGGGTCAGCTCGCGGGCCATCAGGGCCACCTGCGCCACCTTGCGGGTACTGATCTCAAGCATGGCGATTGTCCTCCGTTGTCCGCGCATGTGACAGGGATCTAAGCCAGGTTCACCACCACCGTCCTTGATCTGAGGCAAAGACCGCAACAAAGACCCTGATCAGCCCTCTCTGCCGTAGATCTCAATCACCTTGCTGCGCCCGCGCAGGGTTACCGGCGGCAGTGCCACCCAGCGTTGGCGGGCGGGCTCGATCCCTGCGACCGCCAAGGTAGCGGCGGAGGCTATGATGATTTGCGGCACTGTTTTGCTGTGTTGCTCCAGCCTTGACGCTGTGTTCACGGCATCACCAAAGACTGAATATTCCAACCGCGCCGCATTGCCCACGACGCCAGAAAACACCTCTCCTGCATGGACGCCGATACCGATCTCCACCACGGGCTCCCCGGCTGCGACCCGTCGGTCCGACCAGCGGTGGATCGCCTCGCAGAGCGTCGCAGCACAGGCCAGCGCCCGGGCCGCGCCATTCGGCTGCCCCATTGCAACCGGTGCATCATCAAACAGCAACATCGCAGCATCGCCCATGTATTTGTCAATCATCCCGTCGTGACGTGCCGCACTGTCTTCGACCTCGTTGCGGAAAGCGGTGATGAAATCTCCGACTTCCTGCGGGTCACGGGTTTCCGACCATTGGGTAAAGCCGCGAATGTCGACAAACATCACTGCCATCGGCTGCCGCTGCCCTTGCTGGAGCGCCAATAGCCCGCCATCTGCCAGCTGATCGGCCACCTGCGCCGGTAGGTAGCGGGTCAGATTGGCGCGCGCATCGGCCGCCTCCAACTCACGGTAGAACAGCCGTCGCATCCGCGCAGCCGCCAACACCATGACCAGACCTGCAAGGAGGATCATCGTCAGCTTCATCACATTAGCCGGAGTGTCCAACACGCTGTGCAAGATCCCAAGCTGTCCGACATCAAGCCGGTCATCCGGCCAGAATATCAACCCGCCCAACCCGGCGCTAAGCAGCACAGTTGTATAAAGCTGCAGGCGCGGGTCCATCCGCATCACACCATAAGCCAGCACCAGCGGCACCAGCCAGGCCGGCGGCAGCAGCAACGCCACCCCGCCGGGATAGCTGCTGTTTTCAAGGCTGAACCAGACATTGAAGAGGAGAAACCCACAATCCGCAGTCACGCTGAACCACGACATCCAGGGCCGGAACCATCCGAGCGTGGTCGCTGCGAAAGTCACCACCCCCAGCATCAAATAAGCAAACATCGTCAGAACGGCGAACAACAGCTGGCGATGCAGAAACGGGGCCAGCGTGCTGAAATCCAACCCGGCCACGGTGACCACGAACACGGTAAACAACCCCAATGTCACCGCGATCCTGAGGACCGAAACCAACCGCTCTGCTGCGATTGAGGCATTGTTCAGCAGGGGCGCAATTGTGGTCTGCTGCATCAGCTTTCGGGCCGCCCCAGCGGAACGACATTGGCCGGATCACCGGGCTGGCCAATCCCTGCCGACGGTGCCGCGATTTCCTCAAAGTCGAAGTTGTCCAGCCGCTGCGCGCGACGACCAGCCTTGTCGGCACTGATCTTGATCTCGGCGATATCCTTGGCTGCCATGCCGAAATGCCGGTCCAGATTGCCGACCCGGTCCCCCAGGCGTTCCACATCCTTATGCAAATGCGCCAGTTCACTGCGGATCGCCCCGGCCTGTTCCCGCATCCGGGCATCCTTGAGAATAGCACGCATCGTGTTCAGCGTTGCCATGCAGGTCGTCGGCGACACAATCCAGACCTTTGCGGAGAAGCCCTCCCGTACAATATCAGAGAAATTGGCATGCAGCTCGGCATAAACGGCCTCAGACGGCAGGAACATCAGCGCGCCATCTGCGGTCTCGCCGTCCAGAATATACTTCTCCGAAATAGCCCGGATATGAGCGCGCAGCGCGGCCTTCAGCTGCCGTGCCGCACTGGCCCGCTGCTCCTGTGTGTCTGCGTTGCGCAGCGCCTCATAAGGTTCCAGCGGGAATTTGCTGTCGATCACAATCGGGCCGGGCGGATTGGGTAAATAGATCAGACAGTCGGCGCGTTTGCCATTGCTCAGCGTATGTTGGAACGCATAGCTGTCGGCTGGCAGCGCCTTGGAGACGATATCATTGAGCTGGATTTCACCAAACGCGCCACGCGTCTGCTTGTTTGCCAAAATATCCTGAAGCCCCAAGACATCTCCCGACAGTTTGGTGATATTGTCCTGTGCCTTGTCGATCACCGCCAGCCGCTCCTGTAGCTGCGTAAGCGAGGTTACTGTACGTTTGGTCGATCCATGCAGGCTTTCTTGCAGCCGTTCCTGCATATCCGCGAGGGCGCGCGCCTGTCGCAGCGCGTTGTCCGATAGGCGGTCGTTAACCTGTTGCTGCACCGCGCTGAGTCGGGTTTCCACCGTCTGGATCATCTGCACCTGCGCATTGGCCTGCGCGTCCGAGACATGTTGCACCCCGCCGCGCAGCTGCTGAACACTTTGCCCCAGATGCGCCATCTGCTGTGCAATCGGCGCAATGCTCTGCACTGCACGGGCGTTGGCACGCAGCATCATGAGGAGGATCAACACCACGAGACCACCCAGCCCCAGCATCACCAGAACCTGCGGCTCTGCAGTCTGGAGAAACAGCACGATGGGCTCCATCAGCTGCGTCCGAACAGGCGTTCGATGTCGGCCAGTTTCAGCTCGACATAGGTGGGGCGGCCATGATTGCACTGGCCCGAGTGCGGAGTGGCTTCCATTTCGCGCAGCAGGGCATTCATCTCCTCGCCCCGCATCCAGCGGCCCGAACGGATGGAGCCATGGCAGGCCACGCGGCTGAGGATGGCTTCGATCTTGGCCTGAACCAGCTGGCTTTCGCCCTGATCATCCAGCTCATCCAGAATATCGCGCACCATTGCTTCGGCGTTCACGGTCCCCAGAATGGCCGGTGTTTCACGCACGGCAATGGCACCGCCGCCAAAGGCCTCGATCCCAAGGCCAAAGCGGTTAAGGTCATCTGCAACCGCCAGAATACGGGCACAGTCGCCCTCGCTCAGCTCCACAATCTCAGGGATCAGCAGAGCCTGCGCGGCCACCCCGGTTTCCGCCATCTGGCGTTTCAGTTTTTCGTAGACCAGCCGCTCATGGGCTGCGTGCTGATCGACGATGACCATACCGTCGGCGGTCTGGGCGATGATGTAGTTTTCATGCACCTGCCCGCGGGCGGCACCAAGCGGCAGTTGCTCGGCCCCGGGTGCGGATGTTTCGGATCTCTCCAAAGGCTGACCCGGAGCCATTGCCGGGTTCTGGCTCTCGGGCGCCTCTGTCACCCGGCCACTATAGGCCTGAGCCAGCTCGGCAAAGCCTGATGGGGGCGGCATCTCGCCACCGGCTATGCGTGACTGGCCTGGGGCCTGCGCCGCATAAGAGAGGCTCCGCGCGCCCAGTGAGGGGCGGTCCATCTGATAGATCCGTGGTGCCCCGTCCGCGCCCGGCTGGCTGGCCATGGGTTCGGGACGCATCGCGCCCAGTGTCGCGCCAGCCACCGTGCTGGAGGCGCGGTGTCCGGCCTCAGCCAGCCCATGGCGCAGCGCAGAGACAATCAGACCTCGCGCCACACCAGGATCCCGGAACCGGACCTCGGATTTGGCGGGATGCACGTTCACGTCCACCAGCGTCGGATCGCAATCCAGAAACAACGCCGCCGCCGGATGGCGATCACGGCTGAGAAAATCGAAATAGGCCGCCCTGAGGGCGCCGGTCAGCATCTTGTCCTTGACCGGTCGCGTGTTCACAAACAGGAACTGCGCCACCGCCGCACCACGCGAATAGGTAGGCAAAGCCGCATAGCCAAAGAGCCGCACACCGTCGCGTGTGGCGTCAATCTTCAGTGCGTTCTCTGCAAATTCCCGCCCGAGCACCGTCGCCAAGCGCCCGTGCAGCGCATCAAATAGGTCACCGGTCAGGGGATCCGCGCGGAAGGTCACGCGCCCCTCGCCACCGCCGGACACATCGCGCAGGGTAAACCCGACAGAAGGTTCCGCCATGGCCAGACGTTTGATCACATCGCCGATGGCTTGTGTTTCGGCCCGGTCGCTGCGCATGAACTTCAGCCGTGCAGGGGTCGCGTAGAACAGATCCCGCAGCTCCACCACTGTTCCGACACGCAGGCCGGCGGGTTTGACAGGTTCCGTCCGCCCGCCCGCCACGCGGATCTGGGCGGCCTCCTGATCCTTGGCGCGACTGGTGATGCTCAGCCGTCCGACCGCGCCAAGGGAGGGCAGCGCCTCACCGCGGAAACCAAAGGTATGGATATTCAGCAGATCGGATCCGTCGATCTTGGAGGTTGCGTGCCGGGACAGCGCCAGCGGCAGATCCGCTGGCGACATGCCGCAGCCATCATCCGTCACCCGGATCAGCGTCTTGCCACCATCAGCAATTTCGATGGTGATCCGCGTGGCGCCCGCGTCGATGGCGTTCTCCACCAGCTCTTTTACCGCCGAGGCGGGGCGTTCCACCACCTCGCCTGCCGCGATGCGGTTGATGGCGCTGTCGTCGAGCTGCCGGATGACCGGTTGAGAGATGCCGCTGATTTGGGGGTCTGCTTGTGCCATGCCGCAATATTTAGCATGGCGCCGCGCGATTCTTCCAGCCGCAATCCTCGCGGCTAGAAGCTGCCAGTGCTGCGAAAGTTAGATGCCTGCAGGCGCTCCGGCCCGATGTCTGCACGGCCCGAACCGCGCCGCAATGGCCAGTAACAGGCCCGAAACCGTTGCGATCATACCTGCTGCGCTGACCGCGTCAGTCGCCCCAAGCCAAAGCGGACCATAGCCCGCCAGCACGTAGCCAAGGATAGCGGACACAACAGCGAAGGCAACACTCCAACCCAGCTGTCCTTCCAGACGGTTCGACATCATCCGCGCCGCCGCAGGCGGGCAGATGAACATCGCAATGACAATAATAGACCCCACCGCGTCAAAGGCGGCGACGGCTGCAATTGCGGCGGTGATCACCAGCCCCAGTCCCAAGAGGTTGGTGCGAATGCCAAGGGTCCGGGCGAACCCCTCGTCAAAGGTCGAGATCTTAAGCGACCGCCAAAACAGCGCGATGAACAGGGTGACGCCGATCAGGGTCAGCGCCATGCGTGGCAACTCGGCTGGCAGATATCTGAGCGCGGCCGGATCCAGCAGCGAGCCCCAGCCTGTAGCATCCAACCAGATCAGGCTTTCAAGATTGCCGTAGAGCGCATGTTCCACATCCAGATGCACTGTTGATGTGTCGGTCTGTTCCAGCAGCAAGACGCCACCTGCAAACATAGTGGTGAAAACAACGCCCATTGCCGCGCCCGGCTCAATCCGGCCAAGGCGCCGGATCAGCTCAATCAGAACCACCGCAGCAATAGCAGCCCCAGCCGCGCCCAGCATCATCGGTCCGGCGGCAATCACCCCGGTCAGAAGGAAGGCCACCACAATGCCAGGCAAGACCACATGGCTGATGGCATCGCCGATCAACGCCTGACGGCGCAGCAGAAGAAAGTTACCGGGCAACGCGCAGGCCACGGCAGCAAAGATACCGATCAGCAGTGGCGTCAGCGACAGGGGAACAAATTCAGCGCCGCTCATGCCGGAACCTCACGGGGGCCGCCGATACGGCGGTCAATTTCAGAAATCTGGTCCTCGGTCAGGACCGTCTCAATCTCGCGCAGCCCATCATAAAGCGCGGCTGCCGCCTCATGCGTCTGATCGCTGCGGACCAGCGCCCAGCGATGTTCATCCCGCAGCGCCTTGGCGGCGCGGGCGCGGCCTTCTTCCGTGGCCACACCATCCGCCCGCAACAACCCGCGTCGACGCAGCAATCGCAGGGTCAGTGGCTCATAGATCACCTGATCCTGCGCGAGCGCCAGCAATCCCTGTCGCAGATGGACCCGACGCTGAAACCGCAAATGACGTAGCACAGCAGCAAGCACGCCGCGATTGGGGGCCAGCAGGAGTGACAGCGCAAAGAGGCCAAAACTCATCAACACGATGATCGGACCGGTGGGGAGATTGGGCGCCGAGGCTGAGACCGCAGCCCCCAGATAGGCTGACAGCCCTCCGGCCACGCCTGCCAGCAACACCACCAGATCGGATCGCTCGGTCCAGAAACGGGCGGTAACCGCAGGGATGATCAGCAATGCCACGATCAGGATCAGGCCGACAATCTTCAGGCCGACAACGGTGACGGCCATTACCAAACCCATCATCATCATATCGATCCGCGACACTGAAATGCCTCGCGCCGCGGCATATTCAGGGTCAAACGCAACCAGCGTCATCGGACGTCTGAGCAACATGATCAGAAGCAATGTTGCAGCGCCACCGCCGGCGATCACCAGCGCATCATTCCACAGCATGCCCGCAGTGGAGCCGAGCAGGAACCCCTCCAACCCGGCCTGACGACCCACGCCAAGCGTCTGAATCACCGTCAGGATCACAATGCCGAACCCGAAGAACACCGACAATACTGCGCCAATCGCGGCATCCTCAGCCAGGCGGGTGCGCCGTGTGAGCCAATTGAGGCACCAGAGCCCCGCCATCGCCGACAGCGCAGATCCGGCCAGCAGACCGGCCAGATTGCGACCATCACCGCCAAGCGCGACCATGACGAGAAAGGCCAGACCAACACCGGGCAGTGTCGCGTGACTAATGGCGTCACTGACCAGTGCTCGTTTGCGCAGGAACAGAAAGGTACCGGTGATTCCAGATGAGATGCCAAGCAGCGTCGCGCCAATGGCCACCAACGTGGCGTTATACCCCATCTGCAACAGCAGAGCGTCCCAAAGCATCAGAGCGTCCCACCGGTCTGCGGGTGTCGCGACGTCGGTGCTGTGGCCAGTTGATCGACCTGCTCGGTGGCGAGTCGTCCGCCGTAAGCGCTTTGCAGAGTTTCTGCAGTAAAGGCCTGCGCAACCGGACCTTCCGCCACTTTACGGGTGTTGATCAGGAACACATTGTCAAAATATTCACCCACCGTGGCGAGGTCGTGATGGACTACAACCACGGTTTTACCATCTGCACGCAGCTGTTTCAGCACGGCGATGATGGCCTTCTCAGTCGCCGCATCCACTCCGGCAAAAGGTTCATCCAGCAGGTAGAGATCCGCACCCTGCGCCAAGGCCCTCGCCAGAAACACCCGCTGCTGCTGCCCCCCAGAGAGCTGGCCGATCTGGCGGGTGGCAAAATCACCCATCCCGACCCGGTCAAGACAGGCCTTTGCGGCCGCCCGATGGCCTCCGGTGATCCGTCCCAGAAGACCCAGCTCCCGGTAGAGGCCCATCATGACCACATCAATCACCCGCGTCGGGAAGTCCCAATCCACGCTGGCGCGTTGTGGCACATAGGCGATGCGACCACGCTGACTGTTCAACGGTTTGCCGAAGACCTGCACCCGCCCCGAAACCGGCGGCACGATACCAAGCGCCGCCTTCAGAAGCGTTGATTTACCGGCCCCATTGGGACCGATAATCGCGGTCATACGACCTGGTTCCACCGTCATGTCTACCGAAAAAACTGCGGGTTTCTCACCATAGGTGACAGTCAGGCCGCGAATGCCCAGCGGCGATTGTTGCAGGTGTTGGCGGCTCTCGGTTGAACCAGCCGGTGCGCCATTTTCACGGGCCAATTCCACAGCCATCTCACTCGCTCCCATCAAAGCCCGGCACCGGAGAGGCGGCCCGACATGCCCTTGGGCGGCACCTCGGCCCCAAGCGCGGCAGCGATGGTGGTCATATTGTGATCCAGCATTCCGACATAAGTGCCCTCATAGCTGCCGTCAGCACCCATAGCATCGGAGAACAATTCTCCGCCGATGCGGACTTCATGACCCTGTGCGGCCGCACCTTCGATCAGCGCGCGAACGGAGCGATCCGAGACCGAGCTTTCGACAAAGACTGCGGAAACGCCGCGCTCAACCAGTAAGTCTACCAGTTCGCCAATGCGATTGAGGCCTGCCTCCGACTGGGTGGAAATGCCCTGAATACCCAGAACCTCAAACCCGAAGTCACGTCCGAAGTAGCCAAAGGCATCATGTGCGGTGACCAATACACGGTTCTCTGCAGGGACCTGAGCAAGAATCTTGGTACCGTAAGTGATCAACTGATCCAATTCTGCCAAATGCGCCGTTGCGTTGGCCGCAAACAGGTCAGCCTGATCCGGGCGCGCCTCGGTCAGCGCCGCCTGTACCTCTGCCACCATGTCCTTCCACAGGGCTGGTGTCATCCAGACATGCGGATCGAATTTATCCGCATAGGTATCGTGACCCCGCAGTTTGTCCTTGTCCAAACCATCGGCTACCGCCACCACGGTCCGCTTGCGCGCCAGATCGTGGAAGAATTCCTCCATCTGCGCCTCAAGATACAAACCATGCCAGAGCACCAGATCAGCGCGGGTCATCGCAACGATGTCGGACCGCGTCTGGCGATAGGCATGCGGGTCCACCCCCGGCCCCATCAACGCGCGGACCTCAACGGCATCACCGCCAACCTGACGGGCGGCATCCGCAATCATGCCGGTTGTTGCCACCACTTTCAGGGGTGCCTCTGCCTGCGCCGGGCCAGCACCAAGCCCCCCAATAGGTAGCGCGATAAGCCCGGTAAGAGCCATCATAGCCGCCAGCATCATTCTGCGGGCCATCATTGGTGAGTTCAGTTGCAAACGCATTGGGCAGGTCCTTTGGATACCATCTGCCCCAATAAGAGCACGGCGAGGCGCCCTGTCAATGCTAATGCGAATTATTCGCAATAATAAATGAGAATCGTTCGCAAAATGAATGAATTTTTGTCCAAACAGTCAAAAATTTACACCCGAGATGGCCCCGCTTGCTTGCCAAGACTGGGTGGTCGTGCGATTTTCGCACCGAACTCGAACGAGGATTCCCGGCATGGAAAGCCAAATTGCAGAGCACACCGCGCAGCTGCCGCAGGTGGGCGAACCGCGTAACCCCGGCATGGAGCTGGATCTGGACTGGGCGCTAGGGGTTGAGGCAAACACCTCTGCCATCGAACGCCGCTGCGCCACCCTGCCCGGTCGGCGTAGCGTCAAGAAAAACCATCAGGCGGCCTGGCTGCTGAAGGCGATCACCCTGATTGATCTGACCACATTGTCCGGTGATGACACTGTTGGCCGGGTGCAACGTCTTTGCGCCAAGGCCCGTCAGCCCGTGCGTGCTGATCTGATGCAAGCGCTTGATATGGAGCCGATCACCACCGGGGCAGTCTGCGTTTATCACGATATGATCGAGACGGCTGTGGCCGCCTTGGATGGCACCGGTATTCCGGTTGCTGCGGTATCCACCGGCTTTCCCGGCGGTCTGTCGCCGTTTCACCTGCGACTGGCAGAGATCGAAGAAAGCGTGAAAGCCGGTGCGAAGGAGATTGATATCGTAATCTCCCGTCGTCATGTTCTGTCTGGCAACTGGCAGGCCCTCTATGATGAGATGAAAGCTTTCCGCGAGGCTTGTGGTGATGCCCACGTCAAAGCGATCCTCGCCACCGGAGAGCTTGGCACATTGCGCAATGTCGCACGTGCATCGCTGATCTGCATGATGGCCGGGGCCGATTTTATCAAGACCTCGACCGGCAAGGAAAGCGTCAATGCCACGCTACCAGTCAGCCTGGTGATGATCCGCACGATCCGCAATTATCACGAACGCACAGGGTACCGGGTCGGCTACAAACCCGCTGGTGGGATTTCCAAGGCCAAAGACTCGTTGGTCTACCTATCTCTGATCAAGGAAGAGCTGGGGGATCGCTGGTTGCAGCCAGATTTGTTCCGCTTTGGTGCCTCGTCGCTGTTGGGCGATATCGAACGCCAGCTCGAACATCACGTGACTGGCGCCTATTCCGCCGGCTACCGCCACGCGCTGGCGTAAGACCCAGACGCCACCCTCGGGCGCCCTATGTGCGTCCGTCCGGGCCGTTTCCCAGATTCAGGGCAAACGGCGACAGACCACAAGGCTCGACACATGACCCTAACTGTAAAAGAGATCTTTGAAACGATGGACTATGGCCCCGCCCCCGAAAGTGCCGCTGACGCTCTGGCGTGGCTGGTAGATCAGGGCGCCCGGTTCGGCCACTTCATCAACGGTGAGTTCACGGCCCCCGGCGATGGATTTGACAGTAAGAACCCAGCCACCGGCGAGGTTCTAGCGACCCTGAGCCAAGCCACCCAATCCGACGTGGACAGCGCCGTGGATGCCGCACGCAAGGCGCAGGCCAAATGGTCAGCTGCTGGCGGCGCCGCACGGGCCCGGTATCTTTATGCCATAGCGCGCCTGATGCAGAAACACGCGCGCCTGTTTGCGGTTCTGGAAACGCTTGATAACGGCAAGCCGATCCGCGAAAGCCGTGACATTGACGTCCCCCTGGCACAGCGCCATTTCTACTATCACGCCGGCATGGCCCAGCTGATGGAAAGCGAACTGCCCGACCGTGAGGCATTGGGCGTTTGCGGTCAGATCATCCCCTGGAATTTCCCGCTGCTGATGCTGGCGTGGAAAGTGGCGCCCGCCATAGCCATGGGCAACACCGTGGTGCTGAAGCCTGCGGAATATACCTCCCTCACCGCGTTGCTGTTTGCAGATATCTGTCGTCAGGCGGGTCTGCCCAAAGGTGTTGTGAATATCGTCACCGGCGACGGCGCCGTGGGGGAAATGATCGTTGGCGCAGACGTCGATAAAATCGCCTTTACCGGCTCTACCGCTGTGGGTCGCCGTATCCGCGAAGCCACCGCAGGCAGCGGCAAGGCGTTGACCCTCGAGCTGGGCGGCAAATCGCCCTACATCGTGTTTGACGATGCAGACATTGATTCCGCGATCGAAGGTCTGGTCGATGCGATCTGGTTCAATCAGGGACAGGTCTGCTGTGCCGGCTCACGCCTGCTGGTGCAGGAAGGCATCGCCGAGCGTTTCCACCGGAAACTGCGCACACGCATGGACAAGCTGCGCATCGGCAACCCGCTGGACAAGAGCATTGATGTCGGAGCCATCGTGGATCCGGTTCAGCTGACCACCATCAGCGAGATGGTCGCGGCCAATACTGCGGGCCGCATGCATCAGGCGCAGGTCGCTGTGCCGGAACGCGGCTGTTTCTACCCGCCGACGCTGATTGAAGGGCTGGCCCCCTCTGATGCCCTGATGCAGGAAGAAATTTTCGGCCCGGTTCTGGTCTCCACCACGTTCCGCACCCCTTCCGAAGCCGTCGAGCTGGCCAACAACACCCGCTACGGGCTGGCTGCGACCCTGTGGACCGAGAATGTCAATCTGGCGCTGGATATCGCGCCAAAACTGGTTGCGGGTGTGGTCTGGGTTAATGCAACCAACCTCTTTGATGCGGCAGCCGGTTTTGGTGGCACCCGCGAAAGCGGTTTTGGCCGGGAAGGTGGCTGGGAAGGGCTCAGCGCTTATACCAAACCCAAGGGCAAAGCAAAAACGCTTGACCAGATCAAAGGTTTCAGCGGCGAGGGTGCGCCGGTTGACGCGGTGGATCGCACCGCAAAGCTGTATGTTGGCGGCAAGCAGTCCCGTCCGGATGGCGGGTATTCCAAGGCCGTCCACGCAAAATCGGGCGCGCTGCTCGGCCACGTCGGGCTTGGCAATCGCAAGGATGTGCGCAACGCCGTGGAGGCCGCAGCGGGCGCAAAAGCGTGGTCCAAAACCACCGGCCACCTGCGGGCGCAGATCCTTTACTATATCGGGGAGAACCTGTCGGCGCGGGCCAGCGAATTTGCGGATCGTATCGACCGGATGACCGGCAAATCGCAGGGCGCGCAGGAGGTCGAGGCCTCAATCCAGCGCCTGTTCACGGCTGCCGCCTGGGCCGACAAATATGACGGTCAGGCGCATGGCGTTCCGATCCGGGGTGTCGCACTGGCGATGAAGGAGCCAGTCGGCGTGATCGGCGCGCTCTGCGCGGATGAGGCTCCCCTGCTGGGTCTGGTGTCTGTGATGGCACCGGCGATTGCCATGGGCAACCGCGTGGTTCTGGCCGCCTCCGAAGCCTACCCCCTGTCAGCAACAGATTTCTATCAGGTGCTTGAGACATCCGACCTACCAGGTGGTGTCGTCAATATTCTGACTGGCCGGCACGCGGAAATGGCTTCCCCCCTTGCGTCACATCTGAATGTCGATGCGGTGTGGAGCTTTTCGTCATCTGACCTGTCTGCGATGATTGAAGAGGCCGCTGCCGGGAACCTAAAGCGCACTTGGGTGAACAACGGTTTGGCGATGGACTGGTCTGCCGATCACAGCCGCCGCTTCCTCGAAGCCGCAACGGAAGTGAAAAACATCTGGATTCCCTACGGCGAATAAACCGATTGGAGCAGCTACGGCTGCATCAATCATATCCAGAAAAAAGGGCGCGGCCATTTCTGGCCGCGCCCTTTTTTCCGTTTGATCTGCTCTGCGCCGATCTCAATTGGTGGATTGCAAACCTTCCGGGCGGCCGACTACGATGAAATGCAGCTGGTCCGGCAGCAGGATCTCCGCTGCCACTTTGTTGATTTCTTCCAGCGTGACAGCGTTCACCTTGTCATTGCGGGTGGCCACGTAATCAATGGGCAGATCATCCATCTGCATCCCCGCCAGGATCGAAGCGATGCGGCTGTTACCATCAAAGCGCAGCGGATAAGCGCCGGTCAGATAGGTCTTGGCGTCCTGCAACTCTTTTTCCGTCACGCCTTCAACTGCCAGTTTTGCCCATTCCGCCTGAATGACCTCAACCGTTTCGGCAATCTTACCGTTGGCCGACGCGACCGACCCCATGTAGACGGCCCCCAGATCACGTGGCACCAGATAGCTATAGACGCCATAGGTCAGGCCGCGTTTTTCGCGCACTTCCGACATCAAACGACTGTCAAAAGACCCGCCACCGAGGATCTGGTTCAACAAATAGGCCGCGAAATATCGCGGGTCGTCGCGCTCGATCCCGGCATGTCCAAACAGGGCCACGGATTGCGGCGTGTCATAATCAACCACGGTCACGCCGCCGTCGATGGTGACCTCGGCTGGTCCCGGAATCGGCGCTCCCGCATCCGGCAAATCGCCCAGCAAAGTATCCAGCAACGCTCCAAGTTCAGCCTCGGTAATATCCCCAACCGCCCCGACATACAGCCGATCACGGGCAAACACCGAATCATGGGCATCAAACATATCCTGACGGGTCAGTGCGGTGACGCTTTCGATGGTGCCGTTGCCTTCTGTGCCATATGGGTGATCTCCAAAGGCCATCTGAGAGAACACCCGTCCCGCGATGTCATTCGGATCTTTGGCATCGGCACGCAGACCGGCCAGAACCTGGGCGCGCACCCGGTCCAGCGCATCCTGATCAAAGCGCGGCTCATGGATTGTCTGGCGCAGCAGATCAACGGCCTGATCGCGGTTCTCGCTCAGAAACTGCGCTGAAATCGACACCGTGTCCTTATCCGCATCATAGGAAAACCCGGCTGCCAGGCTTTCAACTGTGCGGGCGTAGTCCTGCGCTGCCAGTGGCCCGGCGCCCTCCTCCAGCAGCCCCGCCATCAGATAGGTCGCGCCACGTTTGCCAGGTTTGTCGAGCGACGTGCCGCCACGAAAGCGCAGTTCCAGAGCGGTGAAAGGAATGCTGTGATCCTCGACCAGCCATGCTGTGACCCCTCCGGGTGATGTCACCTCTTTTATCTTGATCTCTGCCCAAGCCGGCAGGGCGAGCAAACAGACGGTCAGGGCCGCCGCAATAGATTTCAGCACCTTCATTGGCTTACCTCTTCGTCACGCATCATCCAACCCGTCACTGAAACCTCGGGTTGCAGCACCTCGCGAGCGACGGCAATGATCTCGTCTGCGGTGATGGATTGCAGGATACGCGGCCAGGCCTGCACATCCTCAACCGTCAGACCCGACGCCAGTGCTCGCCCATAGCGGTTGGCGATCCCGTCGACATTGTCGCGGGCGTAGATTTCTGCGGCACGCAATTGCAGTTTGATCCGCTCCAGCTGCGCCTCATCGACGCCTTCTTCGAGAAACCGGGCAAAGGTGGCATCCAACGCAGCCTCGGCCTCCTCAAGGCTGACATCGGCCCCTGGAACGACCAGAAAGTCAAAGGTGGTGTCATCCAGTGATACGTCGGAATAGAACACCCCGGTGTAGACCGCCACCTGTTGATCAAACTGCAGCGCGTTGGTCAGGTAAGAGGTGCTGCCACCGCCCAAGAGTTCGGCCAGAAGATAGAGCGCCGCTGCACGTTCCTGAGCACCGTTGTCGCGTTCCGGCGCCAGATAGGAGCGCTGGACAAAAGGCTGCGCCACACGCGGATCTTTGAAGATAATGCGCCGGGCGGCGGTCTGCGGCGGCTCCTTGCTGCGGACACGGTCCGGCAGATCCGGATTGGCCGGGATCTGCCCATAGGTCTCCTGTGCTAGGCGGCGCACCTCCTCCGGATCGACGTCACCGGACACAACCAAAATGGCATTATTCGGCGCGTAATAGGTTCCATAGAACGAGAGCGCATCCGCCATGTCCAGCTCTTCCATCTCATGACGCCAGCCAATAATGGGCTGACCATACCGATGGTTGAGATATTGCGCGGCGTTCAACTGCTCACGAAACAGCGCCCGCGGCTCGCTGTCGGTACGCTGGTTGCGCTCCTCCAGAATGACCTCCCGCTCGGTCTCGATATCCTGCTCGGTGAGGCGGATGTTGACCATTCGGTCGCTCTCCATCTGCATCATCAGCCCCAGGCGGTCAGCCGCGACACGCTGGAAATACGCCGTGTAGTCATAGCTGGTGAAGGCGTTGTCCCGGCCGCCGTTCGCAGCAACCGTGGCCGAAAGCTCACCGGCCGCCAGCTTATCGGTGGCCTTGAACAGCAAATGTTCCAGAAAATGTGCAACGCCGGACTGGCCTACCGGCTCATCGGCGGAGCCTGCACGGTACCAGACCATATGCTGCACGACAGGCGCGCGGTGATCTTCGATCACAACGACCTGCATCCCGTTATCGAGAACAAAGCTGGTGACCATATCGCTTGCATCAGATTGAGTAGCAGCGTCCTGCGCCTGCGCCTGCGCGCTCTGAACCAGACCGGTAGCCGCCAAATCGGCGCTGTCCAGAGCGACAAGGGCCGCGACAACTGCGGTGGCCCGGGTGATCCGCCGGATCAAAGGTTTCATAGGGGGGATCATTCGGTGATCTCCTTTTGCGGTACGCCACCAGCAACACAAGCACCGGTAACGTCAAAATAGACAAATGCAGCCGGTCAGAATCCTGCGGCCTGCCCTGAAGGACGATGCAGCGCCCGGCCCTATCCGTGTGGCCTGCGGTGCAACAGAAACAAGTCCGATCGAGCAACATATCAATGGCGATCAGCCCGAAAAACGGACCAACATCGCTAAGGTCAAACTACGCTCTGGAGGCGCATGTGCAAGGGAAATGGCGTTTTTGTGATCGCCCGAAGCCGCCGATACGACCTGTTCGGCGTTACTCTGCCGGTGGGGCCGATGGCGTCTCAAAACCGGCGCGGCGGAAACGCTCGCTGACCTGATCCGGGGCGATGGCCTCGCGCTTGTAGGCCTCTTGGTAGCGATCGACCGGGAACAGCTTGAACCGCGCAGTGCGGTTTTCGCGCTTGCGTTTCTTTGCATCGCGCGCAGCGAGATCAGCGCGAACGTCGGGGTCAACGCCATAGCGGCTCACGGCGGTGACCAAAGCGCCATCACTGGCGGGAATGCCTTCTCCCGGGACCAGCGCAGCAGGGTTGCCGCCAAGCACTGCAACCGCTTCACCCTTCGGGTTTCGGTCGGTGAGATTGGCTGCGCCGGGTGTCGGTTGCGGCAGCGTCTGATAGTTGGTCGGTTCGGCCAGTGGTTTCGCGGGCAAGACCATGAACTCATCCGGGCCGGTTCCAGCAGGGCGCAGATCGCGCAGCCCTTTTTGCCCGCAGGCAGATACGGCCAGCGCGCCCATCAGAACAATCACACCAAAAGGGATCCGCATGACCCGTTACTCCTGCCTGTTTGAGCCGCTTTTATCGCATTTCCCCAGCAAGGTCACGCAGGGTTTTTCTGCCGCCCGTCAAATAGGATCAAGCCGACTGCACCAGCAAAGATGAAGATGTCCGCAACGTTGAAGACAAAGGGGTTATTGATACCGCAGCAGGACATATTGAGGAAATCCAGCACGTACCCGTAGAGCAGCCTGTCCACCACATTGCCAAGCGCACCACCGATCACGAGACCGGCTGAAAGCTGCATCATGCGGGCATTGGCAGGCAGACGGACGATCCAGATCACCAGCACCACGCAAATCACCAATGACAGACCGATAAGAACCCACCGCGTCGTATCGGTGCCACCGCCAAACAGACCGAAATTGATGCCCGTGTTCTCGCCATAGCGAAACCGCAGCAGCGGTGGCAGCACATCAATGCCACCACGATTGGCCACATCCATGACCCGCACCACCAGATATTTGCTGATCTGATCGGCAAGCAGCGCCAATATCGCGGCCCAGATCATCACTTTGGCTCGCATCGTGCGGCCCCCTTTGCCCGAAATTTGAGGCGTGATCGGGCCAAAACAGGCCCGATCAGTCTCAACTGCATTTAGTGGCGGAAATGGCGCATGCCGGTGAAGACCATCGCCAGACCGGCCTCGTTGGCGGCTTTGATGACCTCATCGTCGCGCATGGAGCCACCTGGCTGGATTACGCAGGTTGCGCCGTTTGCCGCAGCCTCAAGCAGACCATCGGCAAAGGGAAAGAACGCATCAGACGCCACGGCAGAGCCTTTGGCCAAGCTTTCGGGCAATTCTAGCGCGTCCGCCATGCGCTGCGCTTTCACGCCTGCGATGGTGGCACTGTCCAGGCGGCTCATCTGGCCGGCGCCGACACCAACGGTCTGGCCAGATTTAACATAGACGATGGCGTTGGATTTCACGTGTTTTGCAACCTTCCAGGCAAACAACAAATCCTGCATCTGCACATCCGTCGGGGCCTTCTCGGTGACCACCTTCAGGTCGTCCATGGCACGGTGGCCGACGTCCTTGTCCTGTACCAGCATACCGCCGGACACCTGACGGGTGGTCAGACCGGTATCCTGCGGGTTGGGCAGACCATCGGTCAGCAACAGACGCAGGTTCTTCTTGGCAGCAAAAATCGCCTTGGCCTCATCCGAGGCACCGGGGGCGATGACGACTTCCGTGAAGATCTGGACGATCTCTTGCGCGGTTTCTCCGTCCAGCGGCTGATTCAACGCGACGATACCGCCAAAAGCAGAGGTCCGGTCGCAGTCAAAGGCCTTCTGATACGCATCCTTCAACGTCTCGCCGCGGGCCACGCCACAGGGGTTGGCGTGTTTGATGATCGCCACGGCCGGGCCATCAGCGGGTGCAAACTCGCTGACCAGCTCAAAGGCGGCATCAGTGTCATTGATGTTGTTATAGGACAGCTCCTTGCCCTGCACCTGCTGCGCCGTGGCGACGCCTGCGCGGGCGGAGCCATCCAGATAAAAGGCAGCCTGCTGATGCGGATTCTCGCCATAGCGCAGCGTCTGCGCCAGTTGCCCTGCTACAGCGCGGCGGCGCGGCGCCTCAAGGTTCAGTGCGTCGGCCATCCAGTTTGAAACCGCAGCATCATATGCAGCTGTGCGAGCATAGGCGTTCTGCGCCAACCACTGACGGAAGCCATAGGAGGTCTGGCCGTCGTTTTTGTCCAACTCTGCAAGCAGCGGTTCGTAGTCCTCGACATCCACCACAACGTTCACGAACAGGTGGTTCTTGGACGCAGCACGGATCATCGCCGGGCCGCCGATGTCGATGTTCTCGATGCAGCTGTCGTAGTCGCCGCCCTTGGCCACGGTTTCCTCAAACGGATAGAGGTTCACCACCAGAAGGTCGATGGCGCCAATCCCATGCTCTTCCATCGCAGCGACATGGGTGTCGTTGTCCCGCAGTGCCAGCAGACCACCATGCACCATCGGGTGAAGCGTCTTGACCCGGCCATCCATCATTTCCGGAAAACCGGTGATCTCTGACACGTCTTTCACGGTCAGCCCTGCGTCGCGCAGCGTCTTGGCCGTCCCGCCGGTTGAGAGCAGCTCGACGCCACGTGCCGCCAGGGCCTTACCCAGGTCGATCAACCCAGTCTTGTCGGATACGGAAAGCAACGCACGGCGTACGGGGTGAAGGTCGGTCATGGCAGGGCAGGTCCTTTTCAGGCTCAGTCAGTTAACGCGGGGTCGTCCCGGTTCAGGTCTCGCACGGCAACGGCAGTCTCCTGCGCCTTACTGAGCGTCCACCGGATGCGCGTGGCATAGTTCATTGCCCGCCCGGAGAGAACGATCTGTTTTGCCGCACGCGGCTTCAAGCGGGTTTTTTCCAGGTACACGCTGGGTTCCAGCTTCAATTCGCAGGTTCCATCATGACGGAACACCCAGATCTCCCCGCTCTTGAGCGCCATGGATACTGCCGCGCCCCCCAAGTCAAGGGCTGCATCCACATCCGGGTGCAAGTGCAGGCGGATCTCAAAGCCGATACCACCCAGAGAATGTGCATCCATTGCCTTGTCAAAACGCCGTTTATTGCGGGCATCCAGCGCCAGAAGCATGTCCTCACCGGCCAGACCACGGCCATCCACCGCCAGCTCCAGCGTGCGTGCATGGGTCAGGCCGAAATGGCGCTCGTAGCCATTGTGCCCGCCCTGGAAGCGATAGCCATCTTCCAGATCAGACAGATCCAGCGGCACGTTATCTGGCGCCTCTGTCATAATCTCATGGCCACTGCCGCGTTCCGGCGGGGCCAGTCGGGCGCTGGAGTGCCCTTCGATACAGAGCGTGGAATGGGACGGGGTTGCCCGCCCGGCACGCCGCCATTCAACACCGAAGGTTTCGCCCGAGCCGCAGTTGACGATCAGCGGTCGGCGACCGGATGTCAGCTCAAACGCTAGGGTCGAGGCATGACCATTCCAAGAGGCGCGCCCCTTGGGCGGGACCGATGCGTCGATGATCACCGAGGTGCGCCGCCCGGACAAACGCGCATAGCCCATTGCCAACCCATCGGCGTGACGCGTTGTGACGTGGCTGGCGGCCAATGCGTGATCCAACCGTCCCTCCAGCCCGCGACCACCGCCATGAAATCGTGCCAAACCACCATCGGCGTGACGTAATGTGCGCAGAGTCGGTGCGATACGCTCAATTGCGGCCAGTTGCGCAGGCGGGACGCCGCGTCCGGCATCCTGTAGCGCCGCCGCAGCCCAGGTCAGCAGGGTAAAAACCTCTAGCAGCTCCTCCGGGTTGCGTGTCGGCAGACCTCCCTGTTCATCAATCTGACTGGCGCATTCCTCGGCCAGGGCCTTCAGGGCCGGGTCAACCTGATCCTCATGCCCCTTGAGGGCGAGGCCAGCATAGATCAACCCGGTGAGCGCCTCAAAGCGTGGCAAGCCGGGGGAGGCCCCCTGCCAGCGGCGGGACAGGAACCATGTCTGCCGGGACAGGGCACCGAAAAACGCTTCCGATTGATCGGCGGTGCGGGCCGCCAGCAGGAACAGCGCATGGTTGATCCAGCGGATGACCCGACGGCCCGTCAGATCAGGCGACCAGCCCGGCCCGCTGCCATTGCCGTGGGTGTCGATCCACCCCCAGACCCAGAGTTGCGCCTTTTCCCGGGCGCGAAAATCCCCGACGGCTGCCAGATCGTCCAACCAGGCAAACCCGTGGCGTTCAGCATCAAAAGCAAGATCAGGTGCCACAACATCCCAGAGCGCAGTCGTAGGAGATTCGACCAAATATCCCGCAAACAGAAGATTACCTGCAACCAGCTGACGCCCGCGGGCAAAGCTACCAATGGTGCGTGGCTCGGGTTGCGAGACAAAAGCGGTTGCGCCCGGCTGCCGCCGCGCGCGCCGTGCATAATATCGGTTCAACAGGCGGGTGCCGCGCCGCGCCATTCTATCGTATCGGGACATGCTCTCTTGCCTCACGCCAGAGAATTTTTCCGGGGCGTTTTCGGCTGAGCATAGCGACGCTTACGGGCCAAGTCACCGATAATGAGGCGGGCGCCTGCGCGGCAGATCGGCAAAGGCTCGCCAAGACCTGAGGTCAGGCCGCAGATTTGCGCAATTCGGCCATGTAGAAACCATCCATGCCGCCCAAATCGGACCAGTAGTCAGGCCGTAGGCGCACCCCGCCTTCTTCGGTTATCCAGTCGGGGTCAATGCCTTCAATGTCGCGGATCCGATCACCGACGGACATATCCGGAAACATCTCAAGCGCATCTTCAACCTGACACTCGCCCTCATCCGGCAACAGCGAACAGGTGCAATAGATCAACCGACCGCCGGGTTTCACCAAGCTCCAGGCGTGGGCGAGCATCTGTGCCTGCAATTCAATCAGCGCGCCGAAACCGCTGCCGTCTTTGGCATGGGGCAAATCAGGGTGACGACGGATTGTCCCCGTGGCAGAGCAAGGCGCGTCCAGCAGAACCGCGTCATATTGACCGGTTTGTTCTAACGCATCCCCTACAACAACGGTGGCCTCAAGGCCCGTACGCTCAAGATTCTCTGAAAGCCGCGCCATCCGCCCGGCAGACTGATCCACCGCCGTCACATTGGCCCCGGCAGCAGCGATCTGCATCGTCTTACCCCCAGGAGCGGCGCAGAGATCCAGCACCGATTCGCCGGGCTTCGCCGCCAAAATTTGCGCAGGCAGCGCTGCTGCGGCGTCCTGAACCCACCAATCCCCTGTCGCAAATCCGGGCAGGCCTGAGACCTGAACGGAATTGTGGATACGATAAGATCCCGTTGGCAGCAAAACCGCCTCAAGCGCTGAAAGATCCGCGCCGGGCTTAGGGCTAAGATCCAGCGGCGCGCCTGCTAGATGGGCGGCCTCGATCTGCAACATGGCCGGTGCCCCCCAGGCCTGCGACAGCGGGCTGCGGAGCCATTTCGGGAGACGCGGCACCCGCAGTTTTGCCCATTCGGCAGGCCCGTGATCGGCCACCTTGCGCAATACCGCATTGACCAACCCCTTTAGCTTGCCGTGGCGACGGTGACGGGAAACGATATCGACCATCTCATTGACCACACCATGCGCAGCACCGCCCTGGCACAGCTCAACCGTACCGATCCGCAGGGCATTATGCACCGTCAGGGGTGTCGCTTTTTTCAGGTGCTTCTGCAGGATCCGGTCGGCACGTTCCAGATTGCGCAGTGTGTCTGTTGCCAGCCGCTGGGTGCGCGCGCGCTCCTCTGCGGGCAGTTTATCCAATGCGCCCGCTGCGTAACATTCGGACAGCAGCTTGCCTTCCCCCAGCACCTCATCAAGCAGATGAATGGCACGGCGGCGGGCTTGGGTTGCGTTGGACATACGAGGCTCCTGATGCACGGGCGGCAGCGGCATGGGTTGTCGCCGCCGGACGCGGGCGTATATCATAGAACGACAATAAGGAAACCCGGCATGAGTGACGCTGAAAAAACCGAAACCGAAAATCTGCCCCCAGCTGCACAGCGTGCGCTGGCAGAGGCTGCCGAACGGCGTAAGGCCGCCGAGGCCGAAGCTGCCAACCGCCCGGTTGAGCTGGGCGGTCGCGATGGTCCCGATCCTGCGCGCTATGGCGACTGGGAGAAAAAAGGAATCGCTATCGATTTCTGATAGCGGGCCACCGGAACCCTGCATGATCATCGAGATCCGCCGCTACTGGCTGCACCCCGGCAAACGCGAAGCCTTTATTCACATCTTTGAACGGGTGAACAGACCAGCATTGCGCGATGCGGGCATGCTGGTTTTTGGCCCGATGCGCGATCTGGCAGATCCGGATGTCGTCCACTGGATGCGCGCCTTTGCAACGCTATCAGACCGCGAGCGCATCAAGGACGGATTTTATGATGGGCCAGTCTGGCTGAAGGACGTGGAACCGCGCGTGATGCCGCTGATCGCCCATTTCGAGGCCTCGGCGGTTGAGACCACCGAAGGGTTCGAGACGTTCAGTGGCTCTGCGTCCCTGCTCTGAGGATCAGAGGCCCAGCACATCCAGCATGTCGTACTGGCCTGGTTCCTTCCCCTGCCCCCAAAGTGCAGCCTTGATGGCGCCGCGGGCAAATATCGCACGATCCGTCGCAAGATGGCGCAGCACGATACGCTCTCCCTGACCAGCAAACAGCACATCATGTTCCCCGACGATATCTCCACCTCGAATCGCGCTGAAACCGATATCACCACGTTTGCGCGCGCCGGTGATGCCATCGCGCCCGCTGTCGCTGACTTCTGAGAGTGTCACGCCGCGCCCCTCCGCAGCTGCTTCGCCCAGCATCAACGCGGTGCCGGAGGGCGCATCGACTTTGTGATGGTGATGCGCCTCAATCACTTCGATATCGAAATCCTCATCAAGGGCGGCGGCAACCTTTTTGGTCAGCTGAACCAGGAGGTTTACACCCAGGCTCATGTTGCCGGCCCGCATCTGCACCGAATGACGTGAGGCTGGTTCCAACTGGGCGATCTGTGCGTCGTTCATCCCGGTGGTGCCGATGACATGGACGACACCGGCCTCAGCGGCCATCCCGGCAAAGGCGATGGTCGCCTCAGGACTGGTGAAATCGATCACCGCTTGCGCCTTGGCAAAGGCCGCAGGCGCGTCGTCGGTCACTGTGATGCCGATTTCAGACCCGCCCATGGCCAGCCCCACATCCTGACCGACCCAATCGTGACCTTCCCGCTCCACTGCACCGACCAGATGCGCGCGGGGATGATCCGCAATGGTCTTGATCAGCATCTGCCCCATGCGCCCAGAGGCGCCGGTGATCACGATGCCGGGTATGTCTGTGCGGGAAGCTGCCATGTCAGGGGTCCTTCGTTGTTGCGCTGGATCGCGATTGGTCTGTTTCGGGCTGGTTTTGTCCTAACCGCTTGTGCTGCGCTTGGCAAAGCCCCGCTTTCGGCATAAATCGGATATATGGCTAAGAACAAACTCCACGAGGGCTCAGGGCCCTCACAACGTCAGCTCCGCGTCGGCGAATTGATTCGCCGCGCCTTGTCCGAAATCTTTGCACGCGGTGACCTGCATGATCCCGACCTGAACCGGCTGTCGATCACTGTCGGCGAGGTTCGCACTTCGCCCGATCTACGCATTGCCACGGCTTATGTGCTGCCGCTTGGTGGCAAAGGGCAGGAAGACACGCTCAAGCTGATGGCCCGCAACAAGGGCGAACTGCGACGTATGATCGGCAAAAAGCTGGCGTTGAAATTCACGCCGGAGCTGCGATTCCAGCTGGATGATACCTTTGACCGGATGGATGACACCCGGCGGATGCTGTCGCAGGACGCGGTGCGCCGCGATATCGGCGAGTGATTCGCTGGGCGGTGGCTATGGCGCTGGCCTTCTGGGCCGCGCCTGCTGCGGCGGTGGACTGCCGCAACATCGCCTATGACGACAACCGCTACACGATCTGCGAGGTTGACGTGACCAAGGACGAGCTGCGCCTGTTCCTGAAGGATGGCGCCGGAGACGTCTACGGTCATTTCTCGGCGATCGAAACCGATCTGGCTGACAAAGGACAGACACTGCCCTTTGCCACAAATGCCGGTATGTATCATCGCGACCGCTCCCCCGTCGGATTGTACCGGGACGGTGACGAGGAGGAGATGCGGCTGATCACAACCCCCGGTCCGGGAAATTTCGGACTGCTGCCCAACGGGGTGCTATGTATCGGTGCTGCCCGCACGGATGTGATCGAAACGCTGACCTTTGCCGAAACCAACCCACCATGCCGCTATGCCACGCAATCTGGCCCGATGCTGGTGATCGATGGCGCGTTGCACCCGCGGTTTCTGCCGAACTCGACCTCGTATTTTATTCGCAACGGCGTCGGGACCAGCGCCGACGGGCAGCGCGTGGTCTTTGCCATCTCGCAGAACGCTGTGACGTTTCACCAGTTTGGCAGCCTGTTCCGGGATCACCTGAAACTGCCAAACGCGCTGTATTTTGATGGCAATATTTCGCGGCTACACGCCCCGCAGATCAACCGCAGTGATGCCGGCTTCATGATGGGGCCGGTAGTGGGCGTGGTGGCAGATGGCACGGAGAGCGACGCGGCGACCAACTGAGCCCAAAACACGCGCCGAACCCACCGCGGCCGCAGTCGGTCCGCAGTTTCGCGACCTCCCGCGATTGACAGCCCGGAATGGGTGGGCTACCTCGCGCGCCTCTCTCACCGACGATGACATTGGGGAACGATATGGGACGCAAACGCAAAGGGCGTGATATTTCCGGCTGGCTGGTGGTCGACAAGCCTGCGGGGCTGACGTCCACTGCGGTTGTCAACAAGGTCCGCTGGGCCTTTGATGCAAAGAAGGCGGGTCACGCCGGCACATTGGATCCCGAGGCAACCGGCGTTCTGGCGGTCGCCCTCGGCGAAGCCACCAAGACTGTGCCCTATATCACAGATGCGCTGAAGGCCTACACCTTCACTGTGCGCCTCGGTCAGGCAACCAACACGGATGACGCCGAAGGGGAAGTGATCGCCCGCAGCGCAACACGGCCAAGTGACGATGAAATCGTAGCGGCGCTGCCGCAGTTCCTTGGTGATATCATGCAGGTCCCACCAAAATTCTCAGCTGTGAAAATCGATGGTCAGCGCGCCTACAAACTTGCTCGCGACGGTGAAGAGATCGAACTGGCCGCCCGCCCTTTGTGGGTTGAGGAACTGATCCTGGTGGACCGCCCCGATGACGACCATGTCGTACTGGAAATGACCTGCGGCAAAGGCGGCTACGTGCGCTCCATCGCACGGGATCTGGGTGCAGCACTTGGGTGTCACGGCCATGTGAAATGCCTGCGTCGAACCTGGTCGGGGCCGTTTGATGCCGAGGATGGCATAAGCCTTGAGACGCTGGATGAGATGGCCAAATCGCCGGATCTTGATGGCTATCTGCGCCCGCTTGAGGAAGGGCTTGCAGATCTGCCCCAGCTGACCTGCACACCTGAAGGCGCCGCCAAGCTGCGCAATGGCAATCCCGGAATGGTGCTCGCCTCCGATGTTGAATACGGCGAGGAAGCCTGGGCCTCGTTGGATGGTTTGGCTATTGCGGTCGGACACTACAAATCCGGCGAGCTGCACCCCAGCCGGGTATTCGTTCGCTAGCCTGCGGTTGACAGCGGCGCGAGGTCTGGGCACCACGGGCGCCATGATCCATCGCAGCCACACCAAGGGCGACGCGCCCTCAACCGCGGTCTATTCCGACTGCGAGCAGTACCGATATAGCCTCAGCCGGGTCTGGGATCCGGCGGGGACACGGGTGATGTTTGTGATGCTCAACCCGTCTACCGCCACAGAGGTCCAGAACGATCCAACCATTGAGCGCTGCGAAAGGCGCGCGCGCACCTTGGGGTATGGCGGATTTCGGGCGACCAATATCTTTGCCTTTCGGGCCACTGATCCGCGCGATATGAAACGCGCGGTGGACCCGGTCGGACCAGATAATCTGGAAATAATTCTGGACGGTGCGGCCTGGGCGGATCAGGTGATCTGTGCCTGGGGAACCCATGGCGCGTTTCGTCAGCAAGGCGATCAAGTTGCAACAGCGCTCGTCGAAACCGGTAAGCCGTTATTTCATCTCGGACTGAGTAAGGCCGGTCATCCCAAACACCCGCTCTACATCCGCTACGACCGGAAACCTGAACCCTGGCTGCCCAAGCTGGTATAAGATCTTGCTAACCATCGCTTCTGATTTGGTTTGATATACAACCAATACGTGCACCATATTGATTATGCGGGTATTCCGCGTGTTTAATGAGGGGTCGCCGGAATGTTGATGCTGGCTGCAATGTTGGGGATCGCCGCTGTTGGTGGCATCTTGTTGATTGACGAGGGCGACGATGACCCGGATACCTCTGACGTCAATGACGGCAGCGATGATGATGCCGCAAAGAGCAGCGGCAGCGAAACTGTCTCCCTTGACGCATTCGTCTCTACTGGTACCGCTGCAAGCGATCAGCTAGGCGGTGGTGATGCGGACGATCTTCTGCAAGGCCTTGCTGGCCATGATCAGCTGAACGGCTACGCCGGTGATGACAGCGTGCAAGGCGGCGATGGCAATGACTCGCTGCATGGCGGTGAGGGGAGCGACACGCTACAGGGCGACGACGGAGATGACCTGCTGCATGGAGACTATGGCGACGACCTGCTGGCCGGGAACAACAATGACGACAGGCTGTTTGGCCACTTCGGTGAAGACACGCTTGATGGCGGTGCAGGCGATGATCACGCCCACGGCGGCCAGGGCAATGATACGCTTGTCGGGGCTGACGGGCGTGATGCGCTGCATGGGAACGACGACGATGACCACCTGACAGGTGGTCAGGGGCAGGACACGCTGTTCGGCGGTACCGGCAATGATCGCCTAGTCGGCAACGATGATGGCGACACCGCAGATTATCTGAACGGCGGTGAGGGCAACGACACGATACTTGCCGGAGCCGGTGATATCGTGACCACCGGCGCAGGCGCCGATAGTATCCTCGTTGGTGCAGGTGATTTTTATGTCAGCGAAGACGCAGACGGGGCCAATACGGATCCGACTGCGCCTATTGATTTGTCCGATTTCAACAGCAATGAGGATCAGTTGGTTGTTATCTGGGAAAAATTTGGATCCGACACGCCTATCGTTGACGTGAGCAGCAATCCCAATACCCCCGGTGAGCATATCGTGACCATAGATGGCGAGGAGGCGCTGCGCGTGACCGGCCCAGCAGAACTGGCAGCATCCGACATTCTGGTCGTAGACCAAGAGGCCGCAGCACGCTTTGGCGTGATGGCCAAAGAAGCCGGGAGCGGCGGGTTAACGCTCGGCTAATCCGGGACTGGCCGGTGCCGCATCTGATGCGCAGTCAGAGGTCGGGTCGCCAAAACCTTTTGCTATTTCCAAAGAATCTTCGTATACGCGCGGCCTGTTCAACGGCGCTGCGACCTTCTGCGGAAAACTGCATCGCCCGAGACGCCTCCATGGGCCTGTGCTGGACGACATCCCGGCCTGCGCCATTCACACAAACCTTCAAAGGAGACCCCGATGTCGATCACTGCTGAAGACAAAGCCCGCCTGATGAAAGAATTCGCAACCAAAGACGGTGACACCGGTTCCCCGGAAGTCCAGGTTGCAATCCTGACCTCGCGCATCAACACCCTGACCGAGCACTTCAAAACCCACAAGAAGGACAACCACGGTCGTCGTGGCCTTCTGAAAATGGTTGCTCAGCGCCGTAAGCTACTGGACTACACCAAAGGCAAAGACGTGGCCCGCTATCAGGACCTGATCAAACGTCTCGGCATCCGTCGCTAATCGCGACGACCGGACGATTGAAGATCAACGCCCGCACCTTTTGGCTGCGGGCGTTTTTCGTTGCAGTGGCGGATCAATGAACTGCTAGGCGACGGCGCCGCGCTTTGACGAGGCGGCCGCCGCAGGATGGGCCATCTCGATTTGCGATGGCGATTCATCGACCAAGCTCACGCCAAGACCTGTAAGAATTTTCAGGCGCCGCGCCGCAAAAGCATGGGCGCGGGCGCGCAAGACGGCAAGATTTTCCTCAGCCAGTTCCAGCACCCGACCGTCCTGCTCCAACCGCTGCCCCTGGGGTTCAAGGATCCGCCAGACGAAGGCCGCCCAATCATGCGGCGTCTGATGTCCCTCGCTTTGAGCCAGCAGGAACAGCTGCTCCATTCGGTCAACCGCAACACCGCCGCCTGTCGCCGGGGATGCAAGGAACCTCAAACGCTCGCTATCTTCAGCATTCTTGCAGACCGCCATATTGAAGTCGCGACACCGCGCAATCCGATCCGCGTATCCTGTCTGCGGCAAACAGGGCATGATATACCCCGCACCAGTCAGGATCGTCAGCATCCGCGTGATGTCGCCCCAGGTCATATCCGAGAATACCCCCTGCTCCAGCAAGGCGCGAACGTTGTGTTGCCCATCGGCCAAGGCATGCAAAACAGGCTCGTACTGACTCGCTTCCAGCGCGACATCACCCCTGCGCCAGCTGATTTTCAACGGGCCAGTCCCGTAATGGCGCGCCAGCGCGAAGGTGGTCTGGAACCACCCTCCTACGCCGCCACGTTGCGTCTGTGGCAGCCATCCCCGTACAAAAACATCCGCACGGAACTGCTCGTTCAACAAAATATCGCGCAATCCCTCGCGCCTGATCGAATTGCTTTCTTCTGCCAGCAGCGCCCGCTGTGGCGCGCTGAGACAAATATCGTCGATGTGGTCCAGAGGGTTCGCCGCGCCCATGAACTCAAGCTTTGCCTGCGCCAGATCTTCTGCCACATCGGCAAAATGGAACGGGGTCCAATCCTTGTTGAAAAACTCATGCGCCAGATAGTTCCGCGGCATAGATTTCATCTCGCTCAGCCGGATCAACTGACCCGGATTGGAGGCAAAGAAACCAGCGCCGGCCTGCTTCAATTGCTCTGCAAACCCCAAGGCCTCATCAATACGCTGCTCCAGCGGTCCGGTGCTCTGCGCCGCACGATCCGTCAGCAAACGGCGCAATGGCATCGACGGTGCCCAGCCAGGTTGCGTGTTGTAACTGATATAGACCAGCCCACCCGGTTTCAGGCGGCGAGCGATGAAGCCAGAGATGCGCTCCTGATTTTCACGCGACACCCAGCTGTAGACACCATGGAGCGCAATCACATCGAAGCTGTTTGGCAAGTTTGCCTCCTCCTCGAAATCCTCAAAGGACCTTTCGTAGAAGGTGACATTGGGCACTGCGGCCTCCTGCGCCAGTCGCTGTGCACCAGCGATGTGCGCAGGGTTGAAATCCATCGCATGCACATCAACATGCGGGTTTGCAGCTGCCAGAAGATTGGCGGTGAAACCCTGCCCACACCCCAACTCACAATAGGTCAGGCCGCTGTCGTCCAACCCGTGCCGATGCCCCCGCGACAGCGCAGCAAACGCCAGGCGCGATGGCGTCATCTCATGAAAGAAATCATGCGTGTAGTTGAGCTCGGCAACATAGCCGGAGGTCCAATCGTTCATTCAGCACCTATTTATTCGTGGTGGGGTCGACGGTGTCTTGCCCTTCTGGGGTGCGCAAAGTTTTCATAAAAACGCTGAGGATCCGGTTAACGCATCGGTATTTTACAAACCGCCATCAGCGCAGATGCACCCTGTGGTAGCGGGCGGAACGTCAAAGCTCTGTGAAGGGGCCGCACCAGCGCTTGCCCTTTCAATCTGTGCAAAAATCCTGTAAGGGCGGCCTATCTGAGACGTGCTGCCAAGACCCCGGCAGTCGAAAGAAAGATAGAGAGGGGTCGGCGGCAATGGGGCCGCCACATCAAACGGGAGACCCGGGATACGCCCGGGAGTGCTCCCAGCTAGGATAAGCTGAATGTTTAACGTTACAAAGAAATCGATGCAGTGGGGCGAAGAGACGCTCACACTGGAGACCGGCAAGGTCGCCCGTCAGGCAGATGGCACCGTGATTGCCACCCTGGGCGAGACCTCGGTTATGGCAAACGTCACTTTTGCCCGCCAGCAAAAACCGGGTCAGGACTTCTTCCCCCTGACCGTGCACTATCAGGAAAAATACTACGCTGCGGGCAAGGTCCCCGGTGGTTTTTTCAAGCGTGAAGCACGCCCAACCGAAAAAGAAACACTGACTGCGCGCCTGATCGACCGTCCGATCCGCCCGCTGTTCGTTCCCGGTTTCAAGAACGAAGTTCTGGTGATGTGCACCGTGCTGAGCCACGATCTGGTCAACGATCCCGACATGGTTGCCATGATCGCAGCCTCCGCGGCGCTGACCCTGTCCGGCGCGCCCTTCATGGGTCCGATCGCTGCTGCACGCGTTGGGTTTGAGGGCGGCGAGTACGTTCTGAACCCGACTGTTGATGACATGCAGGACCTGCGCCTGAACCCTGATCAGCGTCTGGATCTGGTTGTCGCCGGTACCAAAGATGCCGTGATGATGGTTGAATCCGAAGCCTATGAGCTGACCGAAGCAGAAATGCTGGGTGCGGTGAAATTCGCACACGAGCAGATCCAGCCGGTGATCGACCTGATCATCTCTTTGGCGGAAGAAGCGGCGAAAGAGCCGTTTGATTTCCAGCCCGCCGACTATTCCGAGCTGTTCGCCGCCGTGAAAGCCGCTGGTGAAGAGCAGATGCGTGCCGCATTCGCGATCACCGACAAGCAGGAGCGCACCGCCGCTGTTGCCGCTGCCCGCGAAGCGATCAAAACCTCGCTGAGTGAAGAACAGCTGGAAGATGCCAACCTCGGCTCCGCCCTGAAGAAGCTGGAAGCTGGCATTCTGCGTGGCGACGTCGTCAAGACCGGCAAGCGGATCGACGGGCGTTCGACCACTGACGTCCGCGCTATCGAGTCGGAAACCGGCATGCTGCCGCGGACCCACGGTTCGGCGCTGTTCACCCGTGGCGAAACCCAGGCGTTGGCCGTGACCACGCTGGGCACCGGTGACGACGAACAGTTTATCGACGCGCTGCACGGCAATTTCAAATCCAATTTCCTGCTGCACTACAACTTCCCTCCCTACTCGGTTGGTGAAGTGGGTCGCGTCGGCTCCCCGGGCCGTCGTGAAATCGGTCATGGTAAGCTGGCATGGCGCGCCCTGCAGGCGGTTCTGCCTGCGCCGACCGACTTTCCCTACACCATTCGCGTGGTGTCTGAGATCACCGAATCCAATGGCTCTTCGTCGATGGCATCGGTCTGTGGTGGTTCACTTTCCATGATGGACGCAGGCGTCCCGCTGAAGGCACCGGTTGCCGGTGTTGCGATGGGTCTGATCCTGGAAGATGACGGCTCTTACGCGATCCTGTCGGACATTCTGGGCGACGAAGACCACCTCGGCGACATGGACTTCAAAGTGGCGGGTACCGACAAGGGTATCACCTCGCTGCAGATGGACATCAAGGTTGCAGGCATCACGCCTGAGATCATGGAAAAAGCACTGGATCAGGCCAAAGACGGGCGTCTGCACATCCTCGGCGAAATGGCAAAGGCTCTGTCGGAAACCAATGCGTTCTCCGTCCATGCGCCCCGCATTGAGACCATGCAGATCCCGACCGACAAGATCCGTGAAGTGATCGGCTCCGGCGGTAAGGTCATCCGCGAGATCGTGGAAACCTCCGGCGCGAAAGTCGACATCAACGACGACGGCGTGATCAAGATTGCATCGGCCGACGGCACCGCGATCCAGAAGGCCTATGACATGATCCACTCGATCGTGGCAGAGCCGGAAGAAGGCGCCGTTTACACTGGTAAGGTCGTTAAGATCGTCGACTTCGGCGCCTTCGTAAACTTCTTCGGCAAGCGCGATGGTCTGGTGCATGTGTCCCAGATCGAAAACCGCCGCCTGAACCACCCTTCGGACGTTCTGAAGGAAGGCCAGGAAGTGAAAGTGAAGCTGCTGGGCTTTGATGATCGCGGCAAGGTCCGCCTGTCCATGAAAATCGTGGATCAGGAAACCGGTGAAGAAATCAAAGCCGAGAAGAAAGAAGACGCAGAATAATCTGTTCTTCTCTCTTTGAGCATAGAAACCCCGCCAGAAATGGCGGGGTTTTTCTGTTTCATCAGCTGGAGGTTGCACGCGCCCCTTTTCACCCTTCGCCAAGATCGCTACCTCTGGACGCATGCGATCCTATATCATTCATATGGCAGGCGATCAGAAACGCGCCCCCAACGTGGCGCGTCTATTGGCTGATTTGCCACATGCTCAGGTGGTTGAGGCGGTAGACGGCCGCGCCGTGATGGCCGCAAGCGATGTTGCAATACGTACCGGTGATCTTCATGCGCCGCATTACCCGTTCCCGCTGAGCGGCGGGGAGGTCGGCTGTTTTCTGTCGCATCGCAAGTGTTGGCAGCTGATCGCCAATGGCATCGACGACTACGGCTTGATCGTTGAGGATGACATGGCAACTGATCCCGGGATCTGGCGGGATGTACTTGCCTTGATTGACAGCCATGCAGGCCCGGACAGCATGATCCGCCTGCCCGCCAAACAGCGCGAAACAGCCAGCACGGTGATTGCCGCGCATGGAGCGGCGCAGTTGTTCCTGCCTCGGCGCATAGGTCTGCAGACCGTCGCGCAGGTGGTTGGCAAGACCGCTGCCGCCCGGCTGCTAGCCGCAACTAAGGTTCTGGACAGGCCAGTTGATACCTTCCTGCAAATGCACTGGGTTCACGAGCAAACAATCCACACAGTATTACCAAACGGCGTGTCGGAGGAAACAGCCGCTTTGGGGGGGTCAACCATCCAATCCCGCCCTGTCGGGGGCAAGCTTGCGCGTGAGCTGAAACGTATGCTTTATCGCGCCCAGGTCGCCTTGCGCCCGCAACGCAGTTGAACCATCAGTCCAGCCCACGAAAAAAGGGGCCGCCTGGCCCCTTCCTTCATTTTGGTTCAATTCCTGGGCTGCCTGTGCAGCCGCAGATTCAGTCCGGCGCTTTGGTCTTACGCAGATAGGGAAAGATGGTTTCAAACTCACCAAATTTGGCCTTCGCATCCTCATTCGATACGCTCGGTGGAATGATTACATCCTCACCCGGCACCCAATTTGCGGGCGTCGCAACACCTTTGCCAGACATCTGCAGACCGTCCAATGCGCGCAGGATCTCGGCAAAATTGCGGCCCACAGTCATTGGGTAGGTCATCGACAGTTTCAGTTGCTTGTCCGGACCAATGATAAAGACCGAGCGCACAGTGGCGCTGTCTGCGGGCGTCCGGCCATCGGGCAGATAGGCCTCGGCGGGCAACATGTCGAAAGCCTTGGATACCGCGAGACCTTCGTCGGCGATGATCGGGAAACCTGCCGCAGCTTTGCCGTAGCTTTCGATGTCCGTTTTCCATTTTTTGTGGTCTTCGACACCATCAACCGACACGCCGATTACTTTGGTGTTGCGGGCAGCCCATTCATCGGACAACTGCGCCACGGCCGAAAATTCCGTGGTGCAGACCGGAGTGAAATCCTTGGGGTGGGAGAACAGAATCGCCCAGCTGTCACCAATCCAATCGTGAAACGAAATGGTGCCCTGATCGGTTTCTGCGGTGAAATTCGGAACCACATCATTGATACGCAAACCCATGGGTCTCTCCTCTGCTGTCAAATGACTACTCACTGGTCGATAACCTAACCACTCGACGCGCAGGTTAAACCCTTGTTAGGCGGCAAGCAGTCGAAAAGATCAACTCACGCGTCAATCTGACCCGTTCGGGACGTGCGTGTGCGGCAATCGATGATATCGCGCAGCTGTCCCAGAACAGCGCAAAATAGTGGATTTTCGTCCACCTCAGCAATTTGATCAAATTATTCATTCCCCCCTTGCCCATCCGAAACACCAGTGACAGAGTGGCGGCTAATTGCGGGGTTTTGCCCCGTCACACCCTGATATCCGGGAGATCGACAGATGATCGAGAAACGTGATTTTTACATCAACGGCCAATGGGTCGCCCCTGCTGCACCTAACGATTTTGAAGTGATCGACCCCTCGACTGAGGCGCCCTGTGCCGTCATTTCCCTCGGCGATGCAGCGGATACAAATGCCGCTGTCGCCGCAGCCAAGACCGCCCTGCCGGGTTGGATGGCTACGCCGGTTGAAGAGCGTATCGCGCTGGTCGAAAAACTGATCGAAGTATACGAGAGCCGCACCGAAGATCTGGCGCAGGCAATGAGCGTCGAGATGGGTGCGCCAATCGACATGGCCCGCACCCAGCAGGCAGGCGCAGGCAGTTGGCACCTGCGCAACTTTATCAAGGCGGCGAGGGCGTTTTCCTTCGACGCCCCTCTGGGCGACCATGCCCCCAATGATCGCATCATCCATGAGGCTGTAGGCGTGGCGGCGCTGATCACACCATGGAACTGGCCGATGAATCAGGTCACCCTGAAGGTAGGCGCCGCAGCCATTGCAGGCTGCACCATGGTTCTGAAACCGTCCGAGCAAAGCCCGCTCAACGCGATGATCTTTGCCGAGATGATGGACGAGGCCGGTTTCCCTGCCGGTGTCTTCAATCTGGTGAACGGTGACGGCACCGGCGTGGGGACCCAGCTGTCCAGCCATCCCGATGTGGACATGGTGTCCTTCACTGGCTCGACCCGCGCAGGCACTGCGATTTCCAAGGCTGCGGCGGATACGCTGAAGAAGGTTCATCTGGAACTCGGTGGCAAGGGTGCCAACGTGATCTTTGACGATGCCGATGAGAAAGCGGTCAAGCGCGGCGTGCTGCATATGATGAACAACACCGGTCAAAGCTGCAACGCGCCAAGTCGCATGCTGGTACAGAAAGGCATCTACGACAAAGCCGTCGAAGAAGCTGCCGCAGTTGCCAATAAGGTCGAGGTTGGCCCCGCCTCCAGCGAAGGTCGCCACATCGGTCCCGTGGTCAACGAACTGCAGTGGGGCAAGATCCAGGACCTGATCCAGAAGGGCATCGACGAAGGCGCCCGACTGGTTGCTGGCGGCACTGGTCGTCCGGATGGGCTAAACCAAGGTTTCTATGTCAAACCAACCGTCTTTGCCGATGTGAACAACCAGATGACCATCGCTCGTGAAGAGATTTTTGGCCCGGTGCTGTCAATCATCCCCTTTGAGAGCGAAGAGGACGCCATCGAGATTGCCAATGACACGCCCTATGGTCTGACCAACTATGTGCAGACACAAGATCTCGCTCGTGCCAACCGTATGGCCCGCAAGCTGCGTGCTGGCATGATCGAGATGAACGGCAAGTCGCGTTCCGCCGGGTCGCCGTTTGGTGGGATGAAACAATCCGGCAATGGCCGCGAGGGCGGCAGCTGGGGGATTGAGGATTTCCTGGAGGTGAAAGCCGTCGGTGGCTGGGCCGACGAATAACGCCCCATACCAAACCACACACCTTAACGATAAGAGCCGCCTACGAGGGCGGCTCTTTGGTATTCTCGCGCTGGTTTCAGGTGAAACGGCTCCAGTCAGGCAATTCCAGCACCAGCTGAGGCACACCATCTGAGGTCCGCTCAGCCGAGCGACCGTCCCATCCGATGGTGCCGCTGATCCGTTGTCGCAATGCGGAGAAACTGTCGAATTTCACCACATCCACCGGTTCTTCCAGATGCAGGGTCACACGTCGGCGTGCTCCTTCACCAAAAACCTGCAGCCCGCGCAGCTCAGCAGTGAAGGCCTGACCAAGATAACTGCCCCGCAGGGTCTGCCCGACACGTAGTGTCTGTTGCGGGATATTGGGGCGCGGTCTGTCCGCCTTGGCGCTGATCGTATTCCAGTCTTTGTAGCCATATTGCCGGGCCACCATCTCAAGCGCAGCGCTATGTGACAGGGTGAGATTGCGGGCCTGCAACTGCTGTCGCAGATTGCGGGCCTGTTGCTTCAGGCTCCCGACGGTGGGGAGATCTTCTGGGTTGGTCGTCATTCTTGCCTCTTGTCCAATCAACAAGATGCGCCGAAAATATGGAGCCCGCATTGCCATTGGCGCATCATATCGATGGGCGAAAGACAGGAAATCTACAGACGGAGGTTCACCATGGTCTTGTCAACCGCGAGCGGCAGGGCTCCGACCCTGTTTCAGCCTTAGGCGGTTCCACCCGTCGTAGTCAAGACCCTAGCAACCCGCGACTACGATTGAATGGCTGTCTATCAGCCCCGCTGAGTAGAGAGAGGCCACGTCCAAGCCGCATCAAAAGAAATAAAGACAGAGATCACATACCTCTTGATCTAAACCTGACTTGAGCTTGCAGGGTAGGGAAAATGACCATTCACAGGAGACGCCGAATGATCCATGAGAAGCCTGCCCCCGTCGTCAAAACCGGTATCAGCACCACCTTGACCGGTATTTACGAAACCCACCTGCCCGTGAAAAACCTAGACGTTGCCATGGCGTTTTATGGTGAAACTATCGGGTTGGAGCTTGCGCGTTGCCTGCCCGAACGGCAGGTCGCATTTTACTGGGTCGGCGGGCAGTCACAGGGGATGCTGGGGCTGTGGTCGGGTGGCTCGGCCCCGATGGGTATGAGACTGCACATGGCGTTTCGAACCACGATACCGGCACTTGATGGCATTTGCGACCGGCTGTCTGATGCCGGGATCACACCGCTTGATTTTCACGGAGCCCCGACGGAGGAACCGGTGGTGCTGGGCTGGATGCCTGCGCTGTCGATCTACTTCAAGGATCCGGACGGGCACTCGATCGAGTTTCTGGCGCCGATGACTGACGACCCGGATATGGATTTTGGCGTTGCAGCCTACAGCGACTGGCAGGCGCGATCCGGCGGATGAGACCGACCGGGTCTGGTCATGACAGCCCATGGCGCCTATCAACGCTGCATATCGCTCCGAGGGACCAACCATGATCATCACCCGCCTGCATGGCCGACTGGGCAATCAGATGTTCCAATACGCTGCCGGGCGTGCGCTGGCAGATCGGCTTGGCGTGTCACTTGCGCTTGACAGTCGCGGCGCCGAGCTGCGCGGTGAGGGTGTGCTGACGCGCCTCTTCGATCTTGACCTGGCCACACCGGACATCTGGCCACCGTTGCGCCAACGCGCTCCGCTGGGTTACGCGCTATGGCGCGGTTTGGGCCAGCATCTAGGCACCGGACCGAAGTTACGCCGGGAGGTTGGCCTGGGCTACAATCCGGATTTCGTAGACTGGAGCGACAACAGCTACCTGCATGGTTACTGGCAGAGCGAGCGCTATTTCGCACAAAGTGCCGAGCGCATCCGGCGGGACTTCACCTTCCCTGAATATTCAAATCAGCAAAACGCGGAGATGGCGGCACGGATCGGCGAGACCAACGCGATTTCACTGCACGTGCGCCGGGGCGATTATCTGACCCTTGCGGCGCATGTGCTATGCGATCAAGCCTATTACGAGGCCGCATTGGCGCAGGTTCTGGACGGGCTGAAGGGACAGCCAACGGTTTATGTCTTCTCGGATGATCCACAGTGGGCAAAGGAAAACCTGCCCTTGCCCTGTGACAAGGTTGTGGTGGATTTCAACGGCGCTGATACCGACTATGAGGACATGCGCCTGATGAGCCTGTGCAAACACAACATCATCGGCAACAGCTCGTTTTCCTGGTGGGCAGCCTGGTTGAACCAGACACCGGACCGCCGCGTCGCCGGTCCGGCAAAATGGTTTGGCGATCCGAAACTGAACAATCCCGATATCCTGCCGCCGGGCTGGCTGCGTATCAGCGTCTAGGTACAGTTGGCCTCAGAACGGGGCCTTGACGCGAAACTTCATCGATTCGCCACTGTCAGGATGTTTGATCCGCAGCTCCTCCGCATGCAGCATCATACGCGGGTGATCCAATGCGTGCCCCTCTGCATAAAGCGGATCGCCCAAAATGGCGTGACCCAGAGACAGCATATGCACCCGCAGCTGATGCGACCGTCCGGTCTTGGGCGTCAGACGCACACGTGTTGCCGTGTCTTCGTATTTCATCACCCGCCAGTCAGTCACGGCCTCCTTGCCGGTGTCGTGGCAGACCATCTGGCGCGGGCGATTGGGCCAGTCCACGATGAGCGGCAGATCTACGGTTCCGCTGCGCGGTTCAAGCCGACCGTCAACCCGCGCCACATAGGCTTTCTTCGCACTGCGCTTTTCGAACTGCATGGACAGATGCCGCTGGGCATGTGGAGTGACGCCGAACACCATCACACCGGAGGTATCACGATCCAGCCGATGCACCAGAAGCGCCTCCGGAAAGACAGCCTGCAGCCTACTCAGAAGACAATCCGCAAGATGCTCCCCCCGACCCGGCACGCTGAGCAGACCATGGGGCTTGTTCACCACCAGAAGCTGGGCGTCATGATGCAGGATGTCCAGGGGATCTGTCGGCGGAGTATAATCGCTAGAAACTGTCATGCCCGCGTCCCTAGCGGCCCGTTGCCCGCAGGGCAAGGTATCGCAACGTCGCGCTTGCCGGTGCTTGGGTGGATCGGCAGGGTGGTGACATCTTCACATTCGCATTCTTCGCGGGTTCCCTGGTCTGAAAGGTGACGCATGACTCATCCAACCATCAGCAGGCTGCATGAAGTCGTTGCCAAAGGTGATGACAGTCAGATTGCTAGCCTGCTGGCCGAAGATGTGCAGTTTCTGCCACCGACCTATTGGAAAATCTGGACCGGTCGCGCTCCGGTCGCAGCCATTCTGGGGCACGTCGGTCAAATTTTCGGCGATTTTCGTTACCGCCGCATCATGGGAAGTGGCGATGACTGGGCCTTGGAATTCCAGTGCAAGATCGGAGAGTTCGATGCGGTCGGCGTTGATCTGATCACCCTGAATTCAGACGGGCTGATTGCCCAGTTCGAAGTGGTGATGCGCCCTTACAAAAGCATTGGGGTCTTGCGGGAAGCAATCATGGCGCGGGTCACCTCGGATCCTCGGTTTCTGCACTATCAATCGGCGCTCAGCTGATCGGCCTGGACCATATCGCTCGGATCGTACTGCTGCCATTGCTGGTCGTGCAGGCAATCAACGTGCGGCGCAGGGCGCTACGCCTGCCTGAACCCTGGGGGCCACGGTTTGGGCAGTTGGGCCGTGGCACACCTCTGCGTCTGCTGATTGTCGGCGATAGCTCTGCCGCAGGGGTTGGTGTCGGCCGACAGGATGACGCGCTCTGCGGCCAATTGACCAAGAAACTGACGACTGGGCGGCATCTGACCTGGCGACTGGAGGCGACAACCGGACATCGCAGCGCCGATGCACTGGCCCGGGTGCGCGCGCTTCCACCACAGACATTCGACGTCGCGGTCTTGGCACTTGGCGTGAACGATGTGACGCGACTTGCACGACGGCGACGGTTTCACATGGAACAGTCAGCCCTGATCAGACTTCTGCGTGACCGATTTGGGGTAACACTGGTGATCCTGTCCGGTGTGCCGCCCATGGCGGATTTTCCCGCCCTTCCCAACCCGCTGGCCTGGGTTCTAGGACGGCATTCGACGCGGCTGGACCGGGTGCTGGCCAAACTGGCCGCACAGGATCCAAATGTCGTACACCTGCCCTTCACAATACCGCCCGATCCAACGCTGGCCGCACAAGACGGGTATCACCCTTCAGCCATGGCTTATACGCTTTGGGCTGACACTCTGGCACAGACAATCAACGCCGAACTCTCGGCGCCTTGCAATCCGTCAGGCGCGACGCATCTGGCGCAGCAGCGAAACGGAATAGATCACCAGCGCGAGCCAGATCATCGGGAAAGCGATCATCCGCGCGCGACCGAACTCCTCGCCAAAGACAACGACCGCCGCCAGAAAGATCATGGTGGGCGCGATATATTGCAGAATGCCGATCGTAGATAGGCGCAGCAGCTTGGCGCCATTGGCATAGGTAATCAGCGGCACCGCCGTCACCACACCACACCCCAACAACAACGCCGTGTCACTGAAGTCGCCGCCAAAATGGGCACCGCCAGTGACCGTCAGATATGCCAAATACGCCAGTGCCGGGGGTGTTAGGATCAGCACCTCCAGCATGAATCCCTGGTTGGGACCAACCGGTAGAGATTTCTTGAAAAACGCGTAAAAGCCCCAGCTGAGCGTCAGCCCGATTGCCGCCCAGGGCAGCCGACCCGCATCTAGCGCGAGCACCAATACCGCCAGTGCTGCCAAACCGATCGCAACCAATTGGGCAGGCGACAGGCGCTCGCCCAGCAGCACAGCACCAAGCATGACGCTGAACAGCGGATTGATATAATAACCAAGAGCCGCATCCAACGCATGGCCGGTCGCGATGGACCAGACATAGATGCCCCAATTCACGGAAATCAGTGCTGCTGTTACCGCGCCCATCATCAACACTCTCGGGGAGGTAAGTGCCGCGCGTAGGTCGCGGGTCCGGCGCAGGATAATGAGCAGAGCACCCGCAACGGGCACCGACCAGATCACCCGATGGGCGACCACTTCTGCTGCGGGCATATGTGCCAGCGCCTTCATATAGAGTGGCAGAAAGCCCCACATCAGATAGGCGGAAACGGCAAAGGCGAGGCCCTGTGGCGTGTCTTTGTTCTCAGGCTGCGGCATCTTCGTAAAATCTCCCTGAGCCGCGTTTATGACAGGTCGGTCGGCAATGAATAGGGGTGATACTGCCAAAGGTGTTGATGTCGTCTTTGTCCGCCAGCTTTACTTCGGGCTGTTGGGAGGGTGCGCGAATATGGCACGCACCCTCCCCTAGTAACACATCATATCGGTCAAAAACTCGGGCGTTTCTATTGCTTAACCCGTTCTGATTTCGGGTCATACATGGGCTTAAGGGAGGCCTCGGCCTTCACCTTCACGCCGCAAACGTCAATTTCATAGCTGGAGCCCAGAACATCTGCTGCACTTTCACCGTCGCAGGGCACGTAACCCATGCCGATGGCAGCACCCAGGGTGTGGCCATAATTGCCGGAGCTAAGGTAGCCCACATACTCACCGTTTCGAATGATCGGCTCGTTGTGGAATAACAGCGGCTCAGCATCGGTCAGTTTGAACTGTACCATGCGGTTCCTGGGGCCGGTTTCCTTGCGTTCCAGCACTGCTGCCTTGCCGATGAAGTCGTCCTTGTTGGTCTTCACCGCAAAGCCGAGGCCTGCGTCGATCACATTGTCCTCGCAAGTGATGTCATGGCCGAAGTGGCGGAAGCCCTTCTCGATCCGGCAGCTGTCCATCATGTGCATACCGCAGAGCTTGAGCCCCATGTCCTGACCCGCCTCGTGCAGCGTTTCGAACGCGTGGCCCGCCATGTCGGCGCCGACATAGATCTCCCAGCCGAGTTCACCCACATAGGTCACGCGGTGGACACGGGCGAGGCCCATGCCCAGTTCGATCTCCTGCGCGGTGCCAAAGGGGTTCACCTCGTTGGAGAAATCATTGGGCGAGACTTTCTGCAGCAGCTTGCGGGCGTTCGGGCCCATCACTGCCAGCACGCCCTCGCCTGCGGTCACATCAGTGATCACCACCCGGTGGTCGCCCACGTGGCGCATCATCCAGGTCTGGTCGGCCAGACGGGTCACTGCCGGGGTCACCACCAGATAGGCGGTTTCCGACAGGCGGGTGACGGTCACATCGGCCTCAATGCCGCCGCGGGTGTTCAGGAACTGGGTGTAGACGATCTTGCCCGCGGGAACCGACAAGTTGGCGCCGCAGATGTAGTTCAGGAAGGTTTCGGCATCCGGGCCTTCGACGCGGATCTTGCCAAAGGAGGACATGTCGTACATGCCGACATTTTCGCGGACTGCCTTGTGTTCAGCTGCCAAATTCTCAAACCAGTTCTGGCGTTTCCAGCTGTACTGGTATTCGCGTTCCTGGCCCTCATTGGCAAACCAGTTGGCGCGTTCCCAGCCGCCGATTTCACCCATCACCGCGCCCTGCTCCAGCAGGTGGTGGTGGAACGGGGTGCGGCGCACGCCGCGAGCGGTGGCCTTTTGACGGTAGGGGAAGTGATCAGCATACAAGAGGCCCAGCGTCTCCTTGGAGCGCTCGAACAGGTAGTGCTTGTTACCCTGGAACGGCTGCATGCGGGAGATGTCCACGTCGCCAAGGTCGAACGGTTTCTGACCGTCTTCCATCCACTGCGCCAGCGCCATGCCAGCGCCGCCCGCCGACTGAATACCGATTGAGTTGAAACCTGCAGCGACCCAGAAATTGTCCATCTCCGGCGCCAAGCCAAGGTGGTAGGCGTCATCCGGAGTGAAGCTCTCGGGACCGTTGAAGAAGGTATGGATGCCTGCCTCAGCCAGCATCGGCATCCGATTGCAGGCGGCTTCCAGGATCGGCTCGAAGTGATCGAAGTCCTCAGGCAGCTGGTCGAATTCGAACGTGTCGGGGATGCCGTTCATCGCCCAGGGTTTGGCGTTCGGCTCAAACGCGCCAAGCAGGATTTTTCCCGCATCTTCTTTGTAGTAGGCGCATTCGTCCGGAACGCGCAGCACCGGCATCTGGGTCAGGCCGGTAATGGCTTCGGTCACGATATAGAAGTGTTCACAGGCATGCAGCGGCACGTTGACGCCCGCCATGCGGCCGACCTCGTGGCCCCACATGCCGGCGCAGTTCACCACCATGTCCGCCTCGATGTGGCCCTGGGACTGGCCATCATCGCTGGCCCAATCGACGCCGGTGACTCGGCGGCCGTCCTTGGAGATGCCAGTAACCTTGATCCGTTCCTTGACCAGCGCGCCGCGCTGGCGGGCGCCTTTGGCCAAGGCTAGTGCAATATTAGCCGGATCGCCTTGCCCGTCCTTGGGCAGCCACACGCCGGCAGTCACGTCGCCGACGTTCAGGTGCTCATAGCGGGTTTTAACTTCCTCAGGCGAGATTTCTTCGACCTCAACGCCGAATGCCCGCGCCATGGCGGCCTGGCGGAAGATCTCTTCCTTGCGTTCTTCGGTCAGCGCAACCGTGATTGAGCCGCAGCGCTTAAATCCGGTCGCGACACCGGTTTCGTCTTCCAAAGCGCCATAAAGCTCCTGACTGTATTTGGCGAGCTTGGTCATGTTGGCAGTGGCCCGCAGCTGCGCAATCAGACCGGCCGCGTGCCATGTGGTGCCGGAGGTCAGCTGCTTGCGCTCCAGCAGCACCACATCCGTCCAACCCAGCTTGGTCAGGTGATAGGCGACCGAACAGCCAATCACGCCGCCGCCGATAATGACCACGCGGGCCTTGTTGGGTAAATCGCTCATCATGTGCCTCCTGAGCTTGACTGGACGAACTGCATGGCCGAATGCTGCCACATCAAGGCGACAACAAATGCATCAAAAACGCCAGCCTGCACGCTCTATTCTCCACCGCTATCGTACAGATTTCCCACGCTGCTGCTGTGACTGGGATACGCGCCGTGATTTGCGCAGAGCGAAGGGCGTAATGCCAAAAAATGCCTTATACAGGGTCGAAAACCCATTGGAGAACCCGCAAGCCAAACCGATCTCGCGCACGCTCATCGTGGTGTTCAGCAAGAGGTTATTGGCTTTGTTCAAACGCATCTCCCGATAGAAACCATTGGGTGTCGTGCCGAGAAAGGTCTTGAACTTGCGTTCTAGCGACCGGGTAGAAATCCCGAGATGGTCAACAATCTCATTGATCGGCAGCGGATCCTCTATGTGCTCCTGCATAACGTGAATGGCCTGATCAAGGTCCGCATCGCCGGTGATCGTTGGCTTCACACCCGAAAACGGCTGCAACGACGCAAAGTCCCGCACCTTGTCGTGCAAGAGGATATTCGCAACCGTCACCTGCGCCGCCGCCGTGGTCAGCTGTCCGATCAGGGCCAGAACGATATCCACCGTCGCCCCCATTCCGGCACAGGTCACAACCTGCCCATCTTCACTCGCCAGCGCGAAATTGGTGTCGAACAACCCGATGCGTTCACGCATCAAGTTGGCGTTTTCCCAATGCGTCGTGTGCTGGGACCCTTCCTTGCCACTGTCACGGATGTACCGGCTGGCGGCCTCTGCCAGCAGATAGACCTTCGCCCCGCGCGTGCGGTAGGTGCTGATCAGCGATCCCATCGACAGCGCCGGGCAGTCCGGGTCCGTATTGCCCAAAACAAACACGCAATCGGCATCTGCTTTCGCCGCGAAAGGCTCCGTCTCGACGAAGGCGTCGGCACGGGATCCGACCCGTCCGCCCCCAGCAGAGCGCATTGTCCAGGAAAATGGTGGTTGTGCCAGCACCCGGTTGGCCAGTCGCAAAGGCTCCACCACGGCGGAGAATTCAGTGAGCACGAAGCCTTCCGTCAGGATGATATCAACCTGCCACTGATGTCCCCCCGGGGGTGTCCCCCCGGAGGTCATAGCTGTCTCAGGCGCGGAGCCGGTCATTGCCTGGATCCCACAGCGGTTTGTCTTCCTGAACTACGGCGCGACATTTCTCGCCATAGATCTCAACCTCCAGCTCGGTGCCCGGCACCGCTGCATCACTGCGAACCATGCCCAGCGCGATTGAGGCGTTCACGCGATACCCCCAATCGCCGGAAGTGGTCTCTCCGACGATCTCGCCATCCTTCCAGATGCAGGACATATAAGGCGCATCTGCATCGCCGGCCTCAACAATCAGAGTGACAAAGGACTTCTTTGCCCCCTGCTGCTTTTCGCTCTGGATCGCAGCCTTGCCCGGGAAGTCCTGTGGCTTGTCCAGCTTGACGAACCGCTCCAGCCCGCCTTCCAGCAGCGAGTAGTCGGTGCTGAGGTCACCCTTCCAGGTGCGGTAGCCTTTTTCGATGCGCAAGGAGTTCAGCGCATACATGCCGAACGGCTTGGCGCCGCCTGCCAGCAGGGCATCATAAATTGCCGGCTGATGCTCGTTGGCGCAGTGGACTTCCCAGCCCAGCTCACCCGCATAGGACACCCGCGCCAGGAAGGCAGGTTTGCCTGCGACGGTGGCTTCCTGATGGGTGAGCCAGCCTAGGGACAGATCAGCGTCAGAGATGCCTGCAAACAGATCCCGCGATTGCGGACCCGTCACGATCATGGTCGCAAATTCCGTGGTATGATCCGTCAAGCGCAGGCCTGCAGGCAGGGCCTTCTTCAAGATCTCAAAATCATGCCACTGGGCCGAGCCTGCGGTGATCATAGTGAAGTGATCCTCACCGTGACGTATACAGGACATCTCTGTCAGGATCCGGCCGCGGTCGTCCGAGACATAGACCAAGTTCATCCGACCCACTTTCGGCAGGCCGCCGGTGACCAGTCCGCGCAGGAATTCGGCGGCACCTTCGCCGCTCAGGTTGAAGCGAGAGAAGCCCGGCAGATCCAGCACGCCAACACCATCGCGGACCGCTTCGCATTCTTCCTTGATACGCTGCTGCCACGGGCCGGAGCGGCCCCAGGTATGGGTGGCTTCCTCGGACGTATCGTCTCCGGGCTTGGCGAACCAATTGGCGCGTTCCCAACCGTTATAGGCGCCCATCACACCGCCTAACGCCTTGATCGCGGTGTGAACCTGGCTCATCTTCTTATCACGTGCAGCGGGCCATTCGTGGTGCGGGAAATGCATAGCATATTCGTTGCCGTAGACTTCCATACCTTTCTGGTCGCAGTAATCCTGATCGGTATAGTCGGTGTAGCGGCGCGGATCGACCGCCCACATGTCCCACTCGGTTTGACCATCAACGATCCATTCCGCCAGCACCTTGCCAGCACCACCGCCCTGGGCGATGCCGAAAGTAAAGACGCAGGCCTCAAACGCGTTGTCCACCCCCGGCATCGGGCCGATCAGAGGCAGGCCATCGGGCGCGTAGGGGATCGGACCGTTGATCACGCTGGACACACCGGAGGTGGCCATCAGCGGCACACGTTCCATGGCGTCGGTCACGATATCCTCGATCCGGTCCAGATCGTCCGACCACAGCTGGAACGAGAAGTCGTCCGGCATCTGGTCGTCTTCGGTCATCCAGTGACCTCTGCAGTTCGGCTCATAGGGGCCAAGATTATAGCCGTTCTTCTCCTGCCGCAGGTAATAAGAAACATCCACGTCGCGGATCAGCGGCAATTTCTTTCCATGCGCCTTGGTCCAGGCTTCCACCTCCGGGATCTGTTCGGTTAGCAGGTACTGGTGGCTCATTACCATCATCGGCACAGTACGGCCGCCATAATCCTTGAACCATTCGCCGACACGCTGGGCATAATAACCTGCGGCGTTCACCACATAGTCACATTCGATATCGCCCTTCTCGGTCTGCACGATCCAGGTCTTATCTTCCTTCTGCATTACACCCGTTGCCGGGCAGAAGCGGATGATCTTGGCTCCCATGTCGCGCGCACCTTTAGCCAGCGCCTGCGTCACCTGTGCCGGGTCGATGTCTCCATCCGTGGGATCGTAAAGCACACCTTCCAGATCGTGCGTTTCCAGAAACGGGTAATGTTCCTTGGCTTGGTCAGGTGTCCACATCTCCATCTCGATGCCCTGATAACGGCCCATGGAACAGGCACGTTCGAACTCCTGCATCCGCTCCTTGGTGTGGGCCAGACGGATTGAGCCGGACTGGTGATAGTTCATCGGATAATCGACTTCTTCACCGAGCCGCGCATATAGCTCGGTCGAGTAGCGCTGCATGTTCATGATCGCCCAGGACGTCGAAAAGGTCGGGACGTTGCCCGCCGCGTGCCATGTGGAGCCTGCAGTCAGCTCATTCTTCTCAAGCAGTACGCAATCAGACCAGCCTTTCTTGGCCAGGTGATAGAGCGCTGAACAGCCGACGACACCGCCGCCGATGATGACCACACGGGCCTTTGTTGGAAAATCAGACATGATGCCTCCCTCGTCGTCAGTCCTCTTGCGGCACATTGTCCGCAATTTCGTAGTAGTCGCCCTTGGAGGCGGTGAAGATGTGCTTTTCGACGCTGAGACCGGTGTTCCCGTCGACAGCGCCGAGTGCAAAGCTGATGGTGTCTTCGGCCGTGCCTTTCCAAAACAGGAAAGAGCCGCATCGTGGGCAGACGCCGCGTTTGGCCAGCGATGTCGCTTCAAACCAGCGGACCGAACCGGTGATAACAAGGTCGACGTCACGCACCTGTGCAGAGGCCCAGATGCCACCCGATTGCTTGCGACATTGGGAGCAATGACACATCGACGCGCCGCTCGGTTCTGCGACGGTTTCAAAACAAACGTCACCGCAGAGGCAAGACCCCTTGATCATCGCATACCCTCCAGATCGGGAACGCTGGTCGACCCAAGGAGCACCCCATAAACAATGAAACAAACGGCCAGAAGGCGCCGGATCCACAGGTTGAAGACCGCCTTCATCGCCGCCTGCCCCATCGCAAAACCAAGGAGCGTGAACCCGGTATAGCTCAGTGTTGTTAGGATCAGCGCAGTGGGCATGATCACCAGCATCTGATCCCAGATGGGCACATTCGGCTCAACAAATTGCGAAAACGCTGCGAGATATCCGGCGACGCTCTTGGGGTTGATCACCGCCACAGCCAGAGCATGCAGATAGACATGGCGGGCAGGTCGCTCAACTGCCGGAGCTGGTCGTGTCGCATTGTGCCATCCGCGCAGGCCCAGATAGATCAGGAATGCGGCCCCGATCAGCTTTACCACCAGAAACACACTCGGCGATGCTGCAATCAGGGCCGTTACGCCGATGGCCGACAGCAACAGAAACAAGGTCGCCTGTGTCAGAATGGCCAGGACGCCGACTATCGCCCGCCAGAACCCCAAGCTCATTCCATTGGAAATACAATTCACTGCATTTGGTCCGGGTGTGGTCACGAAGACCACCCAAAACAAAGCAAAGAGGGTCCAGGCCTCAAAGCTCATCAATACACCGGCGGCGCGATGACCCAGACGGCCACCGCTGGCACGTCATAGGGATTGGCCCATTGGTAGGCTTCTTCCTTGATCCGGAAGCTGTCACCCGGCCCAACGGTGAAACTGCGCCCCCCGATCACCAGATCCAACTGCCCGGCAATCATATAGCCGACCTCTTGGGTGGGACGGTCAGCCGGGACCTGCATTCGGGAATGGGGGCGAAAAGTCGAATGTACCATCTCGAAATCATCGGTCAGATCCGGTGACAGCAATTCCTCGATCAGGCCTTCCTCCCCAGACCCCATCGGACGACGCGCACCCGCACGGACGATATACCCCTGCTCTGCGGCCGGCGCCGCCGAATGAGCAAACAGCATCGACATTGGGACATTCAAAGCCTTTGCAATCTCGCGGAGGTCCGAAATCGACGGTTCCGACATATCCCGCTCGACCTGGCTCAGCCACCCGACCGAGCGACCTAGACGCACTGCAAGATCCACGAGCGTTGCCCCTCGCGCCTTGCGCAAGGCGCGCAAATCGGCACCTAGGCTTGCCGGTTGTGGAGATTGATCCGTCACATAGCACCTGTGAAAATTGCTGCTCTTTTTTCACGATGCATTGTATTCATGAAATTTCCAAGGATTTTTTCACGATCATCAATCTGCATACAAAAAGCCCAGCACACTATGGGCGCCGGGCTCTGTCATCTTTCCGTAAATACTCTGGGGTGAGGCCCTGAGGGCCGAGGGGCAACGCCCCTGCCCCTGCCCCTGCGAATCAGCTTGGAGCGAAGACCCGCTTCAGGATCGCAGTGATCTGTTCTGCATCATCGCCAGTAAATGCCTCGGGCTGGTCGCTGTCGATGTCAAAAACCCCGATCAATGCCCCATCACCGTTCCAGACTGGCAACACCAGCTCAGATCGCGTCGAGGAGGCGCAAGCAATGTGGCCGGGGAACGCCTCCACATCAGCAACCAGCTGTACTTCGCCGGTACGGGCCGCTGCGCCGCAGACCCCGCGGGAGAACGCGATCTGCAGGCATCCATGACCGCCCTGATACGGGCCGATTTTAAGCAATTCCGGCGCGACGACCCGATAGAACCCGGTCCAGTCAAAACGCTCATCACTGTGGTGCACTTCGCAGGCCATCGTGGCCATCAGTGCAACCTCGTCGGTCTCCCCCTCTGTCAAAGCGGCGATGGTCTTGGCAAGTGTTTCGTAATCGACCTGCATGGGCAGCCCTCCTTCAACGTCGTTGAGGGGGCTGTCTGCCCCCTCTTGACCTGTCGGTCAATTCACCCCCGAGAGTATTTTTTGAAAGGTGACAATCACATGCGCTCAATCGCGATGGCCGTGCCCTCACCGCCACCAATGCAAATGGCTGCGATGCCGCGCTTCAGGCCGCGTTTTTCCAATGCGTTCAGCAATGTCACGATGATACGCGCGCCGGAGGCTCCGATCGGATGACCCAAAGCACAGGCGCCGCCGTTGACGTTCACTTTGTCACGCGGCAACCCCATTTCATGCATGAAGGCCATTGGCACGACGGCAAAGGCTTCGTTCACCTCCCAAAGGTCCACATCGCTGACCGTCCAGCCGAGCTGCGCCATCAGCTTTTTGGCTGCCGGAACCGGAGCCGTTGTGAATAACCCCGGCGCCTGGGCGTGACTGGCATGACCCATGATGCGGGCGCGTACAGTCAGACCCTGGGCTTCTGCGGCATCTTCAGAGGCCAGCACCAATGCGGCGGCGCCATCCGAGATCGACGAGGCATTGGCTGCGGTGACGGTACCATCCTTACGGAAGGCCGGTTTCAGTGTCGGAATCTTGTCAGGGCGTGCTGATTTGGGCTGCTCATCCGCGTTAGTGACTGTCTCGCCCTTACGGGTTTTGACGGTGACGGGCGCGATCTCGGCATCAAAGGCACCGCTTTCCTGCGCTGCCAGCGCATTTGACAGCGATGTCAGCGCGTATTCATCCTGTGCTTCCCGCGTGAACTGATAGGTCTCCGCACAGTCCTCGGCAAAGGTGCCCATCAGGCGACCTTTGTCATAAGCATCCTCAAGCCCGTCCAAAAACATATGATCGACCACCTGCCCGTGACCGAGCCGTGCCCCATTGCGCATCTTTGGCAGCAGATATGGTGCATCTGTCATGCTCTCCATCCCACCCGCAATCATAGTCTCCGCCTGACCCAACGCGATCTGATCATAGGCCATCATCGCCGCCTTCATGCCCGAGCCGCACATCTTGTTCAGCGTGGTTGCCGGCACCTCTTCGCCCAGGCCAGCTGCGAACCCTGCCTGCCGCGCTGGCGCCTGCCCCTGACCCGCGGGCAGCACACAGCCCATCAGAACTTCATCGACAGTGGTGGCCCCTGCCCCCACAAGCGCCGCGCGAATTGCAGAGCCGCCCAGCTCGGCGGCTGCGACGCCGTCGTACATGCCCTGAAATCCGCCCATCGGGGTGCGGGCCGCGCCTGCGATCACAACAGTTTTCATCTAATATTCCTCCTAATGTCGAAATAGTGCATACAAAATCGTAAGGATTGGCGTCTAGGCTGATCGTCAACACATATTGACGCGGGGACACTCATGAGCCTGACCAGCACAACAGCCGATGGCACCCAGATCGTGACCGTCAATGCCGAGCGCATTGATGCAGCCATGGCTATCCAATTCAAAGAAGATATGCGCGCGACCACCGAAAATGGCCCTGATCGTGTCATTCTTGACCTGTCAGAGGTGAAATTCATCGATTCCAGCGGTCTTGGCGCTATTGTAGCTGCCATGAAGCAACTCGGCCAAGGACGAAAACTGGACCTCGCCGGGTTGACGCCGATGGTCGACAAAGTGTTTCGACTGACGCGAATGGATACTGTTTTTGATTTATATGCGTCGCTGGGCGATGCAACGACTGCAACCCGTATCGATTCTTGACCCCACGCGTGTTTGTAACGCGGAGCGAAAAGACCATGGTAGAAACCTTTTCCTGCACTTTCACGGCTACGGAACTGGATGCCAGATCTGGCGTACAGGACGTCGTCGCGCGGCTGCGCACCATGGGGATTCCGGATCCCCGCGTGGACGAGGTTCAGATCGCTCTCACCGAGGCGGTGAACAATGTCGTCGAACATGCCTACGCCGGTATGGATATCGGTGACGTGCGTATTCGCTGCAACTTGCACCCTGACCAACTGTGGATTTCCATTGGCGACGGTGGTGCCCCGTTTGAGAATGGCGAACTGCCTATGGGCACACCACATGATCTGACAGTTGATGCAGATCAATTGCCCGAGGGGGGCTTCGGCTGGTTGCTCATCCGGGAGCTTACCTCCGACGTGCAATACAAGCGCGACGACACTGGCAACAATCTCTCGCTCTGCTTCGAAATCCAGATGCGCAACGCCAACAGCGCCTGAGCAGCCCATGCGGACAAAACGTGTCGGCCAAACGGGCAGACGACAAGCGACTGGACATTCGCGTGATTAAATACTCGCGGCTCACAGATACAGGATTTTGCGAAGACTGCTAGCTTGCGAGACGCCCTCGTGATGTCCCGACCGTCCCACCGACTTTGGCAGACGCTTTGTCGTTGCCTTTGCCTCCGCGCGATCTAATCTGCCTTACAATAACAGGAGGCACCATGCGCGATTTTCATTTCCCGGGGCGATCAGCCGTATTCGCTGAAAATGGTCTCTGCGCCACATCTCATCCGCTGGCAGCGGGCGTGGCGATTGACATCCTGAAGCGGGGCGGCAACGCCATGGATGCCGCAATTGCGGGCGCCGTCTTGCTTGGGATATGCGAACCACAGATGACCGGAATCGGCGGCGATTGCTTTGTCCTCTACTCACGCCCCGGTGCAGCGGTTCAGGCGATGAACGGTTCTGGGCGCGCGGCGGCAGCCGCAGATGCGGCAGGGCTTCGGGCAAACGGGCTGGCGACGGTCCCCCTGACCAGCGCACATGCGGTTACCATCCCCGGTGCAGTTGATGCCTTCTGCAAGCTCTCCGATACGGAAGGGCGGCTAGGGCTGGATACGCTCCTCGCACCCGCCATCCACTATGCCGAGGCCGGTGTTCCGGTTGCCCCACGTGTCGCCTTTGACTGGCAGAGCGATGCCGAGACCCTGCAAGGCCGTGCGCGTGATCACTACCTCTTTAATGGTACGCCACCGAAAATCGGCCAGATGTTTCGCGCACCAGGGCAAGCCGAAGTGCTGCGTCGGATCGCCAAGGACGGCCGCGATGCCTTCTACACCGGCGAAATTGCTGAAGACCTGATAACCACATTACAGACGCTCGGCGGCGTTCACAGCGCGGAGGACTTTGCCAAGACTCAAGCCGACCTCACCCTTCCCGTTTCCGGAAGTTACCAAGATATCGATCTGGTCGAACATCCGCCAAACGGCCAGGGCGCCACTGCCATTTTGATGCTGAATATTCTCAAACATTTTGACATGGCGGGGATGAATCCTGTTGGTGCTGAGCGGATTCACATCGAGGCGGAAGCCGCGAAGCTGGCCTATGATGCCCGCAACCGGTTTATCGCCGATGCCGATCATACCAACCGGTTGGATCATATGCTGGCCCCGGATACGGCAGCCCGGCTAGCAGAATTGATCAATCCGAAACGGGCAATGGCGGCCGCCGCGCCAGTGAGCGAGGCGGTGCACAAGGACACGATCTATATCACCGTGGTCGACAAGGATCGCATGGCCGTCTCACTGATCTATTCGATCTTCCACGGCTTCGGGTCGGGAATTGCCTCTGATAAATTCGGCATCCTTCTACAGAACCGGGGCGCCGGTTTCACCTTGGAGCAGGGCCATCCCAACATGTTGGCGGGAGGCAAACGCCCGATGCACACCATTATTCCCGGAATGCTGCGCAAAGAGGGCGACGTTACCATGCCCTTCGGCGTGATGGGCGGGGCGTATCAGCCCAATGGGCACGCGCGCTTTGTTTCTAACCTGACGGATTTCCGGATGGATCCACAAGCGGCAATCGATATGCCCCGTGCCTTTGCTGATGGTGGCCAGCTGAAAGTCGAGCGAGGCTATAGCGATGCGGTGCGTCAAGAGCTCGCCGATATGGGCCATAACGTCACGATCCCGGAGACTGCCATTGGCGGCGCTCAGGCGGTCCAGATCCACAGTTCGGGTATTCTGGAAGGCGCCAGTGATGCACGCAAGGATGGTTGCGCCCTAGGGTATTGACCCGCCCTCGGCAGTCGATCATCAGAAATGGTAGTGGTCTTCGCAGCATGCACGTGCTGTTGCGGAGATCCAATCAGCCAACGGCTGCCGACCCTAGTTCAGCTGATAGTGCAACGCGTAGCTGCCGTCGTCAAAACTGCCGAACATCTCGGGGATATCAGGGTGGCCCACCGGCTCGCCGGAATAATCCGCAATCAGGTTCTGTTCAGACACATAAGCCACGTAATATGTCTGATCGTTCTCTGCCAGCAGATGGTAATAAGGCTGATCCTTCACCGGACGGCTGTCCTCGGGGATCGCCTCATACCATTCTTCGGTATTGGCAAACTCAGGATCGACATCGAACACGACACCGCGAAAAGGGTGTTTGCGATGACGGACGACCTGCCCCAGATTATATTTCGCGCGCGTTCTAAGCATGAATGCTGTTCCTATCGCTTCATGATACTCTGCCACAAGGGAAAATGTCGAATCCGCGACAGGGTTTCGGCAGAAACACACTGTCCTTCACGATAGGATAATACCGCCGTCCTCATTGCTCGGCTTTCAGCCCCCGTGAAACGGCCATGATTGCGAAAAGGCGACAAGCTTTGCACAGATCGACCCTTGGTTTCTGGGCGGCCAGCTTTCATATAGGGGGCAAGTTCGAAATGGAGAGCAAGCGCATGATCGATATTCTTGGCGGCGCGGGAGATATGGCCCCCGCAGGTGATCTGGTCAAAGACGTGACCGAGGCGACATTCATGCAGGACGTCGTCGATGCGTCGATGCAGGCGCCGGTGATCGTGGATTTCTGGGCGCCCTGGTGCGGGCCGTGCAAGACCCTTGGCCCCGCATTGGAAGCTGCGGTGACCAAGGCCAAAGGCGCCGTCACAATGGCAAAAATCGACGTGGATCAGAACCAGCGTCTGGTGCAGGCGCTGTCGCAGCAGGGTCTGCCGCTGCAATCCATCCCCACGGTTGTCGCCTTCGTTCAGGGCCGTCCAATTGATATGTTCCAGGGCGCTGTGGCCCCATCCGAAATCGATTCATTCATCAAGCGTGCCATCGAAACAGGCGGCGGCAGTGCAGATGGCGGTCTGGGCGATGCAATCGAAGCCGCAGAGCAGATGCTGACCGACGGCGATGTGGCAGATGCCGCACAGACCTTCGCCGCTGTTCTCGGCGAAGACGACAAAAACGCAGCTGCCTATGGCGGTCTGGCCCGTGCCCATGTTGCCAAGGGCGACTTGGATCAGGCAGAGGCCGTGCTGAATGGCGCCCCGGCCGAGATTTCCGACGCTGCAGAGATAGAGGCAGCACATGCGCAAATCGCCTTGGCACGGCAGGCCGAGAATGCCGGTCCGGTAGCCGAACTGCGCGCAACCGTGGAGGCCTATCCCGAAGACCATCAGGCGCGGTTTGATCTGGCGCAGGCCTTGCATGCCGCGGGCGAGGCTGAGGCCGCTGTGGATGAGCTTCTGACGCTGTTCCGCAAGGATCAGGAATGGAATGACGGCGCCGCGAAGGCCCAGTTGTTCACGATCTTTGATGCGCTGAAGCCAAATGATCCAATTGTTCTGAATGGTCGACGCAAACTCAGCTCAATCATATTTGCCTAGGCCGATGTCAGCGCTACAGTCCCTAGCATGATACAGGCCGTTGATCTGCCCGATACCCTACCGGTGTTTCCTCTGCCCGGGGCGCTGTTGCTGCCCCGTGCCCGTTTGCCGTTGCACATATTTGAGCCGCGCTACCTGCAAATGCTGGAAGACACGTTCAAGACATCGCACCGGTTGATCGGGATGGTACAGCCGTTCCCCTCGAAAACGGAAGACAGCACCCTTCACAGCATAGGCTGTGCGGGGCGCGTGACCCAGTTTTCAGAGACCGAGGATGGGCGTTACCTGATCACATTGTCCGGGGTATCGCGCTTCCGGATCAAGACCGAGGTCAACGGGTTCACCCCTTATCGCCGGTGTGAAGTCGACTGGGGCGATTTCACCCGCGATTTGGGTAAGGTGGAGGCCGACAAAAGCTTCAACCGGCCAGGATTTTTGGACTTGCTCGAGCGCTTTTTTGAATCGCGCAGCCTATCGACAGATTGGGAAGCACTGAAGGACGCTGAGGACGAGCTGTTGATCAACTCCCTGTCCATGATGCTCGACTTCGATCCCGAGGACAAACAGGCCTTGCTCGAAGCGCCCTGCCTTGCCACAAGGCGCGAAACCCTGGTCACATTGATCGAGTTTGCCCTGCGCGGCGGCTCGCATGAGGAGATTCTGCAATGAGCACTGAACCGTCTTCCACCGATGGCGTGGCGGTCTCCTTTGATCGCCGGATGCTGGAGGCATTGGTCTGCCCCCGCACCCAGACGGTTCTTGAGTATGACGCATCTGCACAGGAACTGATTTCGCGCGCAGCCAATCTGGCCTTCCCAATCCGCAACGGCATCCCGGTGATGCTGGAGGATGAAGCCCGCGTACTGGACTAACGCCAGCGCTCCTTATTGAAAAATCACGCAATGTGACGGAGGCCGGGCATGGTTTGCCCGGCCTCCGTCCGCAGGATCGTATGATATGCTGGGGGTTAGATCGCCCGCCCCTGCAGCAGACGCGGCAAATCCCCGGTCAGCCCCGCGGCCTCTCGGATGAAGTTCTGCCGCAGACCTGGGATCGCGCCAACCACGCCCATACCGATGTCTCGCCCAAGACGAAGCAGCGGATTATCGCTGGAAAACAGCCTGTTGAACATATCAGTGGCTGCTGCGAGGCTGGCGGTATCAAAACGACGCCACTGCTGGTACCGCGCCAGCACCAAGGGTGAGGCGATATCCTCACCACGGCGTTTGGCCTCAGTCAATACCTCCGCCAGAGCGCCAACATCGCGAAGACCCGCATTGAGCCCCTGCCCTGCAATCGGATGAACCCCATGTGCCGCGTCGCCAACCAGCGCCAAACGGTCCGACACAAATGCATTCGCCAGTGTCAGGTTCAGCGGATAGGTAAACCGATCCCCCGCCAGGCTGATCTCGCCCAGAAAATCACCAAACCGCGGACGCAGGGCGGTCAGGTAATCCGCCTCCCCAAGCGCCTGAATGGACTGGGCCGTGCTGCTGCGTTCGCTCCAGACGATTGAAGACCGGTTACCCGGTAGCGGCAGGATGGCCAGAGGGCCAGGTGGCATGAAGAATTGATGTGCGATCCCGTGGTGAGGCTTTTCATGTTGAATCGCACAGACCAGGGCGGTCTGCCCGTAGTCCCATCCTGTCCGTTTGATACCCGCCCGTGCGGCGGTCCCGCTACGCCGACCATCCGCGCCAACAATCATGCCAGCACGCAATGTGTCGCCAGACGCGAGCGTCACGGTCACGCCGCTGGTGTCGACCTGCTGTGCGACCACCGTCTGCTCATCCACCAATGTGATCGCGGCGTTGTCTTCCATGGCGCTGCGCAAGGCACGGCGTAGATAGCGATCTTCTATCATGTAGCCCATCGGTCCATCTTCGATCTCAGCGTGGTCGAAATGCATGAAGAATGGCGACGGCCCCTGCCCAACCCTGCCATCGGTGACTTTGATATCCAGCATCGGCTGCGCTTTGTCAGCGACCTGCGACCAGACGCCGATCTGATCCACCAGCCGCTGCGAGGCCAGCGCCAGCGCATAGCTACGCCCATCAAAGGCGTCATCGTCGCGCAGATCTCGGGGAAGCGCATCGATCAGGGTCACGCTATGCCCAGTCTGTGCCAGCGCCAACGCAAGAGCCGGACCATTCAGGCCACCGCCCACAATCAGGATGTCAGATGTGTTTTTCATGCCCCGCAATATGCGCCTGCGATTGGGATTGTCCATGGGGCGCGGTGCCGCTACCGTCGCCCCATCCCGTGCAATTTGGAGAGGCGCATATGCAAGAGTGGCTGACACAGACCGCGGCGAATTTGGGCCGTGGCATTGACGCGGGCGATATCTGCCCGGTTGCCCTGACCAAAACCTATCTCAACGCGATTGACGCCCATCCGCATCGTGATCGGATCTACACCGTTGTAACACATGATCGCGCCCTCGCCGAAGCTGAAGCCGCCAGACAGCGCGCGGCAGATGGGCAGCGATTGTCGCTGTTGGACGGTGTTCCCATCAGCTGGAAAGACCTGTTCGACAGCGCCACCATAGCCACCGAATCCGGGTCTGATCTGCTGGCCAATCGCATACCTGATCGCGATGCGCTGGTGCTGCGGTCGGCAACCGCTATGGGCGCTGTCTGCCTTGGCAAAACGCATATGAGCGAGCTAGCGTTCTCCGGGCTTGGCCTCAACCCTGTGAAGGCGACACCGCCCTGCATTCACGACGACGCGGCCGCTCCTGGCGGGTCATCTTCCGGTGCGGCAACCTCTGTCGCCTTTGGGCTTGCGGCCTGTGGAATCGGCTCTGATACAGGGGGGTCAGTGCGTATTCCGGCGGCATGGAACGGTCTTGTGGGGCTAAAGACCACCTCCGGCCGGATCAGTCTGGAAGGGGTCGTGCCGCTCTGCCTCAGATTTGATACGGTCGGCCCGCTGGCCCGCTCGGTTGAGGATGCCGCGCTCTATCTCGGCGTGTTGGAAGGCAACCATGGCCCCGACCTGAGGGGGGCATCTCTGGCAGGGAAGCGATTTGCCGATCTGTGGACTGTCGCCCAGCAGGACCTCGCGCCTGAGGTTGTAAGTGCCCACAGCAAGGCCCTCGATCGATTGCGCGCAGCCGGGGCGGAGGTCATCCCGCTTGAGGTGCCCGTTCTGGAAGAAGCCATGGCCCTGAGCGCGGTCCTGTTCACATCTGAGGCTTACGGTCTGTGGAAGGATGTGATCGAGGCGGCCCCGGATCTGATGTTCCCAGAGATCCTCGAACGCTTCCGCTCCGGCGCGGGATTCAGCGGCCCGGACTATGTCGCAGCTTGGGCCAAGCTGGAACAGTTTAGAATGGACTGGGATCTGGCCACCGCAGGCTTTGACGGGATCCTCTGCCCGACCTCCCCCATTCTGCCGCCGAATGTCGCACGGCTCCAAAGCGATCACGACTACTACATCCATTCGAACCTTATGGCGTTGCGAAATACCCGGATTGGGAACCTGATGGGCCTCTGCGCCCTGACGCTGCCAACAGGGGTACCATCCTGTGGGTTGCAGATCCTCGGCCAGCCTGAATGCGAAGAGGCGCTTTTGCGGATTGGTGTTGCGGTGGAGCGAGCGTTGGCGTGAAAGCCACATTTCGCCAAGCCCGGTTTTGCGCGGCTGGACGCAGCGGGATCGGCTCTGTAGTTTGTTCGCAAACGGGGCACTAACGATCCCGGACCTGAGGCCAGATATATGAATTTTCCGGAGCGGTTTTCAAACCTGCCGCCATATGCGTTTCCGCGCCTGCGGGCGTTGCTTGACCATCACACGCCGGGCGGCGACGTGGTGCATATGACCATTGGTGAACCCAAACATGATTTCCCCGCCTGGGTTACCGATGTCATCGTCGAAAATGCCGCGGGCTTTCAAAGCTACCCCCCGAATGAGGGCAGCGCAGAGTTGCGCGGCGCCATCAGCGACTGGATCAAGCGCCGCTATGACGTGAGCGTTGACCCGATGACACAAGTGATGGCGCTGAACGGCACCCGTGAGGGTCTTTACAATGCCGCAATGGCATTGTGCCCGGAGCAGAAAAACGGTGCAAAACCCGTGGTTCTGATCCCTAACCCATTTTATCAAGTCTATATGGTGGCGTCGATCTCCGTCGCGGCTGAGCCTGTCTTTGTGCCTGCCACTGCAGATACGGCCCACCTGCCGGACTATGCCGGCCTGCCACCGGAAGTGTTGAACCGCACCGCCGTAGCCTACATCTGCTCTCCCGCGAACCCACAGGGCGCTGTTGCGAGTCGGGCATATTGGACCCAGCTGATCCAGCTGGCAGAACAGTATGATTTCCGCATCTTTGCTGACGAATGCTATTCTGAGATCTACCGCGCTTCCGCACCTGTCGGCGCGTTGAGCGTAGCCCAGGAGCTGGGTGCAGATCCCGAACGCGTTGTTCTGTTCAACTCGCTCTCGAAACGCTCCAATCTTGCAGGTCTGCGTTCAGGTCTGATTGCAGGTGGCCCGGATACCATGAAGCGCGTGCATCAGCTGCGTGCCTATTCCGGCGCCCCCTTGCCCGCACCGTTACAGGCGGCCGCAGCCAGGGTCTGGGCTGATGAAGCGCATGTCACGGAGAACCGCGCGCTTTATCAGGAAAAATACCGGATTGCGGATCAGGTCTTTGACGGGCTGGACGGCTATATGGCGCCCGAGGCGGGGTTTTTCCTCTGGCTGCCGGTCGAGGACGGCGAGGCCGCGGCACTGAAACTGTGGCAGGACACCGGTGTGCGGGTCCTACCCGGTGCCTATCTGGCCCAAGGTGACGGCACCGCAAACCCCGGCAAAGGCTATATTCGTGTGGCGCTGGTTGCGCCCGCAGAACAGACAGAGGTCGCCCTGCGCACGCTGCGCAGCTGCCTGTACTGACGACCCATCGCATGCGCCCCGTTCAGGGGGACGCCAAGATAAGAAAAGTCATGGGGACCAAACCCGCGCCAAAAGCGGGGCACCCCGACGGACAAGATGAAACGAGGTAGGCATGGCATTTCAGACGCGCAGCCGTGATCCATTGCTGGACAGCACGATGCAAGCGGCCATTGAGAAACGCGGCAAGGAGCTGATCGGCGTGTTGCTGATCGGGTTGGGCCTGATGGTTGCCCTGATGATCGGCAGCTATTCCGCAGATGATCCCAACTGGATGGTGTCAACTGATGCACCGGTCCAGAATTTTCTGGGCCGCACTGGCGCCTCTGTGGCTTTCATTCTGATCACCCTCTTTGGCAAGGCCAGTTGGGCAATTGCGCTGTTTCTGACTGTTTGGGGCGGACGCTGCGTGCTGCACCGGGGGGAGGATCGTTTTCTCTGGCCACTGCTGCTGTCGCTGCCCTGGCTCCTGCTGGTCTCACTGCACCTTGAAACACTGGTTCCATCAGAAGCGTGGAAATCGGCCCATACCTTTGGCCTTGGTGGTATGATCGGATACACCTTCCTTGGCATGCTCCTGGCCCTACTGCCGGTCGGGCTGATCTTTCTGGTCAAATTCCTGTCACTGCTGACTGCGCTTGGTATGGTCAGCCTCGGCGCAACTGTACTTGGTTTCACCCGACCCGAGGTGACGCGCGGCCTGCGGTTTATCCTGGTTGGCCTCATCCTGATCTATGGTGCGATTGCAGGTCTGCTTGGCCGAGGTGCCGCCAGTGGCATGCAGGCGGCACTCAGCTATCGCAGTCGTCGCGCCGAACGTACCGCAGCCGCCGTGGCTATGGCTGATGTTGTCGACAGTGCGGAAACCGATCCGCAGATGTTTGAACCGATGGACTTCGACGATTCCCCCATGGCCGCGCCACCTCTGGGCGCCCCGTCACTTGGGCCAGCTGCCGCTCCCCATGCTCGGGTAGAGCCTGCCTTCGAGGCGTCGCAGGAAGAAATCCCGGAGCCGGTTAAGGAAAAGACCGGGTTGTTTGCCCGGGTGCCGAGCCTTATTCGCCGCGCCGATCCGGTCATGCCAGAACCGGAGCTGGTTGAACCCGCGCTAAACGATATGAGTGCCGCCGCAGATCTGGACGATTTGCCTGGCGATGAACGGATCGCGGAGAAAATCGCCAGCGCGGTGCGTGTACGCCGAGCAGCTGATGTCGCCCCCGAAGTGGATTTCCCGCTGACCAAGGGCCGCGGACGCCGACCAGAACCGCTGATTTTCAACCCCAATCAAGCGACTGACGGCCTGCCGCCAGAGCCACCGTTGACCGGCGCGTCATTGGACGCCATGGGCGCGGCACTGGGGGCAACCCCGTCTTTACCCCCCGCCCCCGAAACGGGCTTCTCTGCCGAGATTGATCCTCATCGGGGCTACGATGACGCAGCCTATGATCATCCTGCTGTCGCATCATCTGAGTTACAGCATGATGCCTCTCCGGAGTTCGTTGATCATGTGGCATCGGAAGGTCTGCCCAATGCGCACGCCGTCACCTCAGGTGCTGCGCAGATGCTGCGCCGTGCGCCGCAGTCAGAGCAAGCGGTCGCGGACACTCCGGCGACTGCTGCACCTGTGACGCCGCCTGTAACGCTCCCCGTGGCGGAACCCCGTCGGGCCGTTGTGGAGCAACCGGTGCGCAAACAGCCGCAACCATCGACCCGAGCCAAGGCGGAAGCGCAACCTCCGCTGGCGTTTGAGGATACCAGCAGTGACTTTGAACTGCCGCCCCTCTCTCTGCTGACCAGTCCCGCACAAATCGAACGTCATCATCTGAGCGATGAGGCGCTTGAGGAAAACGCCCGGATGCTGGAATCGGTGCTGGATGACTACGGCGTCAAAGGAGACATCGTTTCAGTGCGCCCCGGTCCCGTTGTCACCATGTATGAACTGGAACCGGCACCCGGCCTGAAGGCAAGCCGGGTTATCGGTCTGGCCGATGATATCGCCCGGTCGATGTCGGCGCTCTCTGCGCGGGTTTCTACCGTGCCCGGCCGCACAGTGATCGGCATCGAGCTGCCAAACGACAAACGCGAAAAAGTTGTCCTGCGTGAAATTCTCGCCTCGCGCGATTTTGGCGACGGCACGCATGCGCTGCCGCTGGCGCTTGGCAAGGATATTGGCGGCGACAGCATGGTCGCCAACCTCGCCAAAATGCCCCATCTGCTGATCGCAGGAACCACCGGTTCGGGCAAATCCGTGGCGATCAACACCATGATCCTGTCTCTGCTTTACAAGCTGACACCGGATGAGTGCCGCCTGATCATGATCGACCCCAAGATGCTGGAACTTTCCGTATATGATGGAATCCCGCATCTGCTGTCACCGGTGGTGACCGATCCGAAGAAGGCCGTCGTTGCCCTCAAATGGGTCGTTGGCGAAATGGAAGACCGCTATCGCAAGATGTCCAAAATGGGCGTGAGAAATATTGCGGGCTTTAACGGGCGTGTGAAAGAAGCGCTCTCCAAGGGCGAAATGTTCAGTCGAACCGTACAGACTGGATTTGACGACGATACCGGCGAACCCGTTTTCGAGACCGAAGAATTCGCCCCCGAAGCATTGCCCTATATTGTCGTTATCGTGGACGAGATGGCCGACCTGATGATGGTCGCTGGTAAGGAAATCGAAGCCTGTATCCAGCGCCTGGCGCAGATGGCGCGGGCCTCGGGTATTCACCTGATCATGGCCACGCAGCGACCGTCGGTCGATGTGATCACCGGCACGATCAAAGCCAACTTCCCGACCCGGATTTCCTTCCAGGTGACCTCAAAAGTGGACAGCCGGACCATCCTTGGTGAGATGGGCGCCGAACAGCTTCTCGGGATGGGCGACATGCTCTATATGGCCGGCGGCGCGAAGATCACCCGCTGTCATGGCCCCTTTGTGTCAGATGAAGAGGTGGAGGAGGTCGTCAATCACCTCAAGCAATTCGGCCCGCCTGAATACATCGGCAATGTACTGGACGGTCCGGACGACGAAAAGGCGGACAACATCGACGCGGTTCTGGGCCTCTCAACCGGAGGGAACACCGATACCGAGGATGCCCTCTATGACACCGCTGTGCAGATTGTGATCAAGGATCGCAAATGCTCGACCTCCTACATCCAGCGTAAACTTGCCATTGGCTACAACAAGGCCGCACGTCTTGTTGAACAGATGGAGGAAGAGGGCCTCGTTTCCCCCGCAAACCACGTCGGCAAAAGGGAAATTCTGGTGCCTGAGCAATAAATCCGGGGCGGGGCCAATTGGTCCCGCCTCTTCACATTTGTCGCAGCGTCCTTATTTAGAAGCCATGAAACAAATCGCCTACGCCATAGCGCTGACGCTCTGTTCCCCGGCTGCATGGGCAGCCGAGAAGCTGAGCCTGAATGAAGTTTCGCAATACCTGAACGGGATTTCCACCGCCACGGCCCCGTTCAGTCAGATCAACGATGACGGCAGCCTATCGACCGGGAAGCTGTATATGCACCGGCCCGGCCGGATGCGGTTCGAATATGCCCCCCCGAACAAGGGCGTTGTTGTTGCAGGTGCGGGCGCTGTGCTGATTCAGGACCCGAAATCCAATCAGCCACCGGAAACCTATCCGCTGAAGCGCACCCCGCTCTCGCTGATCCTTGCCCGGAACGTCGATCTTGGGCGTGCCAATATGGTCGTTGGTCACAGTTTTGACGGCACCTCGACCATCATCCGGGCGCAGGACCCCAAGAACCCAGAGTATGGCAGCATCGAAATGATGTTCACCGGCGACCCGGTCGAACTGCGTAAATGGGTGATCCACGATGGTTCGGGTGGTCGGACCACGGTGATCCTGGGCGGGTTGAAGACCGGCGTGAAGCTGCCATCGAAACTCTTCAACACCAGCTCGGCTCCCTCACGCTGACAAGCCACAGACAAAAAGCCCCTGCCCAATAATCTGAGCGGGGGCTTTCCTTTCAGAGATGCGCCGATCAGCGTGCGCGGCGGCAAGTGGCGAGCTGCGTCTGATACATCTCAGCCCGCGCCTGGACCTTGCCCGCGACGCGCAACAGCCAGGGTTTGGACCGGTAGGTGCCCCGCGCATAGCCAGTGTGGCCATCGTGGTAGGCGAGATACTGGTTGCGCGCATCATAGAGAGACACGCCGTTGCGCTCCCGCGTCTGGTTCATGTACCAGCCCATGAAATCGGTGGCGTCCTTGATGCGGTTGCGTTTCGCACCGCGCCGTCCAGCCGATCTGCGGTAGTCATCCCAAGTGCCATCCAACGCCTGGCTGTAGCCGTATGCGCTGGATTGCCGCCCCATCGGGATCACCCCCAGCGCAAACCGATGCGGTGTGCGCGCATCGGAACGGAATCGGCTCTCCTGGTGGATAACAGCCATCTGCACATGCATCGGCACGCCCCAACGTTTCTCTGTGGCACGGAACGCCTTCAGATACTCAGGCCGTTGCTTGATAATGCTACACGCATTATCGAGATTGCGGGGCGGAGATCCACTGCCACCGCCGCAGGATGCCACGATCAACAATAGGATCATGGCGCCTATGATTCTGCTCATTGCCTCTGCCTCTTGTAAATCACTGGGCGTATTTTGGCGGGAGTGTAGCCAATCAGGCGCGGCGTGAAAATCACTATTCCGTGGTGCCGCCGGTGAAGGCGGTCAGCGGCACCGTCAGAAACGTGTCAGAGATCAAATGTTGCAAAAACGGGCGCATGATCGCTGGGTTTCTCCCAACCACGCGCATCACGCATCACCCGGCTGGAATGGGCTGCGTTCTTGATATCCGGCGTCGCCCAGATGTGATCCAGTCGGCGTCCCTTGTCTGCAGCATCCCAGTCCTTGGCGCGGTAGCTCCACCAGCTGTAGAGCTGTCCGTCAGGAATATCGTTGCGCGTGACATCCGACCAGCTACCTGCGTCCATGACATCGGCGAAATGTTCGACCTCAATCGGGGTGTGGCTCACCACCTTAAGTAGCTTCTTGTGGTCCCAGACATCATCCTCACGCGGCGCAATATTGAGGTCACCAACCAGAATGGATTTCTCGGGCCGTTCGGCGTTGAACCAATCGCGCATATCCGTGAGGTAATCGAGCTTCTGACCGAATTTCTCATTCACCGCGCGATCCGGTACATCGCCGCCAGCAGGCACATAGAAATTATGGATCGTGACCCCGTTTTCCAACCGCCCCGCGATGTGGCGCGCATGGCCAAGGCCCGCAAAATCCTTATCGCCGACATCTTCGATCGGCAGCCGGGACAGGATTGCCACGCCGTTGTACCCCTTTTGCCCACGCGCAACCATGTGGCCGTAGCCAAGCTCGGCGAACTGCTCCATCGGGATCTTGTCCACCGGGCTTTTGCATTCCTGCAAGCACAGCACATCCGGTCCTTCCTCTGCCAGAAGTTTGCATACGATCGGTTCCCGCAGGCGGACCGAATTGATGTTCCAAGTGGCTAGGGTGAACGACATTGCGCGCCTCTTTCTGTCAGGTCTGTGCTGTGGCGGGATACTGCCCGCTCTGACGCACTGATACCAGTGGCCAAATGACTGTAGGAGGCCGCCCAAACTGCGCACACGCCCTGCCAGTGCCAAACGGATAAAAAAAGGCCGGGCACAGAGGCCCGGCAGTCCAACAGGGAGGAACATGTCATTACCCGGACATGCACGGGAACTTTCATTAGGGCCTAAGAGGCCTGTCTCAACACTGTTCATATCGCTGAGACAGGGCGATTCTATGGCGCAAGGGTGTCAGATTGCCAGTTTGTAGCCGCCAGACTCTGTGACCAGTATACGTGCATTTGACGGATCTGGTTCAATTTTTTGGCGAAGACGATAAATATGGGTCTCAAGCGTGTGGGTCGTCACCCCGGCATTGTAGCCCCAGACCTCGTGCAACAGCACATCGCGCTGTACCACTCCCTCGTTCGAGCGGTAGAGGAATTTGAGGATATTGGTTTCCTTTTCCGTCAAACGGATCTTGCGCTCATCTTCGGTCAAAAGCAGCTTCATCGCAGGCTTGAACGTATAGGGGCCAAGCGCGAATACGGCATCTTCGGATTGCTCATGCTGGCGCAGCTGGGCACGGATTCGCGCAAGCAGCACCGGAAATTTGAACGGTTTGGTCACATAGTCGTTGGCGCCCGCATCCAGACCCAGAATAGTGTCCGCATCGCTGTCGTGGCCCGTCAGCATCAGGATCGGGGCCTTCACGCCCTGCTTGCGCATCAGACGGCAGAGTTCGCGGCCATCGGTATCCGGCAGGCCCACATCCAGAATGATCAGATCATAAAGCGCTTCCTTTGCCCGCTCCATCGCGTTCTGACCGTTCTCAGCCTCAAAGACATCAAAGTCCTCGGTCATGACCAACTGTTCGCTCAAGGCTTCGCGCAGATCCTCGTCATCATCAACGAGCAGTATTTTCTTCAGTTGGGCCATTACCTTGTCCTCCTGTGCTACTCCCAACACATGCGCAGTCCATTCCCCGATCACAAGTTATGCTGCAAAGCTTTCACGCCGACGTGTCCATCAGACGGGAATTGTTTCACTTTCGCATCGTTTGTGACTACTTAAGGTCGGGTCACCGCCATGATGCAGCGCCCCAAGACGTCAACGACCTCACAGGATTCCCGCATGAGTCTGATGCCTACGATGATCGACCTTCTGGCCCGCGCGCGGGTGGACTTGCGCATGGGGCTACCGGTCGTTCTGACAACCCCAGACCAAGCCATTCTGGCCCTCGCGGTGGAGCCTTTGGACACGAAACGTCTTGCCAGCTTGCGGGCGCTTGGTCCTATTGCGCTGACGGTGACAGCTCGGCGCGCTGAAACACTGAAGGCACGGGTCTATGATGGGGATATCGCCCGCATTGCCGTTCCATCATCTGCCGATCTTACGTGGATCCAAGCAGTTGCAGATCCGGCTGATGACCTGCGCACACCAATGAAGGGGCCACTGCGAAGCGACAGGGACGGTGACGTGGAACTGCATCGGCTGGCCATCGCATTGACGAAATCAGCCCGACTGCTACCTGCGGCAGTTATCTGCCCATTGCAACACCCCGCACAGTTTGCCCAAAGTCACGGACTAACAACCCTGCCACTCGCCGCTGTTGCACCACTGATGGTCGAAAGCTCTCCGCTCCACCCCGTGGCCGCCGCCCGCCTGCCAATTGCCGCTGCCGAAGCTGGTCGACTGCATATCTTTCGCCCTGAAGATGGCGCCGAGGAACACTACGCCATCGAGATCGGCAAACCTGACCGCAGCCAGCCAGTTCTGGCCCGGCTGCACTCGGCCTGTTTTACCGGCGACGTTCTGGGGTCGCTGAAGTGCGACTGCGGTCCACAGCTTCATGGGGCACTGACTCAAATGGGCGCCGAGGGTCACGGTGTTCTGCTCTACCTCAACCAAGAAGGGCGCGGGATTGGTCTGGCCAACAAGATGCGTGCATATTCACTGCAAGATCAGGGATTTGACACGGTTGAGGCCAATCATCGCCTTGGGTTCGAAGATGATGAGAGAGATTTTCGCCTGGGCTCGGCGATCCTGAAGGAGCTGGGCTTTTCTTCGGTGCGACTGCTGACCAACAACCCCAACAAGATTTCTATGATGGAAAAAACCGGTATCGCAGTCACCGAACGGGTGCCGCTGAAGGTCGGGGAGACCGCATTCAACCGCGAATATCTCGCAACCAAAGCCGCCAAATCCGGTCATATGCTGTGAGATCGGCCGTCCCACGCGACTTGCGGTCAACCGATATGCTACTCACCCCAAGGGGCCTGCGCTTTGCTGGGCGCACCCTGCCCTGTTCAATAGGGCGCGGCGGGCTAAGCCCGAACAAGGTCGAGGGCGATGGCGCAACGCCAATCGGCTGTCATCTTCTCGTCGGTATGCTCTATCGACCGGACCGAATGGCACCACCCACCGATTGGGCTGAGCCGATCGGCCCCCGCGACCTGTGGTCCGATGCTGCCGACGCGGAGGATTACAACCAACACGTCCGCGCGCCATACGCCGGCAGCCATGAAGCGCTCCGGCGAGCCGACCCTCTGTATGATCTGATCCTGGTCACGGATTGGAACTGGCCTGACGCGGAGCCCGGTCGTGGCTCGGCGATCTTCCTGCATCAATGGCGACGCCCCGGCTACCCGACCGAAGGCTGCATCGCATTTTCGCGTCAGGATTTACACTGGCTGGCCAGACTGATTGTGCCCGGAACGCGCCTTGTGGTGCCACCGCTGGCGCACTGAGAGATTGCTGCGCAAACTATCAGAGTTCGTAAGCGCGCGCACCGAAAATGGCCGATCCAACCCGAACATGTGTCGCGCCCAGGGCCACGGCAGTCTCGAAATCACCGCTCATACCCATCGACAAGCCGCTCAGACCGTTCCGGGCCGCAATCTTACCCAGTAGAGAAAAATGCAGGCTCGGCTCTTCATCAGCGGGTGGAATACACATCAGACCTTCAATGATGAGATCCATGTCCTGACACTCGCGGATAAAGGCATCCGCCTCACGCGGCGGGATACCCGCCTTTTGCGGCTCTTCGCCGGTGTTCACCTGAACAAATAACTTGGGGCAGTGGCCCAGCTCCTGCGCCAATCGGGCAAGAGCCTTTGCCAGTTTCGGCCGATCCAGAGTGTGAATACTCTGAAACAGCTCCATCGCTTGGCGCGCTTTGTTGGATTGCAACGGGCCAATCAGGTGCAAATCCAGATCAGAATAACGCATCGCAAAGTCCGGCCACTTTCCAGCGGCTTCCTGTACGCGGTTCTCGCCAAAACAACGATGCCCCTCTTCAAGGACAGCCTCAACCCTTTCGTTGGGCTGAACTTTGGATACCGCGATCAGCTTGGCCGAACCCTTAGGGCGGCCAGCGTTTTCCTCAGCGATATGGATGCGGGCTTGGATGTCTTGAATCGACATGGGCGGTCTCACTCTGGTCAGATGTTGACGCAGACAAACACGGTTTCTGCCCAAAAGAAAAGGGCGAGCTCGCAAGAGCCCGCCCCAAGAACCGTAGTGGTTCAGGTCAGCTTAGAAGCTGAACTGAGCACCGAAGTCGGCACGCATCTGGCCGTCGGCGTTGCCGGTTTTGCTTTCGCCGATACCGCCACGCAGGGAGACGCCGCCGCCCAGGTCGTGGATTACGCCCAGACCGATGTTGCGGGTGTCGCCGTCGCCGGAGCCGTCGCCGTAAGCGAAGGTCAGGGTGGTTGCGGAGCTTACGTCGTAAGCTGCGGAGATACCGTAGAAGGTGTCGGATTCGTTGACTGCTGCAACGGATTCGTCACCAACAATCAGAGTACCGGAGAATGCACCCCAGGAACCGCCGAGGGTCAGGACAGTCATGTCGAAGTCTGCAGCTGCACCGTTGTCGGTTTCACCATATGCCAGAGCGGCAGTGATGTTACCAAAGGTGTAAGCAGCGTGGATGTCGAAACGGTCGCCGTCTGCGCCGTTTGCTGCCTGGTCGTAAGCAGCTGCAACAGCGAAGTCACCAACAGCGTAACGTGCATATACACCGTTTACGCCTGCGCCACCGGAAGAGTAGCCGATGAAGTCATAGTCAGCACCGGAGTACTGGCCCATGAATGTTTCCAGGCCCGGCTCGTTGCCGTAGTAGTTGGGCAGGTTGTCGATTGCGCCAGCAACGTTGCCTACGTCAACACGCAGACCGCCGTACTCAACCGAGAAACGCGCGCCGTTCAGGCCAGCTGCGTTTGCTTCGCCGGAAGCAGCATCTTCGTCAGCCTGCATACGAACGCGAGCGGAGAATTTCACGCCTGCGTCGGTTTCAGCGGATGCGTCGATGTTCATACGGAAGCGGCTGACGATCACGGTGTCGGAAGTACCACCAACGGTGCGGTCTTCAACGTAACCAACACCAAAGCGGCCGTAGCCACCGAACGAAACGTCTGCTGCTGCAACACCAGCGGTGGCGACCAGCGCAGTCGAAGCGAAGAGAATCTTTTTCATGTTTTTCCCTCGGGTTTAAATGTCCAAGCTCAAACAGGCGCTGAGTGGCACAAGTCTGAGTACGCAATCCGTTTCGCTCTTTTTGGGGTGGTTGCGCAAGCTTGGGCGCAGACCGCAAAACCTTTCGGCCCGAAGTTGATGCAACCATGTCACAGTATCTTAACCCCAACGGCATCAACGGCTTCGCACAGAGAGAGTCTATTAAAGAATAGGCTTGTTGCCGCCCTATCGCTTGGCTAGGACTAGTCCGCAACCGGAATAGCAACGGATCTTGCCCATCATGCGCTGGCTCACGAAACTTGGACTCATCTCGCTTCTGGCTGTCACAGCCAGCTGTGGCGCGTTCGGCGGCAAGAACCGCGGCGGCCCGTCGACCTACAACGACAATGTCATTGGCGGCAACCCGCGAGACCCCGAGAATATAGAAGGCACAACAATCTGGGATGCCTTCAAACCGACGAAGGCGGAGCAGATTGTTCAGGTGAACCGTTACCTCTGGACCGCAACGCTGGATGTGCTCGACTTCCTGCCGCTGCAAACGGTCGAGCCATACACCGGGGTGATAGTCACAGGCTACGGTACTCCCCCGGGTGGCGGGCGCGCCTATCGCGCTACGGTTCATATCAAGGATCCCGCACTGGATGCCCGCTCGCTGAATGTCTCGCTGCAGACCCGCAATGGTCCCGTCAGCGCCAGCACCGCACGCGCGATTGAGGATGCGATTCTCTCACGGGCGCGACAGCTTCGGATTGCTGATCGCAAACTCTGACGCGACGCATCCCCTCTTCTGCCCTCTGGAACAGGCGGGCAAACATCACTATCACAAGCGCCAGGCCCCAAACCTGGCGTTTTTATCTACGAAGGACTGTTTTGATGCCCCGTTATGTTGCCCCGGAAATCGAAGCGCGCTGGCAGGATGCCTGGGAAAAGACCGGGATTTTTCAGGCGAAACGCTCCGCCGACAAACCCAAGTACTATGTGCTGGAGATGTTCCCCTACCCGTCGGGCAAGCTGCACATGGGGCATGTACGCAACTACACGATGGGTGATGTAATTGCTCGCTATAAGCTTTCAACCGGGCATAGTGTTCTGCACCCTATGGGGTTTGATGCCTTTGGTATGCCCGCTGAAAACGCCGCGATGGCGAGCGGCGGCCACCCTAAGGACTGGACCTACGCCAATATCGACACGATGGTCGAACAGATGAAACCGCTGGGGCTGTCGCTGGACTGGTCGCGGATGTTCGCCACCTGTGACGAATCCTACTACGGCCAGCAACAGGCGCTGTTCCTCGACTTCCTTGAAAAGGGTTTGGTCTACCGCAAGAACGCTGTGGTGAACTGGGATCCGGTCGATATGACCGTGCTGGCAAATGAGCAGGTCGAAGGCGGTCGTGGCTGGCGGTCCGGTGCACTTGTTGAGCGCCGCGAGCTGACGCAGTGGTTCTTTAAGATCTCCGGCTATTCGGATGAGCTGCTGACCGCGCTAGATACATTGGAGAACTGGCCCGCCAAGGTGCGCCTGATGCAGGAAAACTGGATCGGCAAATCCCGCGGCCTTCAGTTCAGCTTTGTCCGCACTGATGGTGGTGACCCGATTGAGGTCTATACAACCCGTCCCGACACTCTGAACGGTGCGTCCTTTGTCGGCATTTCTCCCGACCACCCGATTGCAAAGGCGCTGGAAGCCGAATCGGCAGAGGTTGCAGCATTTGTTGCCGAGTGCCGCAAAGGCGGCACGACCGAAGAAGCCATCGAAACCGCTGAGAAGCTGGGTTATGACACCGGCATCCGCGTCAAACATCCGCTAAACCCGGACTGGGAGCTGCCGGTCTGGATCGCCAACTTCATTCTGATGGATTATGGAACCGGCGCGATCTTTGCCTGCCCGGCCCATGATCAGCGCGACCTGGATTTCTGCCGTAAATATGACCTACCGGTGATTCCAATCTTCACGCCATCATACTTGGACGACGATGTTCTGATCGTGGACAAGTTTAATTGCGATATACCGAAAGAGTATTGGCCCTGTTATGATGATGTGACAGGGAAGCCGGAAAGTTTCTCGCTCCACGATAATGAAGCATTTGCTTTGCCTCACACGTTTAATGCAGACGGAGATTGTCTCAGCAAACAAATCGCGTGGGGCATCGGACGCATTGCGTACGTGCCCCCAAAGACCGAAAAGGTTAGCTGGGTCAACCATTTTGCCGGACTGACTGAGGCTACTGGGGAAGAGGCGATCAACGCCGCCGTCGACAAGGCCGAAGCGGAGGGCTGGGGCGAAGGCGTCACCAAATTCCGCCTGCGCGACTGGGGTCTGTCCCGCCAGCGCTATTGGGGCTGTCCAATCCCCGTGGTGCATTGCCCGGACTGCGGCGTGGTGCCTGAGAAGAAAGAAAACCTGCCAATCGCACTGCCATATGACGAAGACGGCAAGGCGATTGATTTCTCGGTGCCGGGTAATCCGCTGGACCGTCACCCCAGCTGGCGCAACTGTGCCTGCCCCGCCTGCGGCAAGCCGGCGCAACGCGAAACCGACACGATGGACACATTCGTCGATTCGTCTTGGTATTTCGCCCGTTTCACCGCGCCGGACGCGGATACGCCGACCCGGATGGAAGACGCCGAGTACTGGATGAACGTCGATCAGTATATCGGCGGCGTCGAACACGCGATTCTCCACCTGCTCTATTCGCGCTTCTTTGCCCGCGCGATGCAGATCTGTGGCCACCTGCCGGAGAAGGCCATCGAGCCATTTGATGCGCTGTTCACGCAAGGCATGGTGACCCACGCCATCTATGAGAACGCAGAGCGACGCACTGAAAACGACCGCCCGATCTATCACTACCCTGAGGAAGTCGAGGAACGGGATGGCGCGACCGTGGTCAAAGAGACTGGTGAAGCGGTCAAAGTCATCCCCTCGGCCAAAATGTCGAAGTCGAAAAACAACGTCGTCGATCCACTGCACATCATCTCATCCTACGGCGCAGATACGGCACGCTGGTTTGTGCTCTCCGATTCGCCTCCGGAACGCGATGTGGAATGGACGGCTTCCGGGGCTGAGGCCGCACATAAGCACCTGAACCGCGTCTGGAACCTCTGTGATCGCATTGGTGAAATGGACCCCGGCGCCAGCGGCAATGGTGGTGAGGATCTGCTGCGCGAAATGCACAAGGCGATCCGCGATGTCACCCTCAGCATCGAAACCTTCGGCTTCAATGCGGCAATTGCCAAGCTCTACAGTTTCACCAACACACTGGCGAAATCGAAGGCCGGCACCGCGGCCCAGAAACAGGCGATCATGACGCTGGCCCAGCTGATGTCGCCCATGACGCCGCATCTGGCGGAGGACATCTGGAACCATCAGGGCGGCGAAGGCCTTTGCGCGACCGCCCCCTGGCCGGTGGCGGACGAATCGATGCTGGTTGAAGACAGCGTCACTCTGCCGATCCAAATCAACGGCAAACGCCGGGGCGAGATCACCGTGGCCAAAGATCTGGCCAAGGATGAGGTTGAAAAAATCGCCCTCGCGCATGAAGCTGTACAAAAGGCGCTGAATGGCAGCGCCCCGAAAAAGGTAATCGTTGTGCCAGGTCGGATTGTGAATGTCGTGGCTTAACCTGAAATATCCGGTTGCCGTGGCTGCAGCCTTGCTGGCGGCAGCCTGCGGCTTCACTCCCGTCTATGCCCCGGGGGGCACCGGGTCGGCGCTTTATGGTGTGGTGACGGTTCAGGCCCCGGAAACGATCGGGGCGACCGATGATACCGATGCCTATTTTCTGGTTCAAAATCTCGAAACCCGATTGGGGCGCGGGAATGGTGCAGACTATGCCCTCGATCTGAAACTGCGCACCCAAAGCGAAGGGCAGGCCATTACCGCCGACAATGAAATCACCCGCTATTCGATCGTTGGGCAGGCAGCCTATGTGCTGACCCGGCAATCCGATGGCGTCATTGTTGCCAGTGGCGATGTTGAGAATTTCACCGGCTATTCCGCCACAGGCACTACAGTTGAAACGCTTGCCGGGGAGCGTGATGCCCATCGACGCCTGATGGTTATCCTCGCAGATCAGATCACCACTGAGCTGCTGAGCACTGCGGATCTTGCCACCTCCAGCAGTGAACAGCTTTCGGCTCCCCCAAAATGAAACTGAGCCCGCGCGAGGCGGATGGATACTTCGCCAAACCGGATCCGGGCAAGACCGGCTTTTTGATCTACGGTCCCGATGCCATGCGCGTCTCATTGAAACGTCAGCAAATGCTGGCGGCGCTACTTGGCCCCACCGCCGAAGAAGAAATGCGCCTGACCCGGATGCCCGCAGCTGACCTGCGCAAGGATCCTGCGTTGCTGATGGATGCGGTCAAGGCCGTGGGTTTTTTCCCCGGCATCCGTGCCGTGTTTGTCGAAGACGCCAATGACACTGCCGCCCCTGCCGTGATTGCCGCGCTTGAGGCCTGGCAACAAGGTGATGCCCAGATCATCGTGACCGCAGGGCAATTGAAAGCAACCTCAAAGCTGCGCAAGGCCTTTGAGGGGCACCGCAACGCCTATGCGACCGGTATCTATGACGATCCTCCGTCACGCGGTGAAATCGAGCGCATTCTGGGTACGGCCCGTATTCGTGATGTGCCAGGGGACAGCATGTCTGCGCTGGTTGATATCGCCAATGAGATCGGTCCCGGCGATTTTTCCCGCATGGTGGAGAAACTGGCGCTGTACAAATACGAGGACAGCACCCCGCTGACGCTTGACGATATTCAGGCCATCGCCCCGCAATCGACCGAAGCGGCAGTCGACGACATGCTCAATATCGTGGCCGAAGGGCGCGGCGCAGAAATCGGCCCGCTGATGGGGCGGTTGCAGGCGCAGGGCACCAACGCGGTGACACTCTGTATCGGGGCAACCCGCCATTTTCGCACGCTTTACACCATTGCCTCTGATCCTGGCGGTCCGGCGCAGGGTATCGGGCGACTGCGCCCGCCGGCCTATGGCAAGCGCCGTGAAAGGCTGCTGCGACAGGCCCAGAGCTGGGGTGCGTTCAAGCTTGAAACCGCGCTCACCTTGCTGACGGACACCGATCTTCAGCTGCGCTCGGCAGGGCAAACCGCTCCGGCGCTTGCCCTGATGGAACGGGCGTTGATCCAGCTGGCCCGCCTCAGCCGGGTGGGGTAGCCCACGACCGGCAGATCTGCACCGACGTTGCGTTCCTATCACTGCTGCTTGAGCATGGCTTGACCTCATAGCGGGAACCCGGTTCCGTTCCGGGCATAAACCGCAGGGAGATTTCACAATGTACACCGTTATCGGCAAGCAACTGACGCGCAGCTATCGTGTTCTTTGGGCGCTTGAGGAGCTGGGCCAATCCTATGAGCTGAACCCTGCCCTGCCGCAGAGCGAAGAGGTCGTCGCCCTCAACGCTTCAGGGAAGGTGCCAGTGTTCAAGGATGGTGAGGATGTGATCACCGATTCGACCGCCATCATCACCTATCTTGCTGATAAACACGGCAAGCTGACCGCCCCCGCAGGCACACTCGCCCGGGCCAAACAGGACGCGATGACGAATCGTCTGCTGGATGAGCTGGACGCGGTGTTGTGGACCGGCGCGCGCCACAGTTTCATCCTGCCCGAGGATAAGCGTGTGCCTGAGGTGAAAGACAGCCTGAAGTGGGAGTTTTCCCGCAATCTGGCGCAGCTGGAACCCTGCATGACCGGCCCGTTTCTGATGGGCGAAGAGTTCACCATTCCCGACATCATCTGCACCCATTGCCTGAACTGGGCCTATAGCGCCAAGTTCCCAATCGAGAGCGACGTCCTTCTGGCCTATAGCAAGCGCATGCGCGCACGTCCCGCGTTTCAGGCGGTAGCAGCGTCGATCACGTAGTCACCCGCCAGATATCGAACTGCTGACCGCCCCGCCCAGCGCCCGGTCGCAAGGCATGCGGTCAGCAGATACCCACCGGTCGGTGCTTCCCAGTCCAACATTTCTCCGGCGCAGAACACGCCCTGGCGCCTGTGAAGCATCAACCCGCCATCGACCGCTTCTGCCAGAACACCGCCCGCCGTGGAGATCGCTTCATCCAGCGGCCGCAGCCCCCGATGTCGGATCGGCACTGCCTTCAGCAGCCGCGCCAGTGCTGCTGGCTCAACCGGGAGCGGGCGGGCAAATTCCTGCAAGATCGCCAGTCGCGATGGTGCCAGTTTTGTCGCCTTTCGCAGATAGGTCGAGAGACTGGATTTCCCCCGTGGGCGCGCCAAGCGCGCGGCGACCTGCTCATGTGACAGATCCGGCAACAGATCCATGTATAGCTCAGCCCCCTCCCGGACAGCGGCGCAGATCATGTATACGCCACCCCCTTCCAGGCCTTGTCTGGAGATGACTGCCTCGCCCCGCGACCGGATTGATCCCGCCTGCAGCGCGATCCCCTTCAGCGGCGCCCCGAAATGTGGTGCCATGTGGTCGGACCAGTCGACCAGTAACCCTGCATTGGCCGGTTGAAAGGGCGCCAGCGGCACGTCCTCCTCCGCCAGAGTTGCGGCCCATGCCCCGTCAGAGCCGAGCCGCGCCCAGCTGGCGCCGCCCATTGCCAACACTGTAACCCCCGCTGTGATCACATGAGGACCATCCGGTGTCTCAAACTGCAAGGCCTCGCCGTTCCAGCCCTGCCAACGCCAGCGGGTGCGCCGTTCAACGCCGTAGCCATCCAGACGGGCCAGCCAAGCCCGCAGCAGCGGTGAGGCCTTCATTTCGCGGGGGAAAACCCGTCCAGTAGTGCCGGTGAACAGGGTGCTGCCCAGCCCTGTCGCCCAGGCCATTACCTCTGCCGCATCGCAGTCTGCAATCATCGGTGCCAACCAGTCCGCGGCTTCGCCGTAGTGGCTGAGCAGGGTTGCGCGGGCCTCATCCTTCGTCAGGTTCAGGCCGGATTTCCCAGCCATCAGGAATTTTCGTGCAACGGAAGGCTTCGCATCAACAACCAACACGCGGCGACCCGCGGCTCCCAGTTCTTCCGCCGCCCGCAGACCCGCAGGTCCGGCGCCCACGACCACTGCGTCCCAGCTTTCTTGTTGATGTGTCAAATTGACAGTTCCTTAGATACTTATCCTTGCCGATTGCGATGACCGGCGCATGTCCTACGGTTGAAACAGCCATACTGAGAGACTGCGCCAATGTCACCGTCTGCCGATGTCGATCCGACGTGCCCACTGTGCCAGCGGCCAATCCCTACGGAGGTCGCCCAAAGCCTGCATCATCTGATCCCCAAGCTGAAGGGCGGCAAAGGCGGGCCGACAGTGCTACTGCACAATATCTGTCACAAAGAAATCCATGCAGCCCTCAGCGAGGCGGAACTGGCGCGGTCCTTCAATACGATGGAAGCCCTGCGCCAGCATCCAAGGTTGGCGAAATTCATCGCTTGGGTACAAAAGCGCCCGCCCTCCTTCCAGTCACGCGTGCCGGGCGGGCGGCGCAAACGCTGATGCCTAGATGCTATACTCGGGCGCAATCTGCCAAAATTGCCTGCGCCATCTCCGCCTCCGCCGCGAGGCTATCCGCCATTAGATCATGCGCCGTTCTCATCAAATCGTCAGAAGCGGCAATGCGATCAATCAACCCGAAGATATGCGCCTCATCAGCGCTGATTTTCTGTCCGGCCGCCAGGATCATCTTGGTACGTGCAGGACCGATTAGCCCTGCCATCCGTCGCGCGTCGGAGGGTTGCGGACGGTAACCAAGCTTCATCACCGGATAAAAAAACTTCGCCGTCGGCACGGCGATACGCAAATCGCAGGCAAGTGCCATGCCGTTTGCTCCACCGGCCAAAGTACCATTGAGTGCAGCCACCGTCAGACAGGGCAGATCAGCGATAGCGCCCGATAGGTGCTCCCATAGGGGGGACGTCGCCAACCCGGCTCGCGCCGCATCTAGATCAGCTCCGGCGCTGAAGACACGGCCAACTCCGGTAATGATTAACCCGCGAGCCTCTTGTGCGCGCTCTGCAATATCACAGAGCTGCTCGAGCATCGCCGCAGTCAGCGCATTCGCCTTGTCCGGTCGGTTCAGGGTCACCGTCCACAACCCGTTTTCGGCGATATCAAGGTCGATCATATCAGGCCGACCTGCTTGCGGATGCGCTCGTCGCGTAGCGAAATTTCGGTGCCGACCAGATCGTCTGCCGCCTCGGTACACATCCACAACAAGGCGCGCGCAGGCCACTCTGCCGGGATATGATCAGACCACTCCAGTTGGCTGACCGGATTGACGCCGCTGGCCTTGATCACACGCTGCATTTCGGTCGCGACGGTGCCCGGCGACAGCCCCATGGCACGGATGCCGTTGGCGCCCTCTTCATGGTGCAGGCTACGGGTCAGCATCGCGGCTGCGGCCTTGGAGGAGCAATAGGCGCTCCAACCCTCGACAGGGCTATGCGCAGCACCAGAGCTGACTGTCAGCACCGTGCCACCACCGGCGGCCTTCATCCCCGGCAATACCGCCCGCATTCCGTTGAAAACCCCATTCACATTGATGTCGATCAGCCGTGCCCAGTCGGCAGGATCAGCCGCCTCAAGCCGGGCAATCGGATCAACCACGCCAGCGTTATTGATCAGCACATCAATCCGTCCGAACTGCGCCTCGGTTGCGGCAATAGCCGCAGCGACAGCCGGATAGTCCGCCACATCGCAGGCAAAGGTCAGCACGTTTCCGCCGATCTCCCGAGCAAGGTCTGTCAAGCTGTCCTTGCTCCTTGCCAGCAAGGCCAGATTGGCCCCGGCGGCACCAAACACGCGGGCCGCGTCGGCCCCGATCCCCCGGCTTGCACCGGTTATCACAACTGTCTTGCCCTTGATCTCCATAGTATTAATCTCCAAGTCCCTGTTTTGAAGTGTGGTAGACTGGTTAGGGGGAACGGTCCAGAGTGATGCCCCCTTGACCCGGTACCGCCTCCGGCCAACCATGGCGCAAAATAGACCACGAAAGGTATACTTATGTCCGTTTTCCTCGCCCGCAGCAGCGGTGTTGCGATTGTTATGGCGTTTTCCGCCCAGGCTGCCCTGGCTGATGTAACGGCAAAAGACGTCTGGTCAGACTGGAAGTCCTACATGACCGCCACGGGCTACGCCGTGAGCGGCACTGAGACCATGTCCGGCGATACCCTGACCATATCGGATATCTCTATGGCCATGCCGGTCATGGAGGAGAACACTAACGGCACATTTACCCTGCCTGACATCAAATTCGTCGAAAACGGCGATGGCACTGTCAACATCATGCTGCCTGCTGAAATGCCGATGATGTTCAAAATTGATGGTCCCGAAGGTCTCGTCAGTGGCACCGTTCTGTATTCCCACGATGGCAGCCCGATGCTTGTCTCCGGTGATGCGGATGAAATGACCTACGATTACGCCAGCGGCCTGATGAAAATCGCGCTGAAGGATATGACGGTGCCAGACGCCGACTTTCCGAAAGACGCGATCAAAGTCAACATGACGCTGACGGATGTGGTCACCAAGACCATCATGTCAAATGCGGATACCCGCACCTATACCCAGACCATGACCAGTGAAGCGCTGAATTTCGACGCCTCTGTCGACATCCCTGAAGACGACGGCAGCGGTGCCTTCAAGGGCGCGATGCAGGGGGTAAATTTCACCGGTATCACGACTGTACCTAATGGGTTGGAAAGCACCGATATGGCGGCATTGCTGCGCGGCGGTTTCAGCGCAAAAGGCACGTTTGACTTTGCCAGTGGCAGCAGCGCAATCAATGGTGAGGATGGCGCGGATACATTTGCCTTAGAAAGCAATTCTGAAGGCGGAACAATCGGCTTTGACATGGGCCTTGATGGGCTGACCTATGACGTGAAACAGAATCGGACCGAAACCAATATCACCAGCTCGGACCTGCCGTTCCCGCTGGCACTGTCGATGGCTGAGGCCGGTTTCAAGCTGACCATGCCTGTTGCCAAATCTGACGAGGAACAGGACTTTGCCCTCGGCCTGGTTCTGCGCGACTTCGATGTGCCGGAAATGCTCTGGGGGATGGTGGATCCAACCGGTGCCCTGCCACATGATCCCGCCACAATTGCACTGGATCTGGCAGGCAAGGCAAAGCTGGCCTTCGACTTCTTTGATCCCGAAGCGATGGCAGAGGTGGAGAATGGCGAACAGGCACCAGGCGAGCTGCACGCGCTGACCGTGAATTCGCTCGAAATCTCCGCCGCTGGGGCCAAGTTGACCGGTACCGGTGATTTTGCCTTCAACAACGACGATCTGAGCACCTTCGACGGCATGCCGGCCCCCTCCGGCGAGGCCAATCTGACCCTAGCGGGCGCCAATACCCTGCTGGACAAGCTGATCGGCATGGGTCTGGTATCGGACAGCGATGCCATGGGCGCACGCATGATGATGGGCATGCTGGCAGTTCCGGGCGATGGCGAAGATACGCTGACCTCCAAGATCGAGGTGACCGAGGACGGTCAGATCAAGGCAAACGGCCAGCGCATCAAGTAATCGCGACACAAGGCTGATCCCAGATTGGGGCCGCAATTTGCGGCCCCTTTTTTCGTCTGCGCTCTTGCAGCATCTGGCCGCGCTGGCTAGCTCTAGGTGACGTTCAACCCATGTAGGTGCCCATGACCCAGACCCCCGAAAGCCTAAGCCACGCACTCCTTGATGCCGCCCGCAAGGCCGGAGCTGATGCTGCCGATGCGATGGTGGCCGAAGGCAGCTCTCTCTCCATCGAGGTTCGTCAGGGCACGCTGGAGCATGCTGAGCGATCAGAAGGCGTTGATCTGGGATTGCGGGTCTTTGTCGGACAACGTCAGGCCTGCGTTTCGGCCTCGGACATGCGGGCCGAAACGTTGACCGCCATGGCCGAGCGCGCCGTCGCCATGGCCCGCGAAGCACCAGAAGATCCCTATGCGGGCCTCGCCGAACCTGGCCAGCTCGCCCAGGACTGGGATTTGGCGGCACTGGAGCTGTTTGATCCAAGTGAGGAACCGGCACCAGCGGCCTTGCAGGAGGATGCGCTTGCCGCTGAGACCGCCGGCTTTGCTGTGCCCGGCGTCACACAGGTGCAATCTGCGGCGGCCGGCTACGGCACCCACAAGGTCCATATGGCGGCGACCAACGGGTTCTCGGGCGGCTATCAGCGCAGCAGCCGGTCGATCTCATGCACGGCGATCGCGGGCAGCGGCACAGGAATGGAGCGCGACTATGATGGCGACTCCCGTACGTTTCAGGGCGACCTGCGCAGCGCCAAAGATATCGGAACACAAGCCGGAGAGCGGGCAATCGAGCGGCTCGGCGCGCGCAAGCCGGAAACCGGCAGCTATCCGGTCCTGTTTGATGAACGGGTCTCCTCCTCGCTGATCGGCCATCTGCTGGCGGCCGTGAACGGTGCCAGTATCGCCCGTGGCTCCTCGTGGCTGAAGGATGCGCTTGGAGAGCAGATCCTGCCTACGCAGCTCAGCGTAACGGAAGACCCCTTTCGTCCGCGCATCGCGGGATCCCGCCCGTTTGATGGCGAAGGGCTGGCGACGCAACGCCGCGCCATTATCGACAATGGAGTTCTCACAGGCTGGACACTGGACCTCGCCTCTGCGCGCAAACTGGACATGCAAAGCACTGGCAACGCAGCGCGTGGTGTTGGATCGGTGCCCTCGCCGTCCCAGTGGAATATCGCCCTGACGCAGGGAAATAACAGCCGCACCAATCTGATATCCGGCATGGGGACCGGCCTGCTGGTGACCTCCATGATCGGATCAACCATCAACCCCAATACCGGCGACTATTCCCGTGGTGCCGCAGGCTTCTGGGTGGAAAATGGCGAAATTGCCTATCCGGTCAACGAATGCACCATCGCTGGCAATCTGCGCGACATGCTGCGCAGCATCGTACCCGCCAATGACGCCCGCAGCCACCTGTCTCGTGTTGTGCCTTCGCTGCTGGTCGAGGGGATGACCCTTGCCGGAAACTGACCTCTCCCTGCTGATCCGCGCGGCCGAGCAGGCAGGCGACATCGCCTGCCGCTACAGTGGCCCAGAGGCGCAGAAATGGGAGAAACCCGGCGGTGCTGGACCGGTGACCGAGGCGGACCTTGCCGTCAACGAAATGCTGTCCGAGGTGCTGCTGAAGGCGCGGCCCGACTATGGCTGGCTATCCGAGGAAAGCGAGGACACAGAAACGCGCCTTGACCATGACAGACTGTTCATCATCGATCCGATCGACGGCACCCGCAGCTTTGCCGAGGGGTCGCGCACCTGGGCCCATTCGCTCGCAATTGCCGAAGATGGTGAAATCACCGCAGCGGTCATCTATCTTCCCCAGCGTGACCTGATGTATTGTGCCGCGCGTGGACAGGGCGCGACCTGCAATGGTGCGAAGATCCGGGTTTCCACGCAAGCTGACCTCAACATGGCGAACGTGCTTGCGGCACGACCTGTGCAGGACCCCAAACACTGGCAGAATGGTCAGGTACCAGGCTTCAATCGCAGCCATCGACCGTCTTTGGCCTACCGTATGGCACGGGTTGCAGATGCAGGCTACGACGCGATGCTCACCCTCCGCCCCAGCTGGGAATGGGATATCGCTGCCGGGGATCTGATCCTGCGTGAGGCAGGCGGGTGTTGCAGTGATCGCTTCGGTGGAGAATTGCGATACAACAACCCACACCCGACCCTCAACGGTGTCATCGCCGCGCCGCCGCGCTTGCATGACCAGCTGATCATCGCGCTCGACCCGCAGAGCCCAGGCCTTCGCCCGCTCTGACATGTGCCCCGCAGCAGGACCCATCTAGCCATGTCGAGACTTTCCGCCGCAACCGAACGTAGTCTCCGCTGGCCGGCCCGGCCGGTGGGCGAAGTGCTGTGGGTCCATGCCTCCTCAGCAGAGCGGTATCTGGCGCTTGGCGATCTGGGCAACCGGATGAAATCCCTGCGCCCGGATCTGTCCGTGCTGGTGACATGGAGCCGGAGCATTACCAACCGCCCCCCCGTCGATGGCTACGATCTCGCTGCGGGTCCGCCGCCCGACGACAGCCCGGCAGAGGTGCGGATGTTTCTGGATCACTGGCGGCCCGACCTGATGATCTGGTCGGGCGGGGATCTCCGCCGCGGTCTTATGCGCCAGATGAGTGAACGCAACCTGGACAGTCTGCTGGTCGATATTGATGCCAGCGAACTGCCCGACCGCACCAGCCGCTGGTTGCCGGATCAGCGACGCAGGCTGTTTGAACGCTTCACCGAAATAATGACCCCTTCGGATGAGGCACGGACGCAGCTGCTGCGCCTTGGCCTTGCCGCAGACAGGATCCAACGCACGGATCCTTTGCGATTGTCGACCACGCCCCCCGGCTGCAACAGTGATGAACTCACCCATATGCAAGCCACATTGGGCAGCCGCCCGGTCTGGTTTTCATCGCAGACTGAGCTGGACGATCTACCCACAATCCTGAACGCCCACCGCAGTGTATTGCGCCTGTTGCACCGCCTGTTGCTGGTCGTCGCCATGCGTGACGAGCAGGACTTGGCCGCTGCGCGCGATGCCATCATCACAAGCGGCCTGCAGTTAGCCGATTGGGACAGCGGCGAAGAACCTGATGAATACACGCAAGTGTTGCTCAGCTCTGCAGAGGACAGCGGCCTTTGGTACCGGCTATCCCCGCTTTGCCTGCTCGCAGGCAGCCTGCCGTCGCGCGCGAACGGGCAAAACCCATTGGATGCGGCAGCACTTGGTTCCGCTGTCCTGCACGGACCGGGTTTAGGAACCTACAGCGCCCTCTACAAACGCCTGACCGAGGTCGGCGCCGCACAGAAGGTCGATGACGTCGAAGATCTGGCACAAGGCGTGCTGAGCCTGTCAGCACCAGATCGCGCCGCCGAAATGGCACTGGCAGGCTGGCAGGTCGTCACCGAAGGCGCCAGCATGACCGACCACCTGATGGATCGCGTCCAAGAGCTTCTGGACAAGCGAGAGGACAGACATGAAAGCTCCTGATTTCTGGCACAAACCAGCCGGACAATTCGATATTCGCAAAACCCTGCTGTCCCCGCTGGGCCATATCTACGCCCATGCTACCGCAAAACGGCTGGCTGGCGGCACCCCGCTGAGAGTGGGCGTGCCGGTGATCTGCGTCGGCAATATCAATGCCGGTGGTACTGGTAAGACACCAACAGTCATCTGGTTTCTAGAACGCCTGCGAGACATGGGGCATGAGCCGCATGTGGTCACGCGCGGCTATGGCGGCACGCTTAAGGGGCCGGTGCAGGTGGATCCCGGACGCCATCGCGCCAGTCAGGTTGGCGACGAACCGCTGTTGCTCGCCGCCTTTGGTGAGGTGTGGAAAGCAGAAGATCGCGCCGCCGGTGCAGAGGCGGCCGCTGCTGCCGGGGCTACGGTCATTCTCTTGGACGATGGTTTCCAGAACCCGGCCGTGCACAAGGATCTTTCGGTTGTTGTGGTCGATGCCGATCGTGGGTTCGGCAATGGTCATTGCCTGCCCGCTGGTCCCCTGCGCGAACCGGTCACAACAGGTCTGGCCCGTGCCGATCTGGTCTTGTCATTGGGGCACCCCGATGCGCAGGCCCGGTTCCGGGCAGCATGGCAGGACCTGCTGACGGTTTGTCCGCATTACACAGGCGCGCTTGAGCCGCTGAAAACCGGCATGCCTTGGGGAGGAACGCCCGTTTTGGCCTTCGCGGGCATTGGTCATCCTCAGAAATTTTTCGACACGCTGCGAGAGCTTGGCGCCGATCTGCGCCGCAGCGAAGCCCTGGACGACCACCAGCCGCTCTCCACCGCGCTGATGACCCGACTGGAAACAGAGGCCAGGCTGATCGGTGCGCAAATGGTCACCACCGAAAAAGACGCCGTCCGCCTGCCGGAGAATTTCCGCAATAAGGTGATAACCCTGCCGGTACGTCTGCAGATCAGCGACGATGAGGCTCTCGTGGCGCGAATTCGCGAAATTGCACCACCTCCACCATAACCACATCTGCAGGCTATATGACGCAAAAACCCGCCACGGAGACCGGGCGGGTTTCTGATTCTTATGCCTTCAGAGAGACCGCCGATTAACCGTCCAGCTCGGCGTCGATCAGCGTTTTGAACGCATCATACGACTGATTTTCGATCTTTTTGCCGTTCAGAATGAAAGAGGGCGTGGATTCGATCCCATGCTCAGTCGCATTCTCCTGATACCAGTTCACAAGGGTCTGTGCCTTGGTGCCGTCCTGCAGGCAGGCTTCAAGCTGCTCTTCTTCCAACCCGGCAAGCCGCCCGATCTTGCGCAGCGCATCGACAATCTCGGTCGCGCCACCGGCACGGGCCCAGTCGGACTGCCCCTTATAGATCAGATCGCTAATTCCAAAGAATTTCTCTGGTCCACCGCAGCGCGCAATCATTGATGCCCATAGGCCATAACGGTCGAAATAGACCTCGCGGTAGATGAATTTCACCTTGCCGGTGTCGATATAGTCCTGCTTCAGCTGCTTATAGGTGCCCTGATGAAAATTCGCACAATGCGGGCAGGTGTAAGATGCGTATTCGATCAGCGTCACCGGCGCATCTTCGGCACCCTGTACCATTTCCACGATGGCGGAGGTATCCACCTCAGTCTCTTGTGCGTAAGCAGCTCCGATCAGCGGATTGCTGGGCATGGACGTGCCGCCCTGCAATGCGGCATAGCCATAGACGCCCGCCGCAACTGCGACGGAGGCAAAGATGCCGGACATCAAACGGGTCATTCGTACCCCTTTCTGAGAGTTTTCTGTTTTGTCAGCACATTACGCCCAAGCCGTTCTAAGGCTGCGCGCAAATCATCGCTTTCGACCCCGGTCGCAGCCTCAGCAGCTGCCGCCACATCCTGCGGATCAGGCGCCTGCGGTTTGCGAACCTTCGGGGCATATTTGAAGGAGACCTGCCCCTCGGCAAAACCGGTGGGCGCGGTCTGGGTAATGCGGACCTTGGAAATGGCGTTATAGCCATAGACCGCATTGACCTTGCTGCGCAAAGGTTCCTTCTGCATCTCCAGCATCGGCGCATAGGCGCCGGTGGTCAGCAACGTCAATGTCGCACCAAAACCGCCACGCCCATAGTGAACGTTGACTGGCCGCGCGATAGACGAGATGTCAGGCCCGGCAATCTCTTCCCAGTGGGTCAGCAGACGCGACACAGCAAAACCCCGGCTTTCACCGGCCTTGCGAATCTGATCATTCAGAAGCTGCGATGTTCGCTTGAACCCGCGAGATTTTGTCCGTTGCACTGCCATGCCCGTGGTTTTGCTAGACTGCTCGCCCTATTGTAAAGGGCTGCCATGCGAGAACCAGCGAAACCGGGCCACAAAGGATAAAGAATGCGTGACCTCAACAGCCAGAGCCAACCGCAAAGCAGCATATTGCTGGAATGGTACGACCAGCACGCCCGCAGCCTGCCATGGCGGATCAGCCCGGTAGACCGCGCAGCTGGCGTCTGGCCGGATCCCTATCGCATCTGGTTAAGCGAGGTGATGCTGCAACAAACAACCGTGGCCGCTGTGAAGGATTATTTTCACCGCTTCACCGGCCGCTGGCCAACCGTTGCAGATCTGGCTGCCGCGCCGGATGCGGATGTGATGGCCGAATGGGCTGGGCTTGGATACTACGCGCGGGCACGCAATCTGCTTAAATGTGCCCGAGTGGTCGCGCAGGACTATGGCGGCATCTTTCCCAACACCTACGACGGGCTGATCGCCCTACCGGGCATCGGCCCTTATACAGCGGCGGCGATCTCTGCCATTGCCTTTGACCGGCAGGCAACCGTCTTGGACGGCAATGTCGAGCGGGTGATGGCGCGGCTCTACGATATCCATGTTCCCCTGCCGACCTCCAAACCGCAGCTCAAGGAGAAAGCAGCCGCCCTCACCCCGGCAGAGCGACCCGGCGATCATGCTCAGGCCGTGATGGACCTGGGCGCCACCATCTGTACGCCGCGCAATCCGGCTTGCGGCATCTGCCCATGGCGGACGCCCTGCGCAGCCCGCGCGGCGGGGACTGCAATAGAGCTGCCCAAGAAAACCCCAAAGAAACCCAAGCCCACTCGGATCGGCATTGTCTATCTGGCCCGCAGCGCTGCGGGTGACTGGCTGCTGGAACAACGCCCGGACAAGGGGCTCTTGGGCGGCATGTTGGGCTGGCCCGGCAGCGACTGGACGGACAGCCCCGATAGCCCTGCCCCCGCACCGCCGTTTGAGGCCGACTGGCAGCTTCTCAATGCCGAGGTGCGTCATACCTTCACGCATTTTCATCTTATCCTGCGCGTCATGCTGGCAGAGTTGCCTGCAGAATTCGCAGCTGAGGAAAATCAGCGCGTAATCGCGCGACATGATTTCAAACCAACGGATCTGCCAACGGTCATGCGCAAGGCCTTTGATCTATGGAAGGGGTGCTGATCCCTTCTCTTTTTTCGGGACCACAGGCATAGTTGGCAAAATGTCTCAGACGTCAGTGGATTTGCGCCATGATGACCACCCCCGAAACACTGCGCAGCTGGCAGTCCGCCCTGCCGTTCTGGCTGTCTTTCCTGCTGGTTCCCTTGGTGGGTCTGGCCGCAGTTTATGGCGGTTGGGCCATTTTGCTGCCGCCCTTGGCCACCTGGTATCTCTTTGCCGCGCTTGACGGGGTGTTCGGTCTCAACCTGGAGAACGCCGACCCTCTCACACCGGAGAATGACCTGCGCTGGTACTCCGCCCTGACCATGGCCTGGGTCCCTGTGCAGGCTCTGCTGCTCGTAGCCGCGCTCATCTATGTCCCGGCGGCGGAACATCTGTCAGGTCTTGAAAAATTTGGCGTGTTCTTCGGCGTCGGCGTCCTAAGCGGCACTGTCGGGATCAACTATAGCCACGAATTGATGCATCAGAAGAACAAGCTGGAACGATGGCTTGCGGATATCCTCCTGGCTATGGTGCTGTACTCTCATTTCAGGTCTGAGCACCTCCTTGTTCATCATCGCCATGTCGGCACCCCCCGCGACCCGGTGACGGCACGCTACAACGAAGGGTTCCACCGGTTCTATCCGAGAGTGCTACGACAATGCTGGCACTCCGCCTTTCATGCCGAGAGGGCCCAGCTGGCGCGCCGCGATCTGCCTTGGACCGATCGGCGCAATCCGTTCTTTCGCTACTGGATGCTACAAGGGCTCATGCTGCTGGTTGCGTTTCTGCTGGGCGGGTTCACAGGGCTGGTGCTGTTTCTGGTGCAAGCAGGTGTTGCAATCTGGCAGCTGGAATTGGTGAACTACGTTGAACACTACGGGCTGACCCGCAAATATCTGGGCAATGGCAAATTCGAACACGTGATGCCACGCCACTCCTGGAATGCCGCACATAAGGCATCGAACTGGTTGCTGATCAACCTGCAGCGCCATTCCGACCATCACTACAAGCCTGACCGACGGTTTCCACTGCTACAGAACCATACCACAGCCGACGCACCACAGCTGCCCTTTGGCTACCCGGTAATGACGATTGCGGCGATGATCCCGCCGCTGTGGCGTCGAATAATGAACCCGCGGGTGCGGCGTTGGCGACAGATGTACTACCCTGAGATCACCGATTGGAGCGCCTACAACAAGGCTCTTCCGACGGATCAGCGCCCAGAACCGGACCCAGCCAGAGCATCCGCCTGACGAGGCAGCACCCAGAGTGTCATCGGCAGCGTCAGCCCGCGCAACTCGCATCCGCGATGCTCGACAAAACCGGTTTGTAAATCTAGCTGGCCACCCTCGTTCTGCACGCGCTGCCGCAGCGCCTCACTGATCACAATCAGAGCATCCAGCTCGCGGGTCCGTTCCTCAAGCCGCGCTGCGATATTCACCGCATTGCCGATCACCGCATATTCCAATCGGTTGGCACCTATGTTCCCCAACACCGTCTCACCAAAGTGGACCCCGATACCAACGTGGATTTCAGCCTCACCATACCGGCGGCGCTCTGCGTTCCAATCGGCCAGTGACGCCAGCATGGCCCGCGCACAAGCCAGCGCATTTGTCGCATCGTGTGGACCGGCCAAGGGCGTGCCAAATGTCGCCATCAAACCGTCGCCCAGATATTTGTCCAGCGTGCCCTGATGGCGAAAGACTTCCAGCTCCATGCGGCCGTGAAAATCCCTCAAGAGATCAATCACCTGATAGGCGTCACGCTCAGCCGCGAGGCGGGTAAACCCGATGATATCAATAAACAGGATCGCCACATCCTGGCGCCGGGTTTGCTTCAACGGTTCATCATTCTGCGACAGCTGCTGCACCACATTGGGCGAAAAATACCGGGAAAGATTCGCGCGCTCACGCTCAAGACCGGCATTGTTCTGAATCAGCTGGTAAAACCGTCGCGAAGACACCCCCAATGTGACAGCGACCAGAAAGAACACGATCGCTTCCTGAAGCCGCTGGTGCAGAGCAAAGTCGTTTGGATCAACGAGAGGAACCAGAGACTGGTTCCCTTCGACCGCCTCCAAGAGCGCCGCACTCAACCCCGCCTGGGGCGACGCGAACCACCAAGCGGTGAAAGCCGCTGACAGCCAGATCAGCACTGTCCAGCTGCCGATTGCAATCACCGTGCGCCAGGAGTACGCCAGCGTTCCGGCCGCCAGAATGATGAAGAAGTAGATGAAATTGCCGTAGCGATACTGGATCGCCAGTGGCAGATCCTCACTGCTGAACGGGTTCGGTATGACCATGCCAGCCGTCATGATCGCCAGATCTGCAAAGATCAGCAGCATCTCTAACCGCGATTGCCCGACCCGACCCACTCGGCGGATGAGCCAGCCGTTCAGGCACAGCAACGCCAGAATGAAATGGTAGTACAGAACATCCCATTCGGGATTGACGTAGACCAGAAACGCCGCCGTGACCGCCATCGCAACCCAACGCGCCCGCACCGCCAGCTCCAGCCCATTGCGCTTGTGTTCGGTCAGCGCGTCCAGCGCATAAGGGCTCTCTTGCGTGAAAATCGCTTCATCGCTGTCCAATGCTGGAGCGGGGGCGGAGGCAGTTACAGCCATGACGTTTGTCCATCTATTGGCGCCGGTCTTACGACAAATTAGCGGTAGCTGCCGCCGGATGCACCCCATGAAGCGCCATGCCAAAACGAAAAGACCCCGCCGGGTTGGCGGGGCAAGGTAGGCGCCGTCGGCAAAGCGACAGCGCCTGCGGTTTCACACAGGTTGTGAAAAGGGTGGGATCAGTTTTGCAACTCTGCCCGAATCTGTTGGCGCAGCACATCGATGGGCACAGTTTTTCCGTCCCGCTTAAAGCACCAGTAAGTCCAGCCATTACAGGACGGTGCATTTTCCAGATGCGCACCGACCTGATGAATCGATCCCTTGATATTGTCGCCAATCAGCGTGCCATCAGCGCGCACCTTGGCTTTGTGACGACGATTCATCGAATAAAGCTCATCGCCCGGACGCAGCATGCCGCGCTCAACCAACTGCCCGAAAGGCACGCGCGGCTCGGCGCGTTTGCTGGCGGAAACCTGCAGCGCTTCACGGTCGAATTTGCGTACGGATTTAATACGTTTCTCCGCGACCTCACGATAGGCGGCCTCACGCTCGATCCCGATGAACTCACGGCCAAGCATCTTGGCAACGGCACCTGTCGTGCCCGTACCGAAGAAGGGATCCAGTACCACATCACCGGGATTGGTCGAACCCACAAGGATACGGTGCAGCAGCGCTTCGGGCTTTTGCGTCGGATGCGCCTTGTTACCGGCGTCATCCTTTAACCGCTCATGGCCTGTGCAGATCGGCATCACCCAATCGGACCGCATCTGCAAACCTTCATTCAACGCCTTCAGCGCCTCATAGTTGAAGGTATATTTCGCCCCTTCCGACTTTGACGCCCAGATCATCGTCTCATGCGCATTGGTGTAACGCTTGCCGCGGAAATTCGGCATCGGGTTCGACTTGCGCCAGATCACATCATTAAGGATCCAGAACCCTTCGTCCTGCACGGCTGTGCCGACCCTGAAGATGTTGTGGTAGGATCCGATCACCCAGATGGAGCCGTTAGGCTTCAGGATGCGGCGGGCCTGTTTCAGCCAGTCGCGGGTGAATTTGTCGTAGACGCCAAAGCTGGAAAATTGGTCCCAGTGATCGTCAACGGCATCCACCTTACTGTTGTCAGGGCGATGCAATTGCCCCTTCAGCTGAAGGTTGTATGGGGGATCTGCAAAAATCAGATCAACCGAATTTGACGGCAGACCGGACATCACTTCGATGCAGTCACCGTCAAGGATCGCGTTTAGCGGGAGCGCCTCGGCGCCCCGTGTCAGTGTTTTGTTCATTTGCTCTGCCTCGATAACCACGGCGCATTTTTGCGCTCATTTTGGTTGTCCACAGGATGAGTCATCGTGGATTCGAGGTCAATTTGTTTTTTAGAACAACGCGATGTGGTTCACTCTTGATACAACATCTTGTGTACTGGCTTGAATGAACGCCGATGATGTGGGGTCACCCCTAGGCTGACCAACGCCTCGCGATGCTGTTTGGAGGGATAGCCTGCGTTTTTCTCCCAGCCATAGCCGGGAAACTGTTGCGCCAAATCCACCATGATCCGGTCGCGCGCCTGTTTCGCCACTATGGAAGCCGCCGCGATGGAGACTGATTTGGCGTCACCCTTGATCACGAACTCCGCAGGCTGCAGCAGCCCTTTGGGGATCAGATTGCCGTCGATCAGCAGGTAGTCCGGTGCCGGGTCCAGCGCCGCAACCGCGCGCTCCATCGCCAGATGCGACGCACGTAAAATGTTCAAAGAATCAATCTCTTCAACAGAGGCATGGGCAATCGCCACCTCAGCCTGCGCAAAGATAGACGCCTCCACCGCCTCGCGCCGTTTGGCGCTCAGTTTCTTGGAGTCGTTCAGCCCCTCGGGGATATTTTCAGGGTCCAGGATCACCGCCGCAGCTGTCACCGGACCCGCCAGCGGGCCGCGCCCCACCTCATCCACGCCTGCAATGCGTATCTGGCCACGCCCATGGGCGGCCGCCTCTAATGTATAATCGGGATAGTCCATCCCTTGGTCTGACCGGGTTTTACGCTGAGTTTCAAGCCCGGCCACCCCACGAGCATAAAAAAGAGGGGGCCTAAGCCCCCTAAGTCTGCTCGAACCTGTGATCCCGCTTCAGCGACGGGTGATGCGATAGCCCCGGTTCTTCAGGCAATCGGGACGGTAACCAACGCGGTTGCGTTTGCCGTTCCAGAAAGTCACCTGGCAGGCACGGGGCAGCTTGTGTTCAAAACCGTACTGCTTACGCAGGCATCCCCGCCCCATCAGGGTCCGGCTCTGGCTGTAGCGCGGGAAATACCGCACGCATTGCGCCGGAAGGTCATAACGCGCCACCCGCGGCGGCAGTGGCTTGGGACGATGAGGGCGGTTGGGGCGACCGTGAGTCGGGCGGTGCGGACGGGTCACCTGCGGATGATCGTCATCGCGGTTGTTTTTCACAATGGCCCCGATGATGCCAAGAACGGCCAGACCCGCCAGGACCTTGGCAACATCTTCGTCCGCCCGTGCCGGCGCTGCTGAGAAGCCCGTCACTGCTACGGCAGCGGCAACAATCAGTGTGATGAACTTGCGATGCGGTTTGATATCAGCGCTGGAGCGGGTGCTGCGAAACATGGGATGTCCTTCCTTGAGATCTGAAAACATGAGGTCAGATGACCGATGCGTTCAGCTTGGGGTCAGTCCCCTCGGACAGGCAATAACGCGGCCCTGTTATCGAATATCAGCGCGCGCAATCACCTGTGGTTATTGAATATCCCGCGACAAATGCGCAGGGTGAGGGCATGAAACAGATCCTTATCTCCACGGCCCTGATTGCCGGTCTTGCAGCAGGTATACTCAGCGATGCACGTCCGGCCACAGCCGCCGAATGCTACGCCGACTACAAGGCAAAACAGGACGCGCCGCTGCGGCTGCACTACGGTGTCATCCAGATCGGCGATGCCTGTAGCAAACCCGCAGCCAAGGCGGAAATCTCCGGAAGGTTATCGGCGGCAGGCTGGACCTTGCTGAATGTTCTGTCCATTTTTGGTCCCGACGGGCTGGAGCAAAGGAAAGCGGATGCCGGACCCTATTTTCTCCGTTTCTGAGGTGCGCGCGGCAGGCAGCCGCGTCATCGCATTGGGGATTGCTACCATTGTTGCCCTCCTGGTCATTGCCGGCACCGTGCTCCTGCTGACGCTGCCGGATGCCAATGCGTTCAACGCCAGGGTGGAGCGGGTCTTTGTCGAAAATGACCTCACCACTCAGGCCGAGATCAAACTGCTGGAGATCCTCGCCCAATCCGGCACCGCCTTTGCCGATACGCTGACCAGCTATCGGATGGTGATTTTTGTCCTACTGGTTTTTGCCACTATGATGATGGTCGCCGCACTGGTGGTTCTGGCTATGCTGGTCATGCTGAACCGGCGCATGGTGCAGATCGAACGCGCAGGCATTCAGGTGACGGAACTGCTGATCAGCCGCGAGGAAAACACCGTCTATCTCAACACCATGGGCTTCAAACTGACCGCAGCCGCGATGGAGACCCTCGCGGTTCTGGCTGAAGCACGTTTGGATGACGATGTGCTCTCCGGTGCTGAGATTGAGGCGATGATCTCCGGCCGCCCTTCCGTCGATTGCGAAGAGGCCGCGGGCGCCACCCGGATCAAACGCCTGCGCGATACATTGGGCAATCAGATGGTGAGTGAGCTTCTGGTCAAGAATATCGCCAAACGTGGCTATGTTCTGTCGATCAGCAAGGATGTGATCCGCATGGTCTGAACGACTGCACATGGCGCCGATGCAGTCGGTGACCAATTGGCAGCCAGTGTGGAAACAACCCTGAGGTCAAGCCGATCAATTCCCCGTGCCGCTCTGGCATTTCTATCATCAGTCACCACATAATGGAGGGCAGGTCGCATGGCCCCCATGCTGGCCAATCAGCAGGAAACGACGCTTATGAACATGCGCGCCAATACCGCCCAACCCGCCTATGGCATCCTGATAGAGGAGCTGCGCGGGCCGGTTACCGCTCGCGTTGGTGGGAAGATCATCGCGCAAAGCCGCCGCGCAAAGGTGATGTATGAAACCCGCCAGCCTGCCGCGATCTATTTCCCCCGGGATGATATCCACTCCTGCCTGTCTGCAGCCAACGGTCATCAGACCTTCTGCCCCTTCAAGGGCACAGCCGGTTATCAAGATCTCCAACTTGGTAAAGACTGCATCGGCAACGCCGCTTGGTCCTACGACGATGCCCTGCCCGAGGCATCCGGAATTGCAGGTCATGTCAGCTTCATGCCGGACGCCAAAGTTGAAATTGACCTCGGTAGTAATCAGCTGGACGTTCCCGAATATGGTAGCATTTCCGGCCCCCTGATCGACTGGCTACTGCGTGAGGCGGCCTATCTGCCCACACCGGAGGAGTTTACACAGCGCCTTTCCGAAAAACTGGTGGAGCAAGGCGTTCATCTATCCCGCCTTTCGGTGATGGCCTGGTCTTTGCATCCAATGATCGCAGGCAAGAACTTCATCTGGAGCCGCGCATCAGGCAAGGTGACCACCTATGCGCCAAGCTATGAGATCCACGACCACCCGGCCTTCCAGAACAGCCCCCTGCGCCACGTTTCCAACGGGCTGGGCGGTATTCGTCAACGTCTGGATCTGGAACAGCCCAGCGACGCGTTTCCTATCCTGAACGATCTACGGGAGGAGGGCGCGACCGACTATGTGGCTATGCCGCTTCCCTTTTCTGATGGGCGCATCAACGTGCTGACAGTCGCCAGCCACCACCCCAAAGGATTCACAACTGAGAACCTGGGGCTGATATTCGAATGCTCTGCAGTGATCGCGCGCTACTACGAGGTGTTCATGCAACGCGAAAACGCCCAGTCATTGCTGGAGACCTATGTCGGGAAACGCACCGGCGCGCGGGTCTTGGGCGGAGAAATCCGGCGCGGCGATGGCGACGATATTGATGCCGCAATCATGTTCTGCGACCTGCGCGGTTCCACCCGTCTGGAAGAGGAACTGGGCCGCACCGCCTATATAGAACTGCTCAACAATTTCTTTGAGACCGCATCCACCATCGTACACGATCACGAAGGTGAGGTGCTGAAATTCATCGGAGACGCTGTTTTGGCCGTGTTCCCAGCTGGCGAAAGCCCGGCAGAGGCCCGCGCTCAGGCGCTGCAGTCCGCGCGCGCTATTGTCGCTGCGCTGGACGCTATGGGCGACGATCCCGGCCAGAGGCGCAGCGAATGTTCCATTGGTCTTGCCTATGGTGGCGTGACCTATGGCAACGTCGGATCGCGTGAGCGGCTGGACTTCACCGTCATCGGACAAGCCGCGAATATCGCGGCACGGCTCGGCGACTATGGCAAATCCTGTGGCCATACCATTGTGGTCAGCCGCGACCTGTTAGAAGCACCGGAACAGGCCACCCCGCTGGGATCTGTGTCACTGCACAACGTCTCACGCCCGGTAGAGGCTTTTGCCGTCTCCATGGCCATCGACCCAGGCCAGCGTTCTAGCGACTGACCAGCGCCCGCTGCACTGGATCACCCATGGCGACAACCAGTGGCACCTGCTCCTGTCGGGCCTTGAACGCCGCCTTATTAGATAGCCCTTGCCAGTTGATCTGTACCAGAGACTGCGCCACCGCTCCGCCCAGTGTTGTACCCGGTCCCGCAACGATAAACAGATCCGGCGCAAACTCCTGCGCTGCCACCTGCACGGCACGCGTAAAATCATAGGGTTCGACCACCTGCGTGTTCAGAGTGTAGCCCCAAAGCCTTTCCACCGTATCCGCACCCGGCCACCAAATCTGTCCGCGCCCGTCGACCAGCGGCTTCTTGGCGGGACCAAACAACGATTGTGACAGCCGTGCCCGACCGGTGGCAGCTACCGGAGCCTGCAGCTCCGTGTGGAATGCCGCATGATTGGCCAGACGCATGGGAAAGCGGTCTTGAACCGGGGGCACGGCCCGTTCGAACGCGTCAAGCCCCTCGGCATTCCCAGCCAGAACCAACATACCGCCCAGATCGATTGACAGCGACAGCTGGTGACCGGGACGGTTGGCGATGTCACTGACCAGCTGCAACAGCTCCACCTTGCGGCGACGATCCAGCTGCCAATCTTCACTCTGACAGGGATAGACCAGCTGCCCGCCAATCAGGTGCTGCTGCATCAGCTGGCCCATGGTGTTCACCACCTCAAACCCCGCCTGCGGGCTGAGCACGCCCGCCGCCGCCAGCGCGATATACCACCCCATAGAGTTACCGGTGACCGCGACAACGTCGATGTCCTCCGCAAGGGATTGCGCATCTGCGATGGCGCTGGCGTAGATCAGCGGTGAGGCCACGTCACCGCGCGTGTATTTCGACACCGAATAGCGTCCAGCCGCATCCAGCGCTGAAACGCGTTCCTGTCCCGCTGTCTCTCGCAAAGCATCAAACGCGCTAATTAGAGCCTGTTTCTCATTGTGATAGCGGGACAGGTAGCCCAGTTCCGTCTTGTTATAGGTGCCTCGTCCGGGGCAGATCAAAACAGCGGTCCGTTTCATGTCGTAACTCCCGTCAAGCGAAGGGCAGCAGCGACAATACTCTCCTTCGAGGGTAGGGTCGCCGCATAGGCGGGCCCCGTCGGGATGAAACAGTCCTCTGCCACGACACGCGCCATCGGGCGGCCCTCCGCCTCATAGAAAAGCGCCATCAGTGCCTCGGACTGGCTGCCAGTGGTGCGGCATTCATCCACGATCAGGATCTTGTCGCAGGCCGCCGCCGCTGCCAGCAGGGCCTCCTTTGGCAGGGGCGCAAGCCAGCGCAGATCGACAACACGGGCAGCCACCCCCTTGGCTGCGAGATCCGCCTGTGCCTGCGTCGCCAGATAGCGACCATTGCCGTAAGTGACGATGGCCAGATCGGTCCCATCCCCATGCACACCGACCTCCCCCAGTGCGATCCGCTGATCCAATGCCGGGTAGTGACGCATCCAGCCGCCGTCCTTCGGCTCATGCAGATCCCGCATCGGATAAAGCGCGATAGGTTCAACGAAGACCACAACCCGCTGCTCCTCCCGCGCGAGCCGCACTGCCTCGCGCAACATCATGGCGGCCTCTGCCCCATCTGAGGGGCAGGCAATCACAATGCCCGGAATATCGCGCAGAACCGCGAGTGAGTTGTCATTGTGGAAATGGCCGCCAAAACCTTTCTGATACCCAAGCCCTGCAATACGCAGCACCATCGGATTACTGAACTGGCCGTTGGAGAAAAACGGCAATGTCGCGGCCTCTCCCCGGATCTGATCTTCCGCATTGTGCAGATAGGCCAAGAACTGGATCTCTGGGATCGGCACGAATCCGTTGTGCCCCATGCCGATAGCAAGACCAAGGATCGACTGCTCATCCAGCAGCGTATCGATCACCCGATCTTGGCCAAACCGTTGCTGCAGTTTTTGGGTGACACCATAGACACCTCCCTTGCGGCCCACATCCTCGCCCATGGCGACCAGCTCACCATGCTCCAGCATCAGGTCTGTGAGCGCCCAGTTGATCAAGCGGCTCATCGGCTGCGGATCTGCCTGAGCGCGCAGGTCACTGCCCAGCACCTCTGCCCGGGCCTCAGCACTTGGTCCGTTCGTCGATCGGCACGCCCGGGCTGGCGGAACCAGGCTCGCGTTCACCTCATTCGCCGTTTTCAGATGGGGGCGGGTGACAGCCTCCGTTCGGATCCGCTCCACCCGTGCACAAGTCTCAGTATAAATCTCCAACGCGGCCTCGCAGGACAACGCGCCAACTTCTGACAACAGGCGCACCGAATGCAGCAGCGGATCATTGGCCTCATCCGCTTCTACCTCAGCCTTGCTCAGATAGGTTGTCGGCACATCGGCCCCTGCGTGACCATAGAGCCGGACAGTACGCAGATGCAGGAAAGCAGGCTTGCGCCGCAGTCGCACATATTCTGCCGCCGCCTGCGCGGTTGCGTAGGCATCATGCATATTCAGCCCATCGGCCTGAAAATAGCGCATGCCCGGACGATGGGACATCGACGCCTCAATCCAGCCCTTCGGTGTCTTGACCGAAATGCCGATCCCGTTGTCCTCGCAGACGAACAGAAGCGGCAGGGGTGTCGACTGCACAGACGTCCAGCACGCCGTATTGATAGCACCCTGCGCTGTGGAATGATTGGCAGAGGCGTCACCAAAGGAACACATCACCAGCCCGTCTTCGGCCAGAACCCGATGTTCCGGATCGTGACGCCGCGCCGCACCGATGGAGTAGGCCGCGCCGACCGCCTTTGGCAGGTGGCTGGCGATGGTGGAGGTTTGCGGCGGGATCATCAACGCTTTGGACCCCAGCACCTTATGCCGCCCGCCTGATATGGGATCTTCAGCGGAGCAAGCAAAGGACAGCAGCATATCCCAGGCAATACTCTGCCCCGGCACTTGGCCTGCACGGGCAATCTGAAACGCCGCATCGCGATAATGCAAAAAGGCCATGTCATCGGGCCGCAGCGACCGCGCCACTGCCGCCATGCCCTCATGACCGGACGACCCGATGGTATAGAACCCCTGCCCCGCCTTCTGCATCGCCCGACTTGTGCGATCCAGTGCCCGGCTCAGTACCTGCGCACGAAAGATCGCCACCGCTTCACTGGGCGTCAAGCCGCCGTCGGGCGAGGCTCCCGGTGGCAGGGAACCTCTCCGCACTCGCTCAAGGAAATTTTGATGTACGATCTCGGCGCGATCCATGGCCTTACCTCTGACAGTTCAATGGCTTTATCACCCAAATACGCCAGTCTTACCAATGAGATTACCGCCGCCACCTATGAGCATCACTCATAGGTTTTTGACCTTATCACCATCCAATAACGACAAAGGCCGCGCCGGGGCGCGACCTTTGCTCTCAATTCAGAAACTGAACCGTGGTTAGTCTGCTTTGGCCCGCAGACTGTCGCGGTACAGCGCTTTCGCCAGCGAGATCATCATGAAGACCATGACGATGGTGAACGGCAGCGCCCCGATAATCATCGCGTTCTGCAAAGCCCCAAAAGGATTGGAAGCCGTCCCGCTGTTGCCTGCGATGATCAGCGCGCCGATCACGGAGGTCAGGATAAGACCCCAGATGATGCGGTGCTTGATGCCGGTTTCCTGCTCCCCGCCGGACATAATGGTGTTCATCACCAAAATACCTGAGTCCGCCGACGTGACCAGAAAGGTCATGATCAGCACAACACACATCACGGTGATGGCGGACAGGAAACCACCCGAAATCATCTGCTCTAGCGTTGCAAACAGTTTGGCCGTGTTGGTGGCCCCGATGATTGATCCCGCAGCACCGCCATTCAACTCCAGATCAATCGCGGTGCCGCCCAGAATGGTCATCCACAGGAAGCAAACGATGGCAGGCGCGATCACACAGCCCAGAATGAACTCACGCACGGTGCGGCCCTTGGAAATGCGCGCCAGAAACAAACCGACAAAGGGCGAGAACGCAATCCACCAGGCCCAGTAGAATGTCGTCCAACCGGCCTGCCAGCCGAACTGGCGACCGGGTTCACCGGCAGCATAGACAGCGTTTGCATCCAGCGCTGCTGCTGAGGCCGGCAACCCTTCGGTGAAGCCACCCAACGATCCCCACGGCGATGTTGCTGAACCGTAGACCGTGCTCAGATCTTCCGCGGGCAAAGCCTGCGCCGCATCAGGCAACGCCGCAGCAAAGGCCTCAGCTGATTGCGGACCATAGGCACCAAACGACATCTGGGTAAAGTGAAGGATATAGTCCACCAACCCGCTGCCAAATTTGGTCATCGCAAAGAAGAACGAGCCGAAGAACACAAAGGTCAGCAGCAGAATGACCGAAAGCACGAGGTTAAGGTTGGAGAGGTATTTGATCCCACGACCCACGCCTGATACCGCCGACAGGATCGACAGACCCATGATCACAAACAAAGCCGACAACAGGCCCACCGTGCTGGGCTTCGGGGCTTCGGTATCGCCGTTCATCAGCCATTCCATGCCCGAGACCGCATAGACGCCGTCGACAAACTGGCTAACACCAAAACCGATGGTGACCGAAACGCCCAGGATCGTGGCAACCACGCCCAGCACATCAACCAGATGACCGACAAACCCGTTTGCAGCCTTACCCAGCAACGGCGTCAGCGCCGAGCGGATGGTCAGCGGCATATCGCGCGTGTAGGCGTAATAGGCGAGCGACAGACCGGTCAGCACATAGATCGCCCAGGCATGGAACCCATAATGCAGGAAGGTATAGCGATAGGCCGATTGCACCGCTTCTTCGCTGTTGGCCGCCACGGCACCTGACAGAACAACCGGGTTTGACCCCCAAAGGCCCAGCGGCTCAGCCGTTGCGAAAACCATCAGACCAACGCCCAGACCAGCGCCGAACATCATCGAGAACCAAGAGAAATTGGAAAACTCAGGCGCGGCATCCGCAGGACCCAGTTTTTTGCTTCCTGTGGCAGGCAGGATTGCCAGCACAAACAGGAAAAAGGCAAACGCCCCCACTGAAACGATGTAAAAGGCGTTGAATCCATTCAACAGTTCACTGTTAACCCAAGACAGAATGCCGCTGGCCTTGCTTGGCCAGACCAAGGCCCATAGGACCAGCGTCGTCATGATGATCTTACTGATCAATGCGATAGGAAGGCTGTGGCCTTCGTAGAACCCGGATGGAGCCGTTTCGATCTCCAACTCGGTAAATGGTGGCTTGATTGACATGATCGTTCCCTGATGAGTGTAGCACGTCTTTTTTTCGATCCCGTCTCACCCTGACGCTCAGATGGCGGGCTGGTCTCCGCCTGCACAGAGGAACTGCGCAGGTTTCAATTAAATGATGATGGACTGCAGGCAACTTCGGAAAATGCGCGCGCCCCCTTGGCTGCGATGCATCCCATCGGCGTTGCCAGAACGGCAGTTCCGGTTGATCTTCCTTTCCTCTGCCGTCCTCGGCGCGGCGTCACCATGCATTTGGCCAATACTAGCCAAATACAGCACGCCAAGCACTTCGAATAAAATGTAGTGAATTTCAGATTATCTAAATCCACCGCGACACGCCGTGAATGATCAGCCAGTCAAAGGCGTGATGAATGCGGTTTTCGACCATGACAGCAGTCGAAAGCGACAGATTGGCGTTTCAGGGCGAGGGATCATACCAATATATGCATCACAGCCTACCAACCCCGGTTTACCGCAGCACGCTAGGCAGTTCCGCCGCAACAATAACGCGTCGCGAAAATCAGACGGATACACCCGCCAACAGATCAGCCCGGCTGACGTCGTCGCGACCACCAGCCAATGTGACACAGCCCTGACGAAGAACCACAAACCGATCTGCAAGTTCGTAGGCAAAATCAAAATACTGCTCTACCAGCACAATCGCCATCTCACCTTCGGACCGCAGATGCCGGATCACCTCACCGATTTGCTGGATAATATTCGGCTGGATGCCCTCTGTTGGCTCATCAAGCAATAGCAGTTTTGGTCGCGTGATCAGCGCTCTGGCGATGGCAAGCTGCTGTTGTTGACCGCCCGACAGATCCCCGCCGCGTCGATGCCGCATATCATGAAGCACGGGGAACAGATCATAGATCCGATCCGGGACATGGCGCTCGGCTTGTGGCAAGCACCCAAACCCGGTTTCGAGATTTTCCAGAACTGTCAGAAGCGGGAAAATCTCCCGCCCTTGCGGCACATAGGCAATCCCATTCTTGGCCAACTGATGTGCCGAGGCGGTGCCCAAAGACCGGCCATCCAACTCAATGATACCGCCAGACCGGGTATGGCGACCAGCAATAGCCTTCATCAGGCTGGTTTTACCAACACCATTTGTTCCCATAACACAGGTCACCTCCCCGCGTAGCACCTCCATCGAGATCCCATGCAGAACCTGAGAATGACCGTAGTGCAGAGTTACATCGTCGAGTTTCAACATCTCTCAGCGCCCCAGATAAACATCAATGACAGCTTGGTCCGCAGTCACATGGTCCAACGATCCCTCAGCGAGAACCGCGCCCTCGTGCAGCACGGTGACCCGGCAATTCAGTCTCCGGACAAAATCCATATCGTGCTCCACGACCACCACCGCGCGCGTTTTAGCCGCCGCAACCAAGATTGCTGTGGTTTGTTCCCGTTCTTCCAGCGTCATGCCCGCTGCAGGCTCATCCACCAACAACAAGCGCGGTTCTTGTGCCAGCAACATGCCGATCTCCAGCCACTGCTTCTGACCGTGGCTCAGCTCTCCGGCCCGGCGCTGCAATGCATTGCTCAATCCAACCTCGCCTGCCAGTTCTTCGATCCGGGCAAGGTGCTGCCGGAAGGGGCGATACCGCAATACGGCAAGTGGGCGGCGATCCGCTTTTAGCGCAAGCAGCAGATTTTCCTGAACCGTCTGCTCTTCAAATACAGTTGGTTTCTGAAATTTTCGACCAATGCCTTCACGGGCTATACGCGCTTCTGAACGGGCAAATACTGAACGTCGGCTCCCATCCCAGGTGATGCTACCGCTGTCCGGCGCTGTTTTTCCTGTGACGATATCCATGAACGTAGTCTTGCCCGCGCCGTTAGGACCAATGATCGCACGAAGCTCGGCCCTACCAATCCGAAACGACAAGTTATTGATTGCACGAAAACCATCAAAGCTGACAGAGACACCCGATACTTCCAGGAGAGGATTCATGATTTTGTCTTCCCTGTGCTGGATGACAGATCAGCAGTGCGGCGCTGCTGAGCCAGATCGACCAAGCCGCCAATCCCCTTCGGTGCAAATAGGGTAACCAGAACAAACCCCAGCCCCAGAACAACCTGCCACCAGTCGACCCAGCGAATAGTGAACAGCCCGAGGTCAACATCCGGCGCCTGCCCGCCTGTGAACCAGCTGGACAACAGCGATACGAAAACCGCACCAATCACCGCGCCGTAGAGCCGCCCCCGCCCCCCGATCGCCACCCAGACCGCCAGATAGATAGAGGCAATCGGCGCCATTTCAGCCGGGTTGATGATCCCTGCCTGCGGATAATAGAGCGCACCAGCGATGCCCGCGACGCAGGCCGTCCCGGTGAACATCACCAGTTTGTATCCCTCAACGGAATATCCAAGGAACCTCACCCGGGTTTCATTGTCGCGAATGGCACGCAGAACGGAGCCAAATTTCCCACTGGCCGCCCAGGCAGCGATCACATAGCCCAGCCCCAGCGCGAGAGCCGAACCCCAGAAGAACCATATCGAGATCAACGACTGCGGCACATGGGCTAAGCCTGGCAAATTCTGCAACCCGCTCAACCCGTTGTTGCCGCGCAAACCACTGTCGTTCTGAAACAGATAGAGCGCCAGTGCCAAGGTCATCGCTTGGGTGAGAATCGACAGGTAGACACCGGTCACCCGGCTCCGAAAGGCAAGCCAGCCGAAGGTCAGCGCCAGCACACCGGGGACAGCAACGATCAGGAAGAGTTGCAGAAGCAAACTGTCGGCAAAGGCCCAGACCAGCGGGAAACTGTCGCCGCCGACTACGCCAAAAATCTGATGCGCAACCGCATCTCGTATTTCAGTATCAGTTGGTGGCAGCACCGCGTCAGACAACGACGCCAACACCGTGTCCCGGGTCCGCTCGTACATCAGCCACATGCCGATCATATATCCACCCAACCCGAAGAAGGCGAAATGACCCAGACTAAGGATCCCCACATAGCCCCAGATCAAATCCATCGCGATGGCGACCAGACAGAGGCAAAGTGTTTTTCCCAATGTCTTGATCAGCGAGGTTGAGACAATTCCGACCCCCAATCCTTCGGATAACAGGGTGACGGCCAGTGTAAACAGCGCGAGGATCGAGACGAAGATCAGGACAGACGGGTTTCGGGCAATAAAGCTACGTTGCATGGATCAATCTCCCGCCGCACGCCCCCGTAGGGCAACAATCCCACGCGGCCTAAATTGAATGAAGATAATGATCAGCACGATCATATAGGTCTGTGCAGCAAGGGTATTGGAGGGATTGAGCCATTCGATCCCCTTCTGAGAGAAGCCGATCATCACAGCGCCTGCCAGGGTTCCCCAGATGCTACCGACACCGCCGACAACAACTGTCATGAAACTCTGCACGATGTAATCGTTGCCCAGCTCCGAGGTGACCTTTGCAAACAATCCGATCGCCACGCCCGCAATCCCCGCAATGCCAGACCCCAAACCAAAGGTCAGCATATTCACGCGGTCTGGATTGATCCCCATTGATGCTGCCATACTGCGGTTCTGGGTCACTGCCCGGGTTTCCAATCCCAGACGTGTGCGACGTATGATGAACAAAAGCAGCGCGAGAAAGCCCAGCGCCAGAACAAAGATCGCAATACGAATATAGCTGATCGATACCACATCGTTGACGATCCACGCGCCATCCAGCCAGCCCGGTGCGGTCAGCGGACGCGCTTGTGTGCCGAAGATGTTCTTGGCCAGCTGTTGCAGCGCTATCGAAATGCCGAAAGTAGCGAGCAGCGTCTCCAGAGGACGGTTATAAAGCCATCGGATCACCAACCGCTCCATCGCAATCCCCGCGCCAAAGGTTACGGCAAACGCAGCAGGGATCGCCACAAGAATGGAAAGCGTGTGATCCGGGATCACCAGCTGGATCACATAGCCAGTGTAGGCGCCCATCATAATGAACTCACCATGAGCCATATTGATGACTCCCATCACGCCGAAGGTGATCGCCAAGCCGATCGCTGCGAGGAAATAAATGGAAGCCAGCGATATTGCATCAAGAGCGAGATCCGCCGCTTTATGGAAGGCAACCTTGCGGTTGCTCTGTGCCAGCGCCATCTCCGCTGCATCTGTCACGGCAGAAGAGGCCTCATTGTAGGTATCGACGAACTGATAACGGGCAACTGTGTCAGTCATGTCCGACAATGTTGGACCAGGGCGTGCTAACCCTGAGGCGGCCAGCGCGCCGTAAGCTCTCCGCCGCGTGGACATATCCGAGAGCTGCGCCAGAGGAATGCCTGCCACACGTCCGTCAACAATATGCGCCTCAAGCGCCAGTCTGATCTCATCGTTTTGCAACCGCGGCTCGGCGAACCCTCTGGCAACCAACGCCGCATAGGCGTCGGCTTGGCTGAAGTCCTCACCGATACGACGTTCGGCTGCGACATTTCCAGTCGCTGGCTCTCCCTCTGGGTAAATCTGCAGCGAAATGTCCAGCAGCGGGTTCAGGGCCGCGCGCACATCAACACCCAGATCGCCCGACATCTCTTCTATTGCGGCAACCCGAGCCGTAGGGTCGTTATCAAAACGAATGGTCAGCAAGCGCTCCTGACGCTGCTTCAGCACGCGCAGGTCGTCGTCGGTTTCGCTTCGGATAGAGGCCCGCAGAGGCTCCAGCGCTTCCGCCGACGGATCACGTCCAATTGAGGTAACCGCAGCCCTACGGGTTGCCGCCACCGGATCGTTCAATTGGAACCGCACCAGAGCAGTGCCAATCAGGGCCCGCACGCCAGAATTGGGTTTGATCTGTTTGAGCTCCGCCCTGCCAACAGCCCCGACCACAGCTCCACTGTCCAGATCCGTCAGCTCATAGCGGCTATCGCCTATCGTATCACCACGAAAGAAAAGCCCATCCGACTTGCGCACGACCAGTTTTTTGCCCTGCCACAGCTGCAAAAGCGTCTGCACATCGCCCAGACCACTCTGCGCAACCGCGTCAATGGCGGGTTGAATCGTCCGTCGCGAACTGGCGATGATTAGGTCAGACTGTGACTGCAGAAGTTGCTGAAGGGGCGCATCCGGCGTCGATGATATCTCGGTTTGAGGCAAATCCGATGGCGGCATCGTCTGCGCCATGGCAGCCAGACAGCCCCACAGAACAAGCAGACCAGCGGCGAAAAACCGTGTCATGATAGGGATCATTTCCATTCAAGGAGAGCGAGGGTGGAAGGGGTCTCCCCCTTCCTTTTGTCCTGCGAAATCAGTAGTTAGACAGTGTCTGAACGCAGCTCTTGGTCTCGGTATTGTACATGCCGCAGCCAAGATCTTTCCAGTCCGAGGTCAAAACCGCAGATTCAGGAAGATAGTCCGTCCAGGCATCACCGGGCATCTCTTCGGTCTGGCTGATGATGTCGAATTGGCCGTTATCCAGAATTTCGCCAATCAGAACCGGCTTGGCGAGGTGATGGTTAGGCAGCATGACAGCTGTACCGCCCGTCAGGTTCGGAAATTCCTGCCCATACATCGCAGTTCGCACCGCGTCGACATCAGTGCTGCCTGCTTCTGTGGCAGCATTCACCCACATGTTGAAGCCGATGTAATGGGCTTCCATGGGGTCATTCGTGACGCGCTCATCACCCATGCGCGCCTTCCATTTCTCAACAAAGGCGCTGTTGGCCTCTCCCTCAGCGGACTGGAAGTAATTCCAGGCAGCCAGATGCCCGACAAGATTGGAGGTATCCAGGCCCGACAGCTCTTCCTCTCCCACGGAGAAAGCCACTACAGGGATATCATCCGCGCTGATACCAGCCGCTGCCAGTTCTTTGTAAAAGCCAATGTTTGCATCGCCATTGATAGTGGAGATTACACCAACTTTCTTACCGTCCGCACCCAAGGCCACGACATCCGCGACAATCTTCGACCAATCAGAATGACCAAACGGCGTGTAGTTCACAAAGATATCACTCTCCGCGACCCCCTTCTGATCCAGGTAACTGGCTAGAATATTATTGGTCGTCCGCGGATAGACGTAATCTGTGCCGAGCAACGCAAACTTCTCAACGCCAAGCTCCTCCAGGAAATAATCCGTAGCAGGGATCGCCTGCTGGTTTGGTGCCGCGCCGGTATAGAACACATTGCGCGAGCTTTCCTCGCCCTCATATTGCACTGGGTAAAACAGCAGGCCGTTCAGCTCCTCGATCACTGGTAACACCGACTTCCGGCTTACCGAGGTCCAGTTACCAAAAATCACATCCACCTCGTGCACGCTTAGCAGTTCGCGGGCTTTTTCCGCAAACAGCGGCCAGTTCGACGCGGGATCAACCACAACCGGCTCCAGCTCACATCCCAGAACGCCACCCTTAGCGTTCTGCTCGTCGACCAGCATTAGCATGGTATCCTTCAGCGTCGTCTCAGAGATTGCCATCGTACCGGACAACGAGTGCAGGACGCCTACCTTAATCGGGCAATCTGCAGCCAAGGCCCCGGTTCCAATGGTCGTCATCGCCAAGGCTACAATGGTGGCCGTCGTTGCCGGAACGAATTTTCGGGTGATCATATAGTCTCTCCTCGCCGGGACGGCGGCGGATCCCTTGCGCCGGAGCGCCGGATTTCCTACCTGTACCGGGCAGCTTCGTGTTGCATCCGTGTGGCGGCTGGCGAGATCGCAAATTCCTCCGGTCGTCACACATCCACGATCTCCGCGCATTGCGCTTTCGTGGATGTGATGAGCATTCTGCATCGCAGCGATTTTCGCAAACGCGTCGCGAAAGTGATCTGGCGCGAACCATGTGCGCGCCTTTTTTTTCAGCAACAATCCTACAATTGGCCTCTATTT
>NZ_AXBB01000008.1 GCF_000473105.1 Phaeobacter inhibens DSM 16374 | reverse complement strand
GCGTCGATCAGCCCTTTGCCTTGTGGAAACTGCGCACCATGCAGGTGGTGGACAGCGACACGGGCGTGTCCGGCGGCGACAAATCGGCCCGCATCACCAGGACCGGCGCCTGGCTGCGCGCCAAGCGGCTGGATGAATTCCCGCAACTGTGGAACATCCTGCGCGGCGATCTCTCCTTTGTCGGGCCGCGTCCGCCGCTGCGCCAATATGTCGAGGCCAATCCCGAGCTCTACGCCCGGGTGCTGAAATCGCGCCCCGGAGTCACCGGGCTGGCGTCGATCACCTATCACAAACATGAGGCCGCCCTGCTGGCGCGCTGCACCACCGCCGAGGAAACCGATCAGGTCTATTCCCGCCTCTGTGTACCGATGAAGGCACGGCTGGACCTGATTTATCAGCGTCACCAGAGCATGTGCTATGACTTTGATCTGGTGTTTCAGACCATTGGCAACCTGTTCCGGCGCAGCTGAGGGGCGATTCGGCGATTCCTTCCGATCCGGGCGGGTGTGCCCTGCCCAGGCCGACATCCTTGGCGGCGGCCGCATGCAGGGAGATCAGCCGCAACCCTGCGTCAGGCCTGTACAGACGCCGCAGAGCGGCGCCAAAACGGACAAATCACCGTCATACGGCGCTTTTTTGCTGCCCGCGGTTTTGTATTACCCCCGAAATACGTCTAAAGTGATGCCCGGGGAGCCCATGAAACCCCCGGCGTAGGGCCTGTCACACCTGCTCCGGAGGAGACAAAGGGCACCCCGAGGGATAGACGACGCGAGACACATCCCGATGCCAGAAAGACCCATCACATGCGGGTCCGGGGATCTGGCGCGGGGGATTGATAAAAACGCATTTGAAACGATGCGCGTCAGGAAGATCTCGGCGCCACATCGTACATATAAACAGGCCGCCCGGAAAATCAGGCGGCCACCGGGGACTGGAAGTGGGGACGGCCAGGGATGTTCAATCTGATCAGTGCGCTGTCACGCAAACAGAAATCCTATATCTTTCTTGCCATTGATCTGAGCCTGATCCCGCTGGCGCTGTTCCTGACCTTTCTGGTGCTGCCCTTGCCGGGGTCCGCTCTGGCCACGCTGGCGGCGATGCTGCCGGTGCTGCCTTATGTGCTGGCGCTGGCGGCGGCGGTGGCACTGTGGCTCGGATTGCCCAAGGTGCAGCTCAATGCCTATGAGCGCCATGCGGTCGGGCTGACCGCGCTGCTGGCCTCGATCACCGCCGGGGCCACGGCGGGGCTGACGCTGCTGTTTGGTCCTGACCTGCCGCCCGGCACCCATGTGGTCTTTGCTACCACTTATTTTCTCTGTCTTCTGGCCGCGCGGGCGCTGCTCTATCAGGTGGTGGTGGCGATCTACCGCCGTGCCCAGCCGCGCTGCCGGGTGCTGATTTACGGGGCCGGCACCACCGGTGCCCAGCTGGCGCAGGCGCTGAAGGCTCATGACGGCATCGATCCTGTCGCCTTTGTCGATGACAATACCTCGTTGCAGGGGGTGACGCTGGTGGGGCTGCCGGTGTTCCCGCCCGCCCGCATCGCCGAGATCGCCGAAGCCCGCCAGATCAAGCGGGTCTTGCTGGCGATGCCGTCGCAGAGCCAACCGAAACAGGCCCAGATCATCCAACGGCTGCAGCGGATGCAGCTGGAGGTGCAGGCGTTGCCCTCCTTTGCTCAGCTCATCGGAGAAGAGGCGCTGGTCGACAAGCTGACCCCGGTGGCGCCGCAGAATTTCCTGGGCCGCGCCACCCGCGATGTGCCCCTGCAGGAGGCCAGCGGCTCCTATCAGGACCGGGTGGTGCTGGTTTCAGGTGCCGGCGGCTCCATCGGGTCCGAGCTCTGCCGTCAGGTCTTGGCCTGCCGCCCGCGCAAACTGGTGCTCTATGAGCTGTCGGAACTGGCGCTTTACACCATTCATCAGGAGCTGGAGCAGCAGGTCGAAGGCACCGGCATCACTCTGGTGCCGGTATTGGGTTCGGTGACCGATCCGCGTCAGGTGCGCATGGTGCTGGCCCATCACGGTGTACAGGTGGTGCTGCATGCGGCGGCGTATAAACATGTGCCGCTGGTGGAGGCCAACCCGCTGCCCGGCCTGGCCAACAACGTCTTTGGCACGCAGACGCTGGCCCGGGCCGCCGCGCGCAGCGGGGTGGAACGGTTTATTCTGATTTCCTCGGACAAGGCGGTGCGTCCGACCAATGTGATGGGCGCCTCCAAGCGGATGGCGGAACTGGTGGTGCAGGATCTCTCCACCCGCAATCCCGGCACCGTTTTCACTATGGTGCGCTTTGGCAATGTGCTGGGCTCTTCGGGGTCCGTGGTGCCGCTGTTTCAGGAACAGATCAGCCGCGGCGGACCGGTCACCGTCACCGATCCGCGCGTCAAACGCTATTTCATGACCATCCGCGAGGCGGTGCAGCTGGTGCTTCAGGCCGGCGCCGAGGCGCTGGGTGGCGAGGTGTTTGTGCTCGACATGGGCGAGCCGATCTCAATCCTGCAGCTGGCCCGTCAGGTTATCGAAAGTGCCGGCTATTCCGTGCGGGACGAGGATCATCCCGACGGCGATATCGCCATTGATATCATCGGCCTGCGCCCCGGGGAAAAGATGCAGGAAGAGCTGACGCTCAGCTCGGATCTGATCACCACCCGCCACCAGAAGATCTTCTGCGCCCGCGAGGCGGTGCTGTCGGAAATCGAGGTCGCGGCGCTGATCCGTGCCCTGCGGCAGGCCGTGGCCGCCGGCGACGAAGGGGCCGCACGCGCATTGATCAAACGCTGGGTCGAGGGCTACCGCGCGCCCGAAGAGGATCGCAAGACCTCCTGAGCGCCCCTTGGATCAACCTTGCAGGTGGCACTATAGTTTACGGGTCACAGGCCTCTCACCAGCGCGCCCTGACCTCCGCCAGATCGTTGATCCGCCTGCGGGTTTTGTGGTCTAACCGGTCCAGCACCAGCCGCAGGGGGCAGGGCGGCAGATCAGCCCTCCATTGCTCCGGCATTCCGACCAGATAACAAGCCAGACAACAAGGCAGTCCGAACCCGTGATCCTCAGTCTTCGATCTCTTCCTGTGTCGCGGCTTTTGCCAATGGCCCGTATGCCGACTGCCCGTATCCTGGCAACCTCTGTGGTCATGGCTTCTGTGGCACCACCCGCGCAGGCCCAAGATGCGCTGACCACACCCAAACCGGAGGCCGCGCGCTTCAAACCGCTGCCCGCCCCCAGCCTCAATTTCTACGGCTCCCCCGGTCTGGTGGATATGCCAAGTGCGGAAATGCTGCCGGACGGGCAGTTTGCCACCACCTATTCCTGGTTTGGCGGTCAGGCGCGTTACAATCTGACCTTTCAGGCGACCCCCTGGCTCAGCGCCTCGTTCCGCTACAATGGCATCCAGACCAATGGCGCCCAGATTGCCGGGTTCAGCACCTATTACGACCGCGGTTTCGACGTCCGGCTGCGGCTCTTGCGCGAGGGGCGCTATCGCCCGGCGGTGACCCTGGGTCTGCAGGATTTTGCCGGCACCGGGATTTATGCCGGGGAATATATCGTCGCCACCAAGAATTTTGACACTCCGGCGCTCAGCCATCGCGGCGGGGCCGGCAGGCTGAAGCTGACCGCAGGTCTGGGCTGGGGACGCCTGGGGTCCAACGGCTCCATCGGCAGTATTTCCGGCACCCGGCCGGGGTTTGTTGCCGGCGATACCGGGGGCGAATTGGCCTATGATCAGTGGTTCCGCGGTGAGATGGCGCCTTTTGCGGGCATTGAATGGCTGCCCAATGACCGCTGGGGGTTCAAGGCGGAATATTCCTCCGATGCCTATGTGCTGGAAACCGGCGCTCCAGATGTGTTTGAGCGCAAATCCTCCTTCAACTTTGGCGCCGAATATCGGGCCAGATCGGGCCTGCGGCTGGGGGCCTATTATCTTTATGGGTCCGAGATTGGCGTCACCGCGCAGATCCAGCTCAATCCCAAACACCCGACCCAACCCATGCGGGTCAGTGCGCCGGTGCCGGTGGCACCGCGCAGCAGCTGGGCCACCAAAGACAGCCACTGGAGCCGCGACTGGGCCCAGAGCACCCGCGCCAAAACCACCCTGCGGGATCTGATGAGCGAGGCGCTGCAACAGGACGGGCTCATTCTTGAGGCGCTGACCCTGCCCGCAGATGGCACCGAGGCCGAGCTGCGCTATCGCAATCCCCGCTACCGTGCCCAGACCCTGGCCATTGGCCGCGCCGCCCGCGCCATGGCGCGGCTGCTGCCGCCCTCGGTGGAGACGCTGAAAATCGTGCCGATGCGTGGCGGGCTGGCACTGTCGCAGGTGGTGATCCGGCGCAGCGATCTGGAGGCGCTGGAACATAGCCCCGACGCCACCGAGGCGCTCTGGGCGGTGACCGGCCTGCAGGAGGCAGGCCCGCTGGCCGGGGATGCGCTGGTCGCGCAGGATCTCTACCCGGCGTTTTCCACCTCGATCAGCCCTTATACCGCGCCGTCCTATTTCGACCCTGACCTGCCGTTCCGGCTGGATGTGGGCGTGGATCTGAAGGCGTCTTACGCACCGGCCCCGGGCTGGCGCATTGCCGGCACCATCCGTCAGCGCGTCTGGGGCAATGTGAAAGACGGGCGCGCCTCCAATTCGGTGCTGCCCCATGTGCGCACCGATGCGACCGAATATGCCCAGTTCGGTACCACGCTGAAAAATCTTTATGTCACGCGGCAATGGCAGATGGGGCGCGATCTCTATGCCCGCAGTACGGCTGGGCTGTTTGAAAGCATGTTTGGCGGGATCTCGGGCGAGGTCCTTTGGAAACCGGTCTCCAGCCGCCTGGCGCTGGGGGTTGAGGGCAATTATGTGGTGCAGCGCGATTACGATCAGCGGCTGTCGTTCCGCGATTACAAAACCTTCACCGGCCATGCCTCGGCCTATTACCAGCTCGACAAGGGCTACCATGTGCAGCTGGATGCCGGGCGCTATCTGGCGGGCGATTATGGCGCCACCTTCAGCCTGGACCGCGAATTTGCCAATGGCTGGCGGGTTGGCGGCTTCTTTACCCTCACCGATGTCTCCTCCGAGGATTTCGGCGAAGGCTCCTTTGACAAGGGCTTCCGCTTCAGCATCCCGCTGGACTGGCTGCTGGGCAAACCCAGCCGCAATACATTTGGCATGACCGTGCGCCCGACCCAGCGCGACGGCGGCCAGCGGGTACATGTCCCGGACCGGCTTTATGGACAAATCCGCGAGGCCCATCGCGCACAGCTGACCCGGCAGCGGGCAAGGATCTGGGAATGATGACGCCTGTGACCACACGCCTCGCCGGGCTGCTTTCCCTTCTGGGGCTGCTGGTGCTGACCGCCTGTAGCCGCGGACCGGACACGCCGCCCCTGCAGGTCGAACTGCTGCGCAACCTGTCGGACCGGGTTGGCACCCGGCTGTCCGGGGGCAAGGCGGATCCGGCCGCGCGCCCGCCGCTGACCCGCGCCGGTCTGAATGAGATCAAGGCCCCCTATATCGAGGTCACCATCGAGAAAAACGATGTCTTTGCCTATCTGTCGCGCCAGCAGCTGCGCCGCGATGACAGCCCCGGAACGGTGGCGGTCTGGCGCACCGAGGACAATATCAGCCTGACCCTGCGCAACGGGGTGCTGGTGGCCACCCGCAACCTTGGCAATGACATCCTGTCCAGCTCAGCGCTGGTCGGGGAGGGCGCAGGTGGCCCGGCGCGCAGTGGCGCGCGCCGCTATCATATCCGCGGGCTCGACAATGGGGCGTGGCAGCTTGATATGCTCTGCAGCCGCCGTGATCTGGGTGCGGATCCCATCGTGATCGTCGAACTGCGCTACCCCACCCGCCACATCGAGGAACGCTGCCAGCCCAGCCAGCCGGGACGCAGCGGCGAAATCGTCAACGACTACTGGGTAGATTCGCGCAGCGGCCGGGTCTGGCAATCACGCCAATGGGCCGGTCCCAATGTGGGCTATCTGCGCATCCGGCAGCTGACCACCGGCAGCTGATCCCACCTCGGAGGGTATGAAAAACAGGCGGTTTGGAGCCATATCCGCCCAAATGAGCGATATCTCGGCAACGGCAGAAAAAAAATTCCAGCCGCCGGGATATTGCTGCTAAAAGCTGCGTTGAATTCACAAGGTAACTCACCTACTCTTGGCTCAACGGTCTCCAAAGGAGTTTTGGATTATGAACAAGTTCTTCGCAGCAATCGCTCTGGCCACCCTGGCCGCAACCACCACCGCCTCCGCTCAGGAAGAAGGCACCCCGACCCTGCTCGGCGGTACCGGTCTTGAGCAAGGCACTCTGATCGCAGGCGGCGTTGCCGGTGCGGTCATTCTGGGTGTGATCCTGAACGACGACGACGAAACCAGCACCACCACCACCACCAACTGATCGCTTGCGATCTGATGGGGTGTGGCAGGATCTGACCTCCGCCCGGCGCGCCTGAGCAGGGCGGGGTGTGGATCCCAGGCTGACACCGTCTTAGGAATGACCATCCTCGCGATGGAAAGAAGCGGGCCACTGGCCCGCTTCTTTCGTTTGGGTATTCGGAATACAGGAGAGGGCCGGGCCGGTCACCCCACCCGCCGCAGGAAGGCTCGCGTGCGGGGGTCCTGTGGCGCATCAAAGATCTGCGTCGGCGGGCCCTGTTCGACAATCCGCCCACCTTCCATGAAGACCACGCGATCGGCGATCTCGCGGGCAAACTGCATCTCATGGGTGACGATCAGCATGGTCTGGCGCTCTTCGGCGACCTTATGCATCAGCGCCAGCACCTCGCCCACCCATTCGGGATCCAGCGCCGAGGTCGGCTCGTCAAACAGCATCAGCTCGGCCCCCAGCGCCATGGCGCGGCCAATGCCGACGCGCTGCTGCTGGCCGCCTGACAGGCTGGCGGGATAGGCATTAGCCTTATCCGCCAGACCGGTCTCCGCCAGGATCTCCAGCGCGCGGGCGCGGGCTGTGTCGCGGGGCTGCTTCTGAACGGTGATCAGCGCCTCCATGATGTTTTCCGCCGCCGTCTTATTGGCAAAGAGCGCATAATTCTGAAACACAAAGGCGGTGCGCCGGCGCAGGGCCAGGATCTCCGCCTTGCTGGCGCGGGCGGCGTCCACTTCCAGATCGCAGATGCGGATCAATCCCGCATCGGGAGCATCCAGAAAATTGAGACAGCGCAGCAGCGTCGATTTACCAGTGCCCGAAGGGCCGATAATGACAATGCGCTCGCCGGGCTGAATGGTCAGGTCGATGCCATCCAGCACCACGCTGTCGCCAAAGGTCTTGCGCAGCCCGGAGATGGAAATGGCCGGGCCCTGTGTTGTGTCTTTCATTGCGTCCCTCATCGGGCATAAGCCTTGTTCAGATGGGTCTCCAGCCGTCGCTGCACCAGCGACAGCGCCTCCACCAGAATCCAGTAGATCACCGCCACCACCAGGAAGGCCTCAAAGTAGAGGAAACTGCCGGCCGCCTCTTTCTGGGTAGCGCCCATCATCTCGGTCACCCCCAGCGTAAACGCCAGCGAGGTGCCCTTGATCATGTCGATGAAGTAATTGACCAGCGTCGGCGCTGCGATCCGGGCCGCCTGCGGCAGCACGATGCGGCGCATCATCTGGCCACGGGTCATGCCGATCGACTGCGCCGCCTCCCATTGGCTGCGATCCACCCCCAGAATGGCGGCGCGGATGCTCTCGGCCATATAGGCGGCAAAATGCAGGGTCAGCCCCATGATCGCGGCACTGACCCCATTGATCTGGGTCAGCACCGACAACACCTGTGGCAGCCCGTAGTAGAACAGGAACAGCTGCACCAGAAGTGGCGTGCCGCGAAAGAAGCTGATGAACAGCACCACCAGCTGATCCAGCACCGGGATCCGCAGCACCCGTTCCACCGCCAAGAGGGACGCCAGTACCAGCGCCAGCACCATGGCCACCACCGCCATGAACAGCGTCAGCGGCACATAGCTGAGCAGCACCGGCACCAGCCCCAGCATATAGGCGATGTCCAAACCCTGCATTTACCGGCTCACTTCTCAGCCGGGGCGGAAACCGCCGTGATATCGGTGCCGAACCATGTCTGCGAGATTTCGGCCAGCTTGCCGGTCTCGCGCAGCGTGGTCAGCGCCGTATCCACCCGGTCGCGCAGCGCCAGGCTGTCCGCGTCCTGACGGAACGGCAGCGCATTGCGGATCTCAGAGAACGGCGCGCCCGCCAACGCCAGCGGCAGCGGGCTTTCCTGAATCAATTGCGCCGAAGACACCCGGTCCATCACAAAGGCATCGACCCGCCCCAGGGCTGTATCCTGGGCGATATTGGCCTCATAGGTTTTGATCTCGATCTTGTCGGCCTCTGGCAGCTCGCGCAGCAATTGCTCGAAATTGGAGCCGAGGTTCACCGCCACGGTCTTACCTGCGAGATCAGCGGGGCCTGCGATACTGTCCTCATTGCCGCGTTTCACCACCACCTGGGCGCCGTCAATGACATAGGCCTGGGTAAAGGCGAATTTGGCGCTGCGCTCCGGCGTGATGGTGATCTGATTGGCAATGGTGTCGATGCGGTCGGATTCCAGCGCGCCGATCAGACCGGAAAACGACATGGTGACAAATTCCACCTCAAGGCCGGTTTCCTCAGCCACGGCGTTCATCACATCCACCTCAAACCCCTGCAGCACGTCCTGACGCACAAAGGTAAAAGGAAAATACCCGCCCGACATGCCGACACGCAGCGTGTCGGAGGCAAAGGCGGACGGTGCGGCAGTCAGGCTCGCAGCGACAGCCGCGGCCCAGGCAAATGGTTTCATCATGATACGGGAATCCTTTTGAGTTCAGCCCCGACCTAATCCCCCTGACGCCGGGGACCAAGATGTCACAGGCCGGGACATGGCAAATAAGCCCGCCCGTTCGCAGGCAGGCCACGGGCGGGGGACCGGTTCATATGACAGACGCCGCAAGGCGGGAATTTGTTCCCCGTACAGGTGTGGTTTTGCAGATTTGTTCTGGCCGGGGCGGAAAAATACCAGATCCGCTGCGGATCTGCTTGCGCCTTGGCCAGGATTGCCCCGTTGTCACGACCTTATTGCGGATCCGAGCGCTGCATGATGCGGGTCATATGCCGGGCCATATCCTGCACATTCGGCTCCTGCAGGATCGACAGATGGGATCCGGGCACCTCGATCAGCTCAAACCCCGCCGCCGCCACCGGCGCCCAGCCCAGCCCCTGGGTCAGCGCTTCGGGGCTGTCAAACAGATCATCGCCAGCCCGGAACACCGTCAGCGGTGTGGCCAGCGGGTCCGGCGTGTAGCGTTCCACCGATTGCTGGTTGGCCGCGATCAGCGCCTCGATCGACAGGGAACCACCGCCGCCGGTCCACTCCAGCCGCCGCCGTTCAAAGGAATTGCGCACTGTCTCAATCCGGTGGCGGGCCACATGGCCCAGATAGGCCGGTCCCATGCGCCGGAGCAGCCCCAGATGGGCGCCCAGTCTGGCCCGTCCCTGCACCCGGCGGCGCCCCGCTGGCCCTTCGGCATCAAACAGCGCCAGCACGCCCAGTTCGCGCCCCGCTTCCAGCAGCTGGCGCGCCAGTTCAAAGGCAAAATAACTGCCCAGAGACACCGCCGCCAGATGCACGACCCCGCTGGGGTAATGGGTCTGGATTTCCTCCAGGTACAGTTTTGCGGTGGCGCGCACCCCGGTGGGGGTGCTGCTGTCCAACAGGCCGATGCTCAGCCCATAGACCGGCTGGTCCGGACCAAGCGCAGCAGCCAGCGGGCGATAGAACTCTTCGTTGCGCCCCAGCACATGGACGCCGAACAGCGGCGCACGCGCCGTGCCATCCTGAATGATCACCAGATGATCGGGCAGGGTGTGGCCTTCCGGTGTTTCCGGGGTGTCGCCGCCCCCATCTCCCGGGCTCAGCGCGTCTGTCAGCGCCGCCGCCAGCGCCCGGGGGCTGGGGGTCAGATGCAGCGCCGCCAGGCTCAGCCGCTGGCCCAGTTCCGCCTCGATCCGGCCAATCAGCCGCATCGCCAGCAGGGAATGGCCACCGCGGTCATAGAAACTGTCATCCACGCCCAGATCGGGCTGGCCCAGCAGATCCGCCATCATCGCCACCAGCTGCTGCGCCAGCGGCGAGGGCGGGGCGCTGGTGTCAATCACCGCGCCGCCGTTGCGGCGCAGGCGCAGGCCGCTTGATGCCTGTGTCGGCGCGGGCAGGGCGGCCATGTCGATCTTGCCCCCGGCAGTGCGGGGAAACGCCGCCACCGGCACCAGCGCCGGGCGCATATGGGCGGGCAGGTCGCGCTGCACCACCTGTTGCAGCGTCGCCAGATCCGGGCGGGTATCGCCAGCCATTTCTTCCGCGCCAGCCTCCCGAATGCCCCGCACCCAGCAACAGAGCTGCGCCGCCGGTCCGTCCTTGCCATGCACCGCCACCAGCGCCTGCACCTCCGGGTGGGCGCGTTCCAGCACCTGCTCCACATGGCGCAGATCAATGCGAAAGCCGCGCAGTTTGACCTGCCGGTCCTGCCGCCCGAGAAAGGCCAGCGTGCCATCTGCCCGCCAGGCCGCGCGATCGCCGGTGCGATAGATCCGCGTCGGCACCGCCCCCCGCGGCACAAAAGGATCGGGGCGAAACACTTTTGCGGTTTCCGCCGGCCGCCCGATATAGCCATCACTCACCGCCGGGCCGCCAATCCACAGATCCCCGGCCACGCCATCCGGGGCCAGACTGCCATCAACGGCCAGCACATAGGCGCGGGCATGGGCGGTGGGGCGGCCGATGGGCACATCTTCATTCGCATTCACCCGGTGCCCCCGATCCAGACCCGGATCATGCAGCGTGCAGGTGATGGTGGTTTCTGTCGGCCCGTAGCCATTGAGCCAGCGCACCCCGGGCACCAGCTGCTGCCAGCGCGCCAGCGCCTGCGGGCTGACCTGCTCCCCGCCGACGATCACCAGCCGCACTGAAGATGGCAGGCTGCGGCCACTGTCGGCCATCACATCGCACAGCACATGCCAGAAGGCGGTCGGCAGGTTCAGCACCGTCAGCTCCAGCGCCGCCACCCGGTCCAGAAACAACCCCGGTGCCCCGATCATATCCGGCGCGCGCAGCACCACGCAGGCCCCGGCCAACAGGCTGGGCAGAACTTCCTCAATGGCAACATCAAAGGACAGGCTGGCAAATTGCAGCATCCGGTCATGGCTCTGCAGGTCAAAGGCGGCCGTGATGGCGCTGGCATGGGCCAACAGCGCCCGCATCGGCACCCGCACCCCCTTGGGTTTGCCGGTGGAGCCGGACGTATAGATCACATAAGCCAGCCGCGCAGGGTCTGGTCCGATCGGGGCCAGGCGGGGCGCTATCTGCGAATCCTGGCCCGTGGCAGAAGGGGCAGGGTCAACCCAGACCAGCCCCTCCGGGGTCAGGGCGGCATCGTGCCTATGTACAGGTTTCCCTTTGTTAGAGCCTGTATCAGGCTCTGATACCGTGCCGTAGTCCGGCCCGCCAATGCCCAGCCTCGTGCCGCTGTCCTGCAGCATATGGGCAATCACCGCCGCCGGGTAGGTCGGGTCCACCGGCAGGAAGGCCGCCCCGACCTTCAGCACCGCCAGCATGGCAATGATGAACTCCGGGCTGCGCGGCAGGCAGATGGCGATGATATCCCCGGCCGCAGCCCCTTGCGCCTGCAGGACCACCGCCAGAAGGTCGGCGCGGGCCTGTAAATCGGCATGGCTCAACACCGCGCCCTCAGGCGCCATCTGCAGCGCCGGGGCATCCGGCATCCGCGCCGCCGTCGCCTCCAGCCGGGTTGCCATACACGGCGGGGCTGCCGCCATCTCCCGCGCCAGCATCTGCGCCAGCGCCGGCTCCGGACGCCCCTGTTGCAACAGCTGGGTCGCCTCGGCCTCCGGCAGCATACCCAGATCACGCAGCGCCATATCCGCAGGTGCTGTGGCCAGGCTCTGCAGCAGCTGACACAGATGATCCAGCATCCGCTCCACCTGGCTGGCCGGCAGCACCTCGGGGTCATATTCCAGCATCACAAGCGGTTGGGCATCACCGTAAACCGCCAGGGTCAGCGGCATCGCGCCCTCTTCGCGCAGCTCCACCCGGCGATGCTGCCAGGGGCTGTCTTCCTCCACCCCCAGGCTGCGCATCCGCATATTCAGGCTGTCGCGTTCAAACATCACCATAGTGTCAAACAGCGGCACGCTGCCCGGCAGCCCGCACCAGCGGCGCATATCCGCCAGCGAGGCCTGTTCATGCGGGCGCAGCGCCACCGCATCGCGCCGCAGCGCCGCCAGCAGCCCGTCCACGGTTGTTGACCCGGACAGATGCAGATGCAGGGGCACCGTATTGATCAGACAGCCCACCGTGCGCCCGCAGCCCTCCAGGAGATAGCGCCCCGACCGGGTGACCCCAAAGACCGCCATTTCCCGCCCGCTCCAGCGCGCCACCAGCAGCCCCCAGGCGGCATGGATCATATTGGCCAGGGTGGCTGCTCCTGCGCCCTGTGCCCCGGATGTCTCCGGCAGGGTCTCATCCGCCACGGTGACTTGCGCGGCGCGCTGCACCAGCGCGCGGCGCAACTCGGCCGGCAGCTGCCGCCGCAGGATCTGCTTGCGGCCATGGTCCGCATCATCCGGTGCTGCCACAACGGGCCGATCATCCGGCCCGGTCAGCCGGGCGATCTGGTTCGGGGTGTCAAACCCCTCCAGATGCGCCCGGAAAAACGCCTGGCTGGCCGGCTGTTCTGACACTTGTGCCACCGCCGGGCTAAAGGCATCAAACCCGGTGACAGGCGCAGTCGCGGCAGGCAGATCGCCCCCGATCAGCGCCGCAAAGACATCTTCCAGCACCACCGCCATACTGCGGCCATCGACCAGCACATGGTGAATGGTCCAGACCATCACCGACCGGTTCGGCCCCAGCCGCGCCAGCATCACCCGCCAGGACACCGCCTGCTCCAGCGCGCAGCCCCGGTTGCGGTCCTCGCTGAGAAACTGCTCCAGCCGCGCGGCCTGACTCTCTGCGTCCAGCCCCTGCCAATCCTGTGTCTCCACCCTGACCTGATCGGTGGCCGCATCCACACCCGCGACCTGCAAGACCGGCAGCGGGCGTCCCTGCCACAGCACCGCACTGCGCAGCACCGGATGACGCGCGCAGACTTGCTGCCAGGCCACCCGCAGGGCCCTCGGATCTGGCGCTTCGGCGTCCAGATGCACCACGATCTGTTCCAGATTGACCCAAGGCCTGCCCGCGGCGGCGCTTTCATACAGCAGCCCCTGCTGCATCGGGGTCAGCGCAATCTCCTGACCGCTGCTGTGACCTTGGTTGCGCTCTCCGGATCCCTCGGCGGGATGGCCGGTGCCAGCCCCAAAGGGAGCCTTCATCGCGGCCCGGATCTCTGATTGTGATTGCGCCTGTGGCTGGGCCTGCGAAAGATCACTCATAATGCCCCCTACCTGACACCGGGTTTGGGCCAACCCGGGCCATACCTCTTCATGCTGTGCCGTCCCCGGATCATCCGGGTATCACGTCACTCTTAATATCCACTTTTTAGCGGTCCCCTCAGGCCAGGATCACCCCCATGATCCCCGCCGCAGACCCAAGGATATCAGACCGGGGGATGGGCAAGCAACAAAACACCACCGGATTGCAATCACATCTCCGCCTGCTGCAGCCGCCAAACCTGCGCAGTGTGCCTGTGAGCAATAAACAGCCTCCTAATACATCTTATGTTAAATAATTTCCACATAAGGCCCTGCGACCCGCAGACACATAACAAAGGGCCGCTCGAGAGAACGGCCCTTTGTTGTTCACGGTTCCGGTCGGGCGTGGTGCGGATCACTCTGCCGGGGTTTTGTGCTGCACCAATGCGCCCAGCACCTGCTCCAGCGCCGCCGTATCGCCGCCGCGCAGGCAGGTCAGCGCGGTTCGTGGCAGGCAGCGTTTGGCACGCAGCAACGGGGTCACCGGGCGCTTGCTGTCATGGGACAATTCCGCGCTGATCAGCCGCGCCCCCAGAGCATCGCGCAACCGCGCCACATGGGCCAGGTCCAGCGGATGGTCGCCATGGATTGCATAGATCCGGGCCGCCTTGTCACAGCCCGCACAGGCGTCGCGATAGGCACCGCTCCAGTCCAGCTTGCGCGCGGCCGGAAAACGGATCTCGCCGGGGATCAGATCCTCGGCCAGGGTGGTGATCGGCTGCAATGCCACCACGTTTTCCGCGCCGATCAGGTCGGCAAAGGCCATGGCGCCAAAGGCCCCCATGCCGGAGCCCAGCACATGCACCTTGTCAAACCCAGCCATCCAGGCGCGGGTGTCCGGTGCCCCGAAATACTGTTCCAGATCCAGCGGACGGTACCAGTTCTGCTGATGCGGCAAGACCGACAGCACCGCATAGCCGGCTTTGATCAGGAAACGCTCGCCAAAGCCCGGACGCAAGGGATCCTTGCGGTCCAGCGCCTGACCTGCCCCTTCAAAGGTGACCACCAGCTCGCGCGCGCCCTCCGGGTGCAGCCGCCGCATGGCATAAGACGGGGTCAGCGTGGTGGTGGGCCACAGCCCCTCCGGCAGCACCTCGTCCGGGTCCTGCGGGCTGCGGATCGCGCCCAGATGGCTGCGGCTGTCCACTGCGGGCACCGGCTGGGGCTCCTCCGGCACGATGGTGTCGACCTCCAGGCCGTGTTCGGCCAGGGCTGCCACATATTCTGCGTGGCGCTGGCGATAGGTCGCCTTCATCTTGTCCAGCATCTCGGGCGACAGATATTCATCCAGCGTCGCCTTCAGCCCCTTGCGCATGAATTTCTGCGTGTTCAGCGCCGGCAGGCCGAAATGTTCGGTCAGCTCGGCCACCCGGTTGTCATGCTTGAGGAAAATCGCCGGCTGGCCCGCCTGCAGGGCCGCAACCCCGCCGTGGAAGCGGTCGCCGATATAGACATCATGCAGCATCGCCGCCTGCCGCCAGGCGCCAGCTTCGGAGAAGTAATAATAGCGGTTGAAATCGACCTTATGGCCGCATTTGCGGCTCAGCCAGCGGTTCAGCTCTTCCGGCTGGGCAATGTTATTGCCCTCATTATAGCCAAAGCGGTCCTTGATGAATTTGCCATAGCCAAAGATCTCATCCTGGAACACATAAGAGGCGTCGATCTTGTCGAACGCCTTGGCCAGTTCGGTGCCGCGTTCGACAATCGCCCCCTCCCGCATGGAGAAATGGCCAGCGGTCATCACATTGGCCTGCCGTCCCTTGGCCTGGGCCGCGGTGCCGTCGATGGCCAGGATCGACTGCGGATAGACATAGAGACTGGGACAGCCCAGCACGGTGGTGTTTTCCAGCCCGTTCTGCGCCAGCCACTCTGCCGTCTGGGTGCCGCGCACCCCAAACAGGTTGGCCCGTTCATTGAGCAGCGCCAGAAGATCGCGGTTGCCCGGCATCAGGTCCGTGAAGGCATGGCTGCCCTGCATCCCGGCGCCCAGCACCACAAAAGGCACCCGCCCATCCAGCGCCTCAAGCGCAGAAAACAGCCGAATGCCATCGTGGTTGGGGCGAATGAAATTGGCCAGCGACACCACGATCATGTCGAAATGCTCGGCGATGGTCTCGGCATAGCCCTCACCGAGGTTCTTCTGCAGATTGGCGATATTGCCCACCGCCGACCCATCCGGGTCCTTGCGCAGGCTGCGGGCCGGGGCTTCGGCGTGGATGATATTTCCGCGATTCCCGGTCAGCTTATGCGCCGGTTTCAGACCGAACAACGTGTCCGTCACCGTCGGCGGCACCCCCAGGATACTGGACAGCGCCGGATCCGGACGGTGGACCGAAAGCACAGGAGCATGGAAAAGGATTCTCATATATCACCAGATGTTACTCGCCATAGCCTCCGCAAACGGATGGTATGGCCTATTGAAAATAGGGGGTCGGCAACCGCGCTTTTGCGCCTCCGGCAGCCGCAGCCCCCGGGATTGCTGCGTTGCGCGCATGTTAGCGCCGTGACCTCTGGGAACAAGCCCGGAAAGATCCGGCCCGCCCTTGCAGGTGAAACCCTGCCCAAGCCTGCGCCTGCCGCTTTTCAAAGGGTTGCGCCTGCGGCGCTCTCGCGGCATGGATAGGATATGAAATTTCTCTTTGTGCACCAGAACATGCCCGGCCAGTACCGGGAGATGATCCAGTGGCTGGCCGATCAGGGCGAGCATGAGATCGTGTTTTTGACCCAGCGAAACGATGTGAAGCTGCCCGGCGTCTCCACCGCGACCTACAAAAGCCATCACCAGCCCGCTGCCGATGCCTATGGGCTGTCCAAGGATTGGGAGGCCGCGGCCGGCAATGGCATTGGCGCCGCCCTCGCCGCGCGCCAGCTGGAGGCCAGAGACGGCTTCAAACCCGATATCATCATCGGTCATACCGGCTGGGGGGAGCTGACCTTCATGAAAGAGGTCTGGCCGGATGTGCCGATCATCGGCTTCTTTGAATATTTCTACCGCACCACTGGCGGGCTGGTTGGCTTTGATCCGGAAAACCCTCCCGGCGAACACGCAGGGTTCTTTGCCCATGCCCGCAACACCGTGCCCTTTGCCAATATCGATGTGGTCGATCTGGGCCACAGCCCGACCTACTGGCAGCGCGACCGCTTCCCCAGAAGCTTTCACGACAAGATCTATGTCAGCCATGACGGCATCCGCACCGACCGGCTGCAGCCGGATGCCAAGGCCAGCATCGGTCTCGGCCGCCTGCCCAAGCCGCTCAGCCGCGACGATGAGGTGATCACCTATATCGCCCGCAATATGGAACGCGCCCGTGGTTTTCACGTGATGATGCGCGCCCTGCCCAAGATCCTGTCGGACCGCCCCAATGCGCGGATCCTGATGATCGGCGGCAATGAGACCTCCTACGGGCGCGAAAGCACCCACCCCGCAGGTCTGCGCGGCGAGATGGAGGATGAGCTGGGCGACAGCGTCGACTGGAGCCGGGTGCATTTCCTCGGCCGGGTGCCTTACGGCGATCTGTGCAAGATCATCCGCATCAGCCGCTGCCATATCTATCTGACCATGCCCTTTGTGCTCAGCTGGTCGTTGCTGGAATCCATGTCGATGCAGGCCACTGTGGTGGCCGCTGATGTGGAGCCGGTGCGCGAGGCGGTGACCCATAATGAGACCGGCATGCTGGTGGATTTCTTTGATCCCGACGCGCTGGCCAATCAGGTGGTGGATGTGCTGGCCAATCCCGGCGCCTATGCCCATCTGGGCCCCAATGCCCGCGCCCATGTGGTGGAAACCTATGATTTCCTGACCCGCTGCATGCCTGAGCACGCCCGTCAGATCAACGCGCTCCTGCCCGCCAGCAAGCAGCTGAAGATCTGACCCTTCACAACAGAGAATACCGATCACGGGATGATCTGCGTCGACCAGAGGCCCAGCCCCCCAGCATGAGCCCATGGCCGACGCAGTCCCGACCTGCCCTGCCCCCAATCGGTGGGGTCAGGACAGGAATTGCTCCGACGCCCAGATCGCGGCCTGAGTGCGGTTCTTGGCGCCGATCTTGCGAAAACAGGTGCGCAGATGCACCTTCACCGTGGCCTCGCAGATGCTCAGCTCATTGGCGATGGATTTATTGGTGGCGCCGTCGATCAGCTTGGTCAGGATCAGCCATTCGCGCCCGGACAATCCGCAGGCCGCAGCCGAAGCCGGCATGCGGCGCAGATCCGTTGAAACGGTGGCGCCAGAACGGCTGGTTGTGTCCCCTGTCAAAGCGCCTGTGCCAGAACCGGATTGCGGCAGACTGCCATTGATCCGATCCGCAGGCACAGTCTCTGCAAGCTCCAGTTCCGGTGGTGAGGCCGTCGACAGGGTCTCTGCCGCGCGGTCGCCCCCCGATGTGGTCACATCCGCCGCCCGCAGCGCCGCTGAGATATCCGATGGCACAATCCGATAGCCGCTTTGCACCACCCGCAGGGCCGCAATCAGCGCCTCTGCGGATTTGCGTTGCGGGATCACCGCCTCAGCGTAGGCGCTGAGCGCAGTCTGCATGCTGGTGGAACATTCGCGCCCCATGATCAGGATCAGCAGAGAGGCGTCATTGCCCTCTTTGAACTGGCGCAATTCCTCCACCAGCTCCGGTCCCGTTTCATGGCTGTAGTATAAAACCAGATCGTCGACCCCCAGCCCCGCGAGCGTCGACAGCTCATCGCAGCAGGTCCCGATCTGGTAGTCGTTGCTCTGGCAAATGGCCAGAAACATGTCGCGCAACAAGCGACTCTCGCCTACAATATGCACAGGCATGATATACCCCCATACTCTTAAAAAATCTGATCAGAACACGATCAGATGGTCTCAATGAATGATCTCCGGAACAGGGAGGTCACTGGGCTTTGGTGCGGGGTTGGAACATCCCGCCCTGGCCCACGCGGTGCAGCTGCGACCCCCGTCACAGATGGCACCCCGGTCTTGTCTTATGTGTCTGTCCTGTCCTTTCGATCAGATGACGGTCGTTTTAAGACCTCGCCTGCCAGGGTGATCCCTCAGCCGACGGCCCGACCGGTGGTTTGATCGGGTCTTCCAAAATGACGGGCCCCAATACCTCTGGCCCCTGCCTCCAAATCGCAGCCCATATCGGCGCTGCACCGCTTTGCGGCACTCCAAAATAGCCCGAATCCATCCGTTTTTGTTAAAAAACTTACCTCCTGGATAGATGTTGGCGCCATCAGGCATCCCTCCTAAAGTATTGTTTTTGATATAGGCTTTTGTTTTATCAACAGGAATATCCTCATCTGGCCTGAATCCAAAGATGTGGTAATTTCTCAATTTCAGGCCATATTTCGCAAGACTCGACAACCTGAGCGCGTATCATTGTGTCGAATCCTCACGCCAAAGATGGAATCACTCTCCCTTTGCTCCCGCAGACGCAACGCCCATACCTCTTCTGAGGTAGGTCTCTCAGATAGGCCCTCACAACAGGCGGATCTTCGCCAAAACGTAACAGTCTGAAATATATAAATATTACTGAAATTTCAGAAGACGGTTCAGACTGTGACTTGTGGGTTACCCAGGGTAATCCCGCTAGATATTGATGAAAACTCAATGTCCTGCGGGTTCTCCCACTGGTTGATCATCAGACAGCCCCCTAACAGCTCCGAATCGCCTCGTCCGAAGGGGTACGCCCTCTGCGCAATTTGACGGCACCGGCGATATGCTAGGCTGGTTCATATTCGTTTTGATATGCCGGGGGGCAACATGAATGTGTTCGGGGGCGCCGTGATCCACACGGGCGAGATCGCTTTTGCGCGATCGTTTCAAAGACAAGTTTCATCCATCACAACCACTGCCATAGCTGAGATCGACTGCACCGGACCTGCGTCTGCCGGACCACGCCGTTTGCTGGTGACCACCTGCGAGACGGCCAGTGACTCCCAGAGCAATGCAGCTCGGGGCAGTGCAGTTCGGGGCAGTGACACTCAGACCGCGCGGGCACAGGGCAGCCGCAGCAAAGGCACGCTGCAGGCTCTGCTGCGCAGCGGATCGCTCTGCCATTGCACGCAGCTGCATGATCCGCAGGGCCACCCCAACAGCTGGCCGGACTGGCTTGATCCTGCGGCCCTGCGCGCGGATGCCTCTGGCCACAGGTCTGGCCGCTGGGTGGTGTTTGCCTGCCGCTTTGCCGATGGCAGCGAGGACCGGATCGCGCTGCATCTGGAAGGCAGCCAGCATGATGCCCATTGCATCGAGATCCTGCCTGCGATCTGGCCGCTGGCCCGCGAGGATGCATTGCGCGAGATGCTGACCAGCACGCCGGAGCCCAAAACCGCGCGCGACACCTCCGAGGCGATGCTCTGGACCATTTCCACCAAAAGTGACAGCGCGGTTCTGGTGCTGGATGCCTCGGGCCGGTTGCTGGATTGCAATGATGCCGGTTGCGACATGCTTGCGGCTGGCAATCTTTTGCACAACAACGACGGCGTGTTGCGCTGTGCCAACAGCAGTGAGACCCGCGCCTTTTATGCGGCAGTGCAAAGCTGCGCCCGCACCTCCGCCGAGCACGCCTCAGAGACCTGTACCGGCAGTGCCAATCAAGAGCTGATCCTGTTCCTTCAGGACACCACATCGGGGATGCGGCTGCCGGTCTCGCTGACCTGCTATCTCTGCGCCGACACCCATCGGGCGCTGGTGGTGGCGATCCTGCCGCGCCAGCCGGATCAGCAGCGGATCGAAATGCTGGCCCAGAAAATGGGGCTCTCCCCCTGCGAAGCACGGGTGGCCGCCCTGATCCAGCTGGGGCTGTCCAACCGCGAAGCCGCACATATCGCGGGCATCAAGGAACAGACCTTCAACACCTATGCCAAAAGGGTGCTGTCCAAGCTTGAGGTCGCCGGGCGCACCGAAATGGCGCAGCGGCTGACCTGGCAATCCTCATTGGGGAGAGCGTCATGAACAAAGTGACCCACGAAAGCCTCACCCAGGGGCCACCCGCACCGGTCGCGCCAACCCAGGCCTCGATTGGGGCTGCGGCCCTCGCCACACAAGAGCGCCGCAGCTCTTACACCACGGCCAGCGCTCAGAATTCCGATGACGGGGAGCCTGTCCCTGCATCGCAAACGCCAGCCGAAACCGGATTGGAGAGTCCCACGGACACCATAGAGACAGACAGCACGGGGACTAGCCCAGCCAAGACAGCGGCACCCGCTGCCGGCCCCGCAGGTCAATCCGACCCATCACAGGTGGGCGAATTGGCAGAAGGATCATCTGGCGGACCCCAGGCTCAGCCAACCTCCGCCGCAGGCCTCGCGCCCGCCGATCTGGATCAGTTGGCCGCGCATCTGCGCGGCGGCAGCCAGCCGCTTGCGGGACGCGGCGATCTGATCGAATTGCACAAGCGGATCACCGCCATGTTTGCCACCCTCAACGACGGTTTGGGCGAGATGTACACCCAAAAGGCCGCAGCCGATCGCAAGGCGTTGAACGCCCGGATCGACACGCTGGAAGAGGCGGTGAACCGGATGGAGGGGGCGCTGCGCATCGAACTGGAGCCGGTGTTGCGCAAAAGTTTTGCCAAGGTGATTGCCGAACAGTCCAATACCGGTCGTGGGCTACGCCAGAGGCTGGCCGGCGCTGTCAGCCGTGGCGGGTTTCTGGCCCTGATCCTGGCCCTCGGACTGGCCGCTGGCACGCTGTATCACAGTCGGATTGCATCTGCGGCCAGCACCGCCTGGGCCGAGGCCCAGATCCACTGGGCGAGCTTTGCTGATTTCGTTGAAACCACAACAGCTGATCCTGATCCACAACGGGATGAAATCATATCTGATTAGGCTCTAATAAAGGAAAAAAGAGTCTTCTCTCTTCCGGAGGCGCTGCGCCAGATCCTGGCAGCAAGCCTGTCCCAAATATCTGCCCGGGTCTGGGCTTTCGTGCCTGTTCCACATGTCTTTGCACGGTCATCCACCCAGTCTTGGCACAGCGCTTCCGGAAACCAACAATTTAATATGAATTTGTCCCCATTTGGGGGCATCCGCCCCGCCCGATTTGCGGTGCACTCATCATCAGAGACCCAAGCGGTCTTGTGTCACTGGCCAGGTCCCACACCCATTTTTCCCTGGTCAGGTTTCTAAAGGGGGCGGGTCGCGTCGGGGGGCGCAACACACTCCCGGTATATTAATTAGGAGGATGTTTAAGATGGGTAGACCAGACGACAACCCAGACTGGGAAGTTTGCAATCCTGAGTGCGAAATCGAATTCAGCGATGACAAGTTCTCACCAAATTACAACGATGGCACCACCGAACGTGGTGGCACCGACGGCAATATCATCAACCTGAACGACCACGACGCTGGCGACAACGCCGCGGCCGGCGGCGGCAATGACGCCGTCTATGGCAACGGGCGCAACAACCGGCTCGATGGTCAGTCCGGCCAGGACTATATCGAAGGCCGCGGCGGCGATGACGCCATCAATGGCGATGGCGGCAATGACACCCTGTTCGGTGGCAATGGCACCCATCAGACCCGTGACGGGGATGACTGGATCGATGGCGGCGATGGCTGCGATTACATCGACGGTGAAAACGGCAATGACTCGCTGCTGGGCGGCAAGGAGCAGGACACTGTGTTTGGCGGCAGTGGCAACGACCAGATCTTTGGTGATGACGGCGACGGCAACGAGGACAACGGCGATGCCGGTGACTACCTCTACGGCGATCTCGGCGACGACTGCATGGACGGCGAAGGTGGTGACGACTGCATGTGGGGTGATCAAGGTCAGTCCGGCGAAACCAGCTACGACGGCGATGACACCATGTATGGCCGTGGCGGCAATGACCGGATGAACGGTCAGGGCGGCAACGACCGGATGGCAGGTGGTCTTGGCGACGACCTGGTGATCGGTGGATCCGGCAACGACGAGATGTTCGGTGACGAACGCCAGTCGCAGAACGACGATCTCGACTTTGGCGCGGACAGCGGTCCGGTTGGCAAAGGTCCCAATGAAGATGGCCATGACTGCATGTTGGGTGGCGAAGGCCATGACACCATGGATGGTCAGGGCGGCCGTGACACCATGTTCGGCGAAAACGGCGACGACCTGATGCAGGGCGGCCGTGGTCGCGATCTGATGGACGGTGGTGCCGGACGTGATGACGTCAATGGCGATGCTGGCAAGGACACCATCCGCGGCGGCAGCGACAATGACGTTCTCGAAGGCGGTGCCCAGGGCGACCTCATCTTTGGGGACCATGGCCGGGTCAAGGCCGGGTATGACATCGACTGGAGCTGCTGCGATGACGACGACAAAGTCGTCGCGCAATCGCATGCTGGCAGCGATGAAACCAATCTGCGCGATGTCGACTGCCCCGACTGCTACACGCCTTACGACTATGGTGAATCCGGCAATGACCGCATTCGCGGCGGTTCCGGCCATGACACCATGTACGGCGAAGCCGGCAATGACGTCATCATCGGCGGTCGTGGCTTCGACGAAGGCTATGGTGGCACCGGACGGGACCGTCTTTATGGCAACCAGGGCAATGATACGCTCTATGGCAACGAAGGCGACGACTGCGTCCACGGCAATGTCGGCGACGACCTGCTATACGGCAACTCTGGCAACGACACCGTCAAAGGCGGCGATGGCGATGACCTGATCTATGGTAACAACCAGGCCGATACGCTGTATGGCGATGCAGGCGACGACACCATGTATGGTGGTCATGGCAATGACCTGATGCACGGCGGCACTGGCAATGACGTCATGAGCGGCGGCGACGGCAAAGACACCGTCAACGGCGATGATGGCGACGACCTGCTGATGGGTGACAATCGCGCCGATGAGCTGAACGGCGGCAATGGCGATGACGTTCTTCTGGGCGGCAACGGCGCTGACGACCTGAATGGCGACAACGGCGACGACTGCCTCTATGGCGAAGTTGGCGATGACAATCTGGATGGTGGCCGTGGCCATGACTTCCTGGATGGCGGTGAAGGCAATGACACGCTGCATGGCGGGGCCGGCAACTTCAACGACTACCTGAAAGGTGGCGCGGGAGATGACGATCTGACCGGTGGCAATGGCAAGGATGTCTTCATCATCGACCTGGAATGGGATGGCACCTCGTTTGTCTCCGGTGATGGGATCGACTGCATCAATGACTTTGATATCGACGAAGACCACGACGTGCTGGCCTTCCGCGTGACCAATGTCGGCGATGGGATCGGAACTTCGGCACAGGATGCCTTTGCGGCACTGAATGACGGGGCCGCTTCGGTCAATGACGATGGCACCGACACCACCATCTCTGCTGGTGGGGCCACCGTGATCATCAAAGGTCTGACCAATGTCAACGGCTACAGCTCGCTTGGCCAGGACGCTCTGCCTTCGGGTGGCGTCGGGATCAATGCGGTCACCACCGGTGATGCCGGCAGCTACGAGGCGATCCGTGTCGTGACCAGCGATGACGGCTTCGATGACAGCTACGACAACATCTGGGGTCACACCATCTGAGCCATAAGGAATGACCCTCCCGGGTGGCGGCCGCCATCCGGGGGGGTCTAGCCCTGGTTCAGGACAGCGATTTGGTCCCCGGCCAAGGATTGCCACCTTGGACCAGGGCGCTGATCTGCCAGCTTCAGTAACTTCACATCGTGCAACCGGGGGGTCACGGGTATGAAGACGAAACGGGTCTTTGACGGACAACGGGGTGTTATCACCTCAATTTTTGTAGCGAGTATCTTTGTTAACCTGCTTGTCCTGACAGCGCCGCTGTACATGTTGCAATTGTTTGCCCGGGTCATGGCTTCGGGCAGCATGCCAACCTTGATTGCTTTGACCACCGGCGCGTGTATCGCGCTGGTGTTCTTTTTTCTTTTTGATGTCATTCGCCAACGCCTGGTCGCCCGCCTCGGCTCGCGGCTGGAAGCGCGGCTCAGCCCGGTTGTCCTGCAAGGGATGATCAGCGGCAACCTGCCTGCGCAACTGCGCACCGCGGAACCGATCCGCGATATTCAGGACTTGCGCGGCTTTGTCACCAGCCCGGTGTTCATCGCGCTTCTGGATGCGCCCTGGTCATTGTTGTTCATCGCGTTGATCTTTGTATTCAGCCCGATCCTGGGGCTGGTGGCGGTGGCCGGGCTGCTGCTGTTGCTGGGCCTTGGTGTGCTGAGCGAACTGATGGGGCGCGGACCGGGCAAAACCTCTGAAGAGGCCGCCCGCGAAACCAATGCCGCGGTTGACGAAATGATGGTCAATGCCGAGATCATCCACGCCATGGGCAAGACCTCTGCCCAGATCGGCCGCTGGCGCGGACGCGCCTTTACCGCGATCCTCTTTGGCACATTGGTCACCGACCGGGTGGCACTGATGACCTCGCTGGCCAAGGCCGTGCGCATGGGGCTGCAAATCGCGGTGCTGGGCGTGGGCGTGGTGCTGGTGATCAACAACCAGCTGACACCGGGGCTGATGATTGCCTCCTCGATCCTTCTGGGCCGGGCGGCGGCGCCGGTGGAGCAATCCATCGCCGGCTGGCGCGCCCTGCTGAAGGCGCGCAGCGCCAAGGAGCGGCTGAACCTGCTTCTGGCCCATGCCGAGGACACCAGTGACCGGATGGAACTGCCCGATCCCACAGGGCGGCTGTCGGTGGAAAATGCCACCGTGGTGCTGCCGGGGCGGCAGGATCCGCTGCTGCTGGATGTCACCCTGTCGCTGCAACCGGGCCATGCGCTGGGGCTGATCGGCCCGTCGGGGGCCGGCAAGACCACGCTGGCCCGCGCGCTGGTGGGGCTGCAACCGCTGGTGCGGGGGCATGTGCGCATCGATGATGCCGCCCTCACCGACTGGGACCCTGAACAGATTGGCCGCCACATCGGCTTTCTGCCGCAGCAGGTGGAGCTGTTCCGCGGCACCGTGGCCGAAAACATCGCCATGATGGACCCCAGCGCCAAACCCTCGGATGTGGTGGCCGCTGCCAAACTGGCGCGGGTGCATGAGCTGATCCTGGCCCTGCCCGGCGGGTATAATGCCGAGGTCGGCCCGCGCGGCAGTTTCCTCTCCGCAGGTCAGCGCCAGCGCATCGGTCTGGCGCGCGCCTTCTTTGGCGAGCGCAAGCTGATCGTGCTGGATGAACCCAATGCCAATCTCGACCCCGAAGGCGAAGAGGCCCTGGCCGCCGCCATCGAGGAGGCCTGCGCCCGCGGCGCCATCGTGGTGGTGGTGACCCATCGGCTCAACCTGTTGCGCCGGGTCAGCCATGCCGCCCTGGTGCAGGAGGGGCGCATCGCCCGCTTTGGCGAGGCCCGTCAGATCATCGAGGCCGCCGCCCAGCCGATCAGCCGGCCAGAGGGCGATCCCAAGGTCACAAATTTCACGCCCCGCCGTGAGGCCCGGGCCGGGACTGACGCCAGCGCCGCAGCCAGTGCCACAGAAGGAACACAGTCATGAGCAGCAGCGACAGCAGAGATCTGGTGCCCCGCAAGGGCAGCGAGATTGAAATGAGCCGTGGCTTTCAGGACCTGATGCCGGATGGCTTTGCCCTGCCCCGCACCCCGCCCACCCGCGTGCGCCAATTGGTGATGTGGATGCTGGTCTGCGGCTTTGGCCTGTTTGGCGGGCTGGTGTTCTGGGCCACACAGGCCGAGATGACCAGCGCCGTGGTGGCCTCGGGGCAATTTACCGTGGCGGGCGACCGGCTCAGCGTGCAGCATCTGGAGGGCGGCATCGTCCGCGAGATCAATGTGGCCGAGGGCGATATGGTCGCCGAAGGGGATGTGATTGCGGTGCTGGACGGGCGCCGGATGCGCGCCAGCCGCGCCATTCTGACCAGCCAGATGGCCAGCCTGCTGGCCCAGCAGGCCCGGCTGCAGGCCGAATTGGCTGAGGCCGATCAGATTGAAGTCCCGGCAGAGCTGGACCAGCTGATTGCCGAAGATCCGCAGCTGGTCTCCCTGTTTGAGGTGCAGCGCGATGTCTTCACCAGCAACCGCGCCCTTTATGAAGGGCAGGTGCAGATCCTGCGTGACCGGATTTCCCAGCTGGGCAAGCAGCTCAACGGGCGGCAGGCGCGGATCACCGCAATTGAGGATCAGCTGACCCTGATCAAGGGCGAGGTCGCCGATCTGCACAAGCTCTATGAAAAAGGTCTGGTGCCCAAAACCCGGCTCAGTGACCGGCAGCTGCAACACACCGGGCTGATGGGCACCTTTGGCGCGCTGGAAAGCGACAGCGAAAACATTCAGGAGCGCATTGCCGAAACCGAGGAGCGCATCCTGCAGGTTCACCGCGACACGGTGAACCGGATTTCCAGCGAAACCCAGCTGGTGCAGGAACGCATTCTGGATCTGCGCCAGCGGCTGGATGCGGCAGAGGATGTGCTGGAGCGCCAGATCATCCGCGCGCCGCAGGCCGGCCGGGTGGTGGAACTGTCCATCAACACCCTGGGTCAGGTGCTGAACCCGGGTCAGAATGTGCTGGAGCTGGTGCCCTCGGGCAGCGATCTGATTGTCGAAACACGCGTCTCGCCCACCGATATTGACGAGGTGGTGACCGGCGGGCAGGCCCGGGTGCAGCTCACCGCCTATAGTTTCCGCTCCACCCCGCCGGTCCGGGGCGAGGTGGTGATGGTGGCCGCTGACAGTATCGCCGATCTCAACAGCGGCATTCCCTATTACCGCGTTCACATCCGCATTCCGCCCGAAGAGCTGGCGGCGCTGCCCAATGTCAAAACCCTGCCCGGCATGCCCGCGCAGGCGATGATCGAGACAGGCCGGCAGACATTGGCGGATTACCTGCTCAGCCCGGTGCTGCGCAGCATGTCGAACGCCTTGAGAGAGGGGAATGGCTGATCAGGGATGCGCGGCCGGTAAGACGTCTGGCGTTTCATACCTGGGGGGGACCTGATCATCCATCCTTTCGTCCCGCCTGGCCCCTGGCCGGGCGGGTCTTTATTTGGGCAAACCGCCCTCTGCCGCCGCCATATAAATTAGGTCCGGTTCGGACCAAATGTTTCGCACGCGAAACATTTAGACAATAATGCTGACCTATTTCAGGGTCTGTCTGCCAGATCTGCCTGATTTGAGAACGCCCTCATATGCGGCTCTGACAAAGGGGTAGCCCCCCCTGCCCTATTCCGTGGCGCGTTTCTTGACCCAGCCCAAAAATGCCGCATCGGGTCGCCGCAACCGCGGCGCGCCGGAGCGCACCCACATCGTGCGCCAGTCGGCCTCCAGCGCATAGACATCCACACCGGGGATCAGGCTGCGGGCCTGTTCCAGCGTCCGCGCGCTCAGCACCGGCGGGCGCTGGCTGTTGTCGAGCACTGCGTGTTTCTGGGAAAACCGGATCAGATCCCCCGGCAGCTCCTCCATCGCGTAATCCGGCAAGGGCTGGGCCGCAATCATGTCGCGCAGCATCTTGCGAAACACCCGACGCGGGCTGGCGGAGCCGGATTTCTTCAACAGCACCTCTACCGAGATCTGCCAGCTGTCCTGGCGACCGCAATGTTTGCGAGCCAGCTCATAGATGCGCCGCTCCAGCGGCTTGCGGAGCCGGAAGTAATCGCGGCTGAGGGTCAGCACCGATTTCGACAGCACCGCACGGTAGATCCATTCGCTGAGCGTCACCACCACATTGACCATGCGCCCGCCGCGCGCCTTGCGCACGATCTCCCAGCTCTCGATCAGACCAAAGCCGCTGGTGACCTCCTGCCCGCCGGTGACGATATTGGTGGTGATGCGGGTGCCGGCCAGCCGCTCAAACGCTTCGCGCAGACGCCGGTAGGCATCGCCCGAGGTCTCGCGGTTGGTCGCCACCAGCAGATCATGGGCGGTGAGATGCAGCGTGCGGCTGACCTGCCGGCCGGCATTCACCGCCGCCATCAGCTGGCTGATGCAGAAGATCAGAATATCCTTGTCGTGGATCGTCGCCAGCCCTTTGACCGAGGGCACCACAGTGATCTCGGCACCATTGTGTTCATAGTTCAGAATGCGCCGGTCTGGCCGGGTCCCCAGCGAGAACAGCGGATGCTCCATCGAGGCAAGATCGTTTTTGGGGATCGCATCAAACACATCGCAGAGGAAAAAATCCCCGCGCTGCGCCCCGCCGCCTGCGGTCATCTGGCCAAAAACCGGGCCTGAAATCTGGCCTGCCATGTCACTGTCCTGTCTGCTCTGCCCGCCCCCCGTCTGTCCGGGCCTTTTGGCCTCTTTCGGGGTGACTCGCGTCTTCGTGGTTTTGATTACGCCCACCCTAAAGTTATCCACACCACTTCTCAACGGGGGTTCAGAGTCACTGCTTCGGGGGATCAGAGTCAGTCTATCGGGGTTTCAGAATCGCATGCTCCGAAAAAAAGCGCCTCATCGCCAATGAAAAAAGGGCTTTGCGCCTATGCGTGTTGCGCCTTAACTTATATATAACTCAATAATAACAGGTAGAAAAAATCTCCACGGGCAAAATCACCACGGGCATCGCCCCGGAGCCTGCCGATTTTAATGCCGCAACCCCCGGATTTGCTTAGAAAATTCAAAAGAGATGCGCATATATCTTTCATGTGCGCTGTTTTCTGCTATCATCCGCAAAAGGCCGCACATCAAAGAGGCTCTTCGGAGATCTTCCTGATGGAAGGGGCGCAGGCAGAGGCATGAGAGCAATGGCACGAGAGACCCAGAAGAAAGACCCAAGCCGCAGTGCGGCCGGGCTGCCCCCCTATTTCAACATCGATCCCGATGCCGCCCTTGGCGATTTGGATACGCCCACCAGCACCGGTGGCTTTGCCGAAATCGCCGAGGCCTGCGCCCGCGGCCGTGCGGATCTCTCCAGTCGGGGCATGAATGAGGAAGGACGCAAATCGCTGCGCCTGTTCTCCACCTGGGAAATCACCCGCTATCTGATCCCGGTCGCCCAGGCCCATTTCCGCCGGGTGCTGAAGGCCAACCCCGAGCTGCCGCAGGGCCGCTCCGAAACCGAAGGCGGCGCCAAGTGGTTCACCCTCGACGAGGTGCTGCGCCTGCGCGCGCATTTTGCCGCCCAGGGATCCAAGGCCAAGGATTACACCCCCTACCGCCCCGAAGGGCTGCCCGCCAAAATGGTCGCTGTCGCCAACTTCAAAGGCGGCGTCGGCAAGACGTCTACCGCGGCCCATCTGGCGATGTCAGCGGCGCTGGATGGCTACAAGGTGCTGGTGATTGATCTGGATAGCCAGGGCTCGATGACCTCGATCTTTGGTGGCAAGGTCGAAGACGAATGGCAGACCGCCTTCCCGCTCTTGGCGCGCCACTACGGCGATCACCTGCGGCTGGAAAACCAGCGCCGTCTGGATCGCGGCGATGCGCCCCAGCCGCTGGACGACAGCCTGTCGGCGGCGATGGAGATGACGGCAGCGGATGTGATCCAGCCCACCCATTGGCCCAATATCGATCTGATCGGCGCGCAGCTCAATCTGTACTGGGCCGAATTCCAGATCCCGGTCTGGCGGATGGCCGCGCGCAGCTGGAAGCTCTGGGATGCGCTCACCGAGCGGCTGGAGGCTGATGGCGTGCTGGAGCAATACGACGTGATCTTCATCGACACGCCGCCGGCCCTTGGCTACCTGACCATCAACGGGCTGTCGGCGGCGGATATCCTTCTGGTGCCGATGGGCGCGTCTTTCTTGGAATTCGACAGTACGGGGCGGTTTTTCGATATGCTGCATTCGACCTTCGCCTCCATCGAGGAGGGCGAAAATCTGGCGGCGCGCGCGCTGGGGCGGCCGGAGATTGCCTTTGAATGGGATGCGGTGCGCACGGTGATCACCCGCTATGACAGCGCCCAACAGGGTGAGCTGGCAGCCCTGATGCAGGCCTATCTGGGACCCACCCTGTCGCCGCACCGGCAGGATTACACCGCGCTGATCGGTCAGGCCGGCGAGCAGGTCAATGGCATCTACGAGGCCGATTACCGCGATTTCAACCGCGAAACCTACGCGAGGGGGCGCGAGACCTTTGATGCCACCTATGCGGCCTTCAAGCGGCTCCTGCTGGCGGTCTGGCGCCGGGATGAGTTGCAGATGCAGCGCGCGGCGCAGTAACGGGCTAAAAACACACCGCGCCCCATACTGTGCACCCGGCAGCCCCCAAGGGCAGACAGGGCCGCAAAATCAGACCAGGCGCGACAAAAAAGGACAGGCAGATGGCAAAACGCAAACGGCTTTCCCCGGCACAGCCGACCTATCTCAGCACCGCGCCTGAGAGCAAATCCGCCCTCGGCGGCCCCGGTTCGCTGTCAGCGCCGCCGATTGCGCAGGTCGCCTCCGAGGCCGCCACAGAGGGCGCGCTGCAGGAGCTGACAGCGGTGCTGGAGACTGCCCGCGCCAAGGGGCTGATGATCGAGGAGATCGCGCTTGGCGCCATCGACGAGACCCATCTGGTGCGCGACCGGCTGGAGCAGGACGAGGAAGAGATGGGGGCGCTGGTGGGATCCCTGCGCGCCCGCGGCCAGCAGACCCCGATCGAGGTGGTGGCCCTGGGCCAGACCGCAGATGGCAAGACCCATGGTTTGATCTCCGGCTGGCGTCGTCTGACCGCGATGCGCATGCTATATGCCGAGAGCAATGATCCCGCCTTTGCCACCATCAAGGCGCTGGTGATTCAGCCCGACGGGGCCGAGGGCGCCTATGTGGCGATGGTTGAGGAAAACGAAATCCGGGTGAACCTCTCCCATTACGAACGCGCACGCATTGCGGTGCGGGCGCTGCGCGAAGGGGTCTACAGCAGCCAGAAATACGCGCTGCAATCGCTGTTTGCCAATGCCACCCGCGCCAAACGCTCCAAGATCGGCAGCTTTGTCACCCTGGTTGAGGCGCTGGATGAGGATCTGCTGTTTCCCACTGCCATCCGCGAGAAACTGGGGCTGGGGCTGGCGCGGGCCTTTGCGAATACACCAGGCTTTGCTGATGAGGTGGTCGCGGCCCTGCGCGCCACCGCCCGCCCCACGGCAGAGGCGGAACAGGCGGTGCTGAGCCAGCTCCTGGCCGCCTATGAGGGGAGTGAGATGCCCGTCCCCGCTGGTGATCAAGCGGCCTCTGCCGTCCCGATGTCTGAACGGGCATCGGATCCTGCAGAACAGCCTGCCCCGATGCCACGGGTGCGCAGCCTTGATCCGGCGGATCGTATTGGCGCGGATGAGCGGGTGAGCGTGCAGGCCGCCGCTGGCGTGCGGCTGGGATTCACCCCCGGCCAGCAGCGGATCGAACTGACGGGGACAGCGGTCGACAGCACCCTGATGGAAGACCTGAAGGCCTGGCTGCGCCGCCGCTGAACAGAGTCTGAGGATGATGTGAAAAGACCCTGATACAGCTGTATCAGGGTCTTTTTGTGTTTGGGGTGATGACCGGGTGGGTTTAGCGGCCCACTCCGATATAGGTCTCAAACCCGGCGCGTTTGGCGGCTTTGGCGGTGTAGATATTGCGCAGATCCACCATCCGGGGCTGCGCCATCTTGCGCGCCAGCGCCTTCAGATCGAGGGCGCGGAATTCATTCCATTCCGTCAACAGCACCACCAGATCCGCATTGCGCGCGGCCTTATAGGGATCTTCTTCCCATTTCACACCGGGCAGCAGATCGCGCCCCTCGGCCTCGCCCTGCGGGTCCACCACCCGCACCCTGGCGCCGCCCCCAATGAGGGCCGGCACGATGGTGAGGCTGGGCGCCTCGCGCATGTCATCGGTATTGGGTTTGAAGGTGACGCCCAGCACCGCGATGGTCTTGCCGTTGAAACTGCCGTCACAGGCGTCGCGCAGCTTCTCCAGCATCCGGGCTTTTACCTCCTGATTGACCCGCATCACCGTTTCGGTGATCTGCATCGGATAGGCGTGGTCCTGACCGATGCGCGCCAGCGCGGCGGTATCCTTGGGAAAACACGACCCGCCATAACCGGGACCGGCATGCAGGAACTTATTGCCGATGCGCCCGTCCAGCCCGATGCCACGGGCGACTTCCTTGACGTCTGATCCCACCCGCTCACAGAGGCCTGCGATTTCATTCATGAAGGTGATCTTGGTCGCCAGAAACGCATTGGCGGCATATTTGATCATCTCGGCGCTTTCGAGATCGGTGGTGAGGATCGGGAAATCGCGCAAATACAATGGCCGGTAGATTTCGGCCATGACCTCGGCGGCGCGGTCGTTCTGCACGCCGACGACCACCCGGTCGGGGCGCATGAAATCATCAATCGCCGCCCCTTCGCGCAGGAACTCCGGGTTGGAGGCCACATCGAAATCTGCCGCCGGGTTGGATTTGGCAATCACCTGTTTCACCTGCCGGTTGGTGCCCAGGGGAACGGTCGATTTGGTGACCACCACGGTATAGCCCTGCAGGGCGGCGGCGATCTCCTCGCTGGCGGCCATCACATAGGTGAGATCGGCATGACCATCGCCGCGCCGTGTTGGCGTGCCAACGGCGATGAACACCGCTTCGGCCTCGGCCACGGCGGCGGCCAGATCATCGGTAAAGGACAGCCGGCCCGCAGCCACATTGCGCGCCATCAGATCCTCCAGCCCCGGCTCATAGATCGGCACCTCGCCGGCTTGTAGCCGGGCGATCTTGGCGGCGTCCTTGTCGACGCAGACCACGTCATGGCCAAAGTCGGAAAAGCAGACGCCGGAGACCAATCCGACATATCCGGTGCCAATCATTGCAATGCGCATGGGGGCGGTCCTTTGCTGTTGCCTCATGTCCCCCGCTTGAAGGGGCGGGGTGTTGGGGATCAGACATATACGGGCGCGATGGGGGCGGGAACCGGAATTTTGGGCATACGAGAAATAGGTCCGGTTCGGACTAAATGTTTCGCGTGCGAAACATTTAGTCAATCATGCTGACCTAATAGAGGAGGGTGTCTTGATCCCGATTTCACAGAAATCGGGAGGCCTGCGGCGCGAGTATTTGGGGAAAGGTGACAGGTCAGAAGCGCATGTCGCACCAGATCAACTCTGCCCCGGATCAGCCTTGGGCGTCACCGTAATACGCCCGGTACCAGGTGACAAACCGCGCGACGCCCTCTTCGACGGGGACCTGCGGTTCATAGCCAGTGAGCTGGTTCAGCAAGCTGGTGTCGGCCCAGGTGGCAGGCACATCGCCAGGCTGCATCTCCATCAGGTTTTTTTGCGCGGTGATCCCCAGCGCGGTTTCCAGCGCTGCGATATACTCCATCAGCGGCGTGGGTCTGGAGGCGCCGATATTGACCACCCGGAAGGGGGCGACAGGGCTGAGATTGTCCTGTTCCGAGACCGGTTGACCCCCCGGCACCGCGTCGATCAGCCCGGTGATGCCCGCGACCAGATCGTCGATATAGGTGAAATCCCGGCTCATCCTGCCGTGATTGTAGACGTCGATCGGCTGACCTGCCTGCATCGCCTTGGTGAATTTGAACAGTGCCATATCGGGCCGGCCCCAGGGGCCATAGACGGTGAAAAACCTAAACATCGTGGTCGGCAGCCCGTAGAGATGGGCATAGGAATGGGCCATCGTCTCGCCCGCCTTTTTGGTGGCGGCATAAAAGGACATCTGATGATCCGCCTGCTGGCGCTCATCAAAGGGCATCTGGGTGTTGGCGCCATAGGCCGAGGAGGTGGAGGCGATCAGCATATGGGCGGGCGGATGGGCGCGGGCGGCCTCCAGGAGCTCAAAGGTGCCGATCAGATTGGCCTCAAGATAATCGCGCGGCGCATCGATGGAATGGCGCACCCCGGCCTGGGCGGCGAGATGGATCACCGCATCCGGTTTATGGGTGGCAAACAGCCCCATCAGGCGGTCGGGATCTTCCAGCTTGCCAATGATTGGCGTGAAACCCGCGTATTCCGCCAACCGCGCGTGGCGGCACTCCTTCAGGCGGACATCATAATAGGGCGAGAGGCAATCCAGCCCAATGACACGCCAGCCTGCGGCCAGCAGCCGGTCTGCAAGGTGATAGCCGATAAAGCCGGCCGATCCGGTGATAAGAGCGGTTTTCATGCCCCTTAGGTGGCGGCTTGGGCGCGGGGTGTCAATGCGTCCTGCGGCGCGGGAAAGCGACCTGTAACCGGCAGGTGAATTGACAGCACGGCCTATTTATGAGCTTTGCGCTCTGAACCAAAATACCCCGCCGCCCGCAGGAGCCGCTGTCGCTGTGAATGAAACCCTGATCCCCGAGCCTGCGCTTCAGGCTGATATGCAGGCCAATATGCAGCAGGCCGGCGCCGGACGTCTGGTGGCGGTGGTGGTCACTTATAACCGGCTTGCGAAACTCAAGGTGACATTGGCGCGTCTGTTGGACAGTCCCGCGCAGGAGCTGGCGTCGCTGGTGGTGGTGGACAATGCCTCCAACGATGGGACCGGTGACTGGCTGGCCGGCTGGGCGGCGGATCATCCGCGTGTCGATGTGGTGACCAGTGTCACCAATCAGGGCGGGGCCGGCGGTTTTGCCTTGGGAATGCAGCGCGCGATGGAGGCCCATACACCAGACTGGCTGGTGGTGATGGATGATGATGGCCGCCCGGAACCCGGTGGGCTGGCGGCGTTTCACGCCATGGGACAGAGCGGCGCGCTGGCCCATTGGGACGCGGTGGCGGCGGCGGTCTATTTCCCAAGCGGCGAGATTTGCGAGATGAACCGCCCCTCGCGCAACCCGTTCTGGAGCCTGTCGCATTTCCTGTCCACCGCCCGCAAGGGGCGGGATGGGTTCCATATTCCGCGCCGCGCCTATGACGGCGGGCTGAGCGCGATTGATGTGACGTCTTTTGTGGGGTTCTTCATCTCAGCAGCGGCGGTGCGGCGGGTGGGCTATCCGGATCCAAAGCTGTTCATCTACGGCGATGATGCGCTCTATACCCTTGGACTGAGTGCTGCGGGGGGGCGCATCTGCTTTGCCGCCGATGTGCGGTTTGAGCATGATTTCTCCACCTTCAGCAATGGTGACAGCGGTCAGCGGTTTCGGCCGCTGTGGAAGGTCTATTACCATCACCGCAATCTGCTGCTGCTTTATCGGCAGGCGGCGGGCTGGCTGTTCTGGCCGGTGCTGCTGCTGATCCTGCCCAAATGGATCCTGAAAGTGCGTCATCATCCCGGCGTGCGCCGGGCCTATCTGCGGCTCACCTGGCTGGCGGTGCGCGATGGGCTGTTGCGGCGGTTGGGGCGCAGCCACGGTGAGGTGCTGGCAGAGGCCCGCGAATAAAGCGCAGATCAGCGGTTGAGGATGACCCGGTGATAGCGGCGCATCAGGATCAGACCCAGGGCGGTCAGCGTCATACCGATCAGCAGCACATAGGCATGGCTGACGTAATCAGCATTATAGGTGGGGTAGAATCCGGTGCGCATCAGCCCGGTGATATGCAGCAGTGGATTATACCACAGCACGTCCTGCGCCACCGGCGGCAGATCCTCGTAGATATAGATCACGCCGGAGGCCAGAAACAGCGGTCGGGTGATGATTGACCAGGCCACATCCCACAAGGGAAACAGCCCCATCAGCACCGCATTGATACAGCCCACCCCCAGCCCCAGCACCATGGCGAGGGTGATGGCTTCGACCAGCGGTGGCAGGTCAATGGCGGTGCGGCTGTCGATCACCGCAAGGATGCCGGTGATCAGAAGCGTGGTGATGACAATCCCGGTCAGGCTGTTCAGCACAAACCGCGCCAGGATCGCATCCAGCCAGGTGACAGCGGGGTAGCGCAGCAGGGGACGGGAATAGGCAAGCGCCCGCGCAACGGTGCCGGACAGAGTCTGATACAGGTTAAATGGCAGAAATCCGGTGGCGTAGAACAAGAGGAAACTGGTGCCAAGCGACGGCGTGCGGATCACCAGCGAGAAGCCCAGCGACAGGAACAGGATCGCGGCGAGTGGTTCCAGAATGCCCCAGAGGTAGCCGCCGGGCGTGCGCCCGTAGCGCGTCGACATCTCGCGCAGCACCAGCGCCGCGACGGTGCGCAGTGTTGCCATGCTGCGGCGATGGCGATGGTGCGGATTCGCGGCGGGGCTGGCGGGGATCTGGGCTGGCGTCTGGGCGGGCGCCTGTGCCGTGACCTGTGTCTTTGGCGGGCTTAATGGGCGGGGCTGAGCCGGGGGCGCAGAAGAAGACAGGCTGGCCATGAACACCCCATGAATACCCATTGTGAAACGCGGATCGCGAGCGGTATTATGAGAGAAACAAAAGACAATGACAAACGGCTTGGGGCAGGGTGCTTTTGGGCCAGGACAGGTTGATCATGACACAGACGCCCCCGTCGTCCCTGACCGGACGCCCCGCTTCAGAAGAGGCGACATCAGAGGAGGCGGCTGCGGCAGATACCGCAGCAAGCACAGCAACCGGTACACCCGCGGCCTCCCCTGCTGCCACAGCATCGGACAGCGCCCCGGATGCGGGAGAGGCTGCCGCCCCCGCCCAGCGGGTGCCGGATCCTGTCAAACAGCTGAAACGGGTGCGCCGCAAGGCGCGCAAGGCCGAAGCCGCCGTGGCCGAGCTGGAGGCGCGCATCGCCGAGGCCGAGCAACGTCCGGCCTATCCGCTGGCACGGCCTGCCAGCATGAAAAAACGCCACTGGGGGCTGGTGATCAGCTTTGTGGCGCTGGTGCTGGCGCCGCTCCTGGCGGTGATGATCTATCTCTGGACCTTTGCCGAGGATCAATATGCCTCAACCGCAGGCTTTACCGTGCGCAGCCAGGAAAGCAGCGGCGCCAATGATCTGCTTGGCGGGCTGGCGCAGTTCGCAGGCACCAGCAGCGCCTCGGACAGTGATATCCTCTATGAATTCATCCAGAGCCAGGAAATGGTGGCTGCGGTCGATGCGGCGGTGGACCTGCAGGGGCATTACAGTGCGCTCTGGCCGCGCGACTGGGTCTTTGCGCTCTGGCCGGAGGCCTCGCTGGAGGATCTGACCTGGTACTGGCAGCGCATTGTCGGGATCTCTTTTGACAGCGGCTCGGGGCTGATTGAGGTGCAGGCGCTGGCCTTTGATGCGGCGACCGCGCAGGCCATCACAAAGGCCATCGTCGCCGAGAGTCAGACCCGCATCAATGCGCTGAATGAACAGGCGCGCGCCGATGCGATGCGCTATGCCCGCGCCGATCTGGATGAGGCGCTGGAGCGGCTGAAGGACGCCCGCCAGTCGCTGACCAGTTTTCGCACCCGCACCCGGATCGTGGATCCCGAGGCCGATATTCAGGGCCGCATGGGGGTGATGAACAATCTCCAGCAGCAACTGGCCGAGGCGCTGATCCAATATGACCTTCTGCGGGGCACGGTGACCGCGGCGGATCCGCGGCTGACCAAGGCGCAGCAGCATATCGACGTCATTCGCGACCGCATCAATATCGAACGGCAGACCTTTACCTCCAACAACACCGACACTGGTGGCGTCGGAGAGGATTACCCGTCGCTGATTGCCGAATTCGAACGGCTGACGGTGGACCGCGAATATGCCGAGGAAAGCTATCGTGCCGCGCTGACGGCGCTGGAGGTGGCGCGCGATGATGCCGCCCGTCAGAGCCGCTATCTGGCGACCTATATCAACCCCACCCGCGCCACCGAGCCGGAATATCCCCGCCGCGCGGTGCTGGCAGCCCTGGCCGGGCTGTTCCTGCTGCTGACCTGGTCGATTCTGGCGCTGATCTACTATTCGATCCGCGATCGCAGCTAGGGCGAGGGGGCAGGGCGGTGATCCGGTTTGAAAATCTGACGAAGAGCTTCTGGCTCAAGGGGGAGCGGCGGGTTGTCATCGACAATCTGAACCTGACGCTGCCGACGGGACGGTCGCTGGCGCTTCTGGGGCGCAATGGCGCGGGCAAATCCACCCTGCTGCAGCTGGTGGCGGGCACCATGCGCCCCGATCATGGTGAGATCATCTCCGACGGGTCGATTTCCTGGCCAGTGGGGCTGGCAGCGTCGTTTCACGGCGATCTGAGCGGCGCGGAAAACGTCCGTTTCATTGCGCGGATTTACGGCGTGGATACCGATGATCTGGTAGGGTTTGTCGAAGATTTTGCCGAATTGGGCAAATTCTACCATATGCCGATGCGCAGCTATTCCTCTGGGATGCGGGCGCGGCTGACCTTTGGCGCCTCAATGGGGATCAAGTTCGACACCTATCTGGTGGATGAGGTGACGGCGGTGGGCGATGCCGCCTTTAAGCGCAAGAGCCGCGATATTTTTACCGACCGGATGCGCCATTCCAGCGCCATTCTGGTCAATCATTCGATGCGCCAGCTGCGCCAGTTCTGCAATGCCGGTCTGGTTCTGGACAATGGCCGGCTGCGCTATTTCAGCGACCTGGATGAGGCCATTGCCGAGCATCACCGCCTGATGGCGGTCTGACAGGGGCTGATGTGTCCAGCAAGTGTTTCCGTAACAAGCTGATATAAAAGGAAAATGCAGGTCTTTGCCGGCGCTGAAACCGATCCTTGTATGCCTCTGGATTGTTTGACAAAAAGGGCAGGGGACGCAAACAGGACGGGGTGCCGGGGTGAATATACTGATGGTGGGCGCAGGGCTTTCGGGCGCTGTGATCGGGCGGCATCTGGCCGAAGCGGGTCACAAGATCACGGTGCTGGACAGCCGCGACCATATCGGCGGCAATTGCCATACCGAGCGCGACGCCGAGACCGGCGTCATGGTGCATGTCTACGGGCCGCATATTTTCCACACCGATGACGCTGAGGTCTGGGACTATGTGAACGGGTTTGAGACCTTCCTGCCCTATAAAAACCGGGTGAAGACCACCAGCCTGGATCCCGAAGGGCGGCGTGGCGTGTTCTCGCTGCCGGTGAACCTGCACACCATCAATCAGTTCTTCGGCAAGACGCTGCGCCCCGAAGAGGCGCATGATTTCATCACCGAAGAGCAGGCCGATACCTCCATCACCGATCCGCAGACCTTTGAGGAACAGGCGCTGCGCTTTGTGGGCCGCGATCTTTATGAGGCGTTTTTCAAAGGCTACACGATCAAGCAATGGGGCGTGGCGCCCAGTGCGCTGCCGGCCTCGATCCTGAAGCGGCTGCCGGTGCGGTTCAACTACGACGACAATTACTTCTTCCACAAATATCAGGGCATGCCGGAGAACGGCTATACTGCGATGATTGAAAAAATCCTCGATCATCCGGGCATAACGGTCAAGTTAGAGACTGTTTTTGACCAATCACAGGCCGCGGATTACGACCATGTGTTCTACTCCGGACCTTTGGACGGGTATTTCAACTACCAGCTGGGGCGGCTTGGCTACCGGACGCTGGATTTCGAACGTTTCACCCATCAGGGCGATTATCAGGGCTGCGCGGTGATGAACTACGGCGAGGAAGCCGTGCCTTACACCCGCATCACCGAACACAAGCATTTCGCCCCCTGGGAAAGCCACGACGGGTCGGTCTGCTACCGCGAGTTTTCCCGCGCCGCAGAGCCGGAGGATATCCCCTATTACCCGATCCGCCAGGTCGAGGAAAAAGCGCTCTTGGGGGACTATGTGGCGCTGGCCGAACAGGCCGAGGGCGTCACCTTTGTCGGCCGTCTGGGCACCTATCGCTATCTCGATATGGATGTGACCATCCGCGAGGCGCTGGACACCGCACGCGGGTTTCTGGCAGCGCAGGAAAACCGCGCGCCGGTTCCGGCCTTCTTTGTGGCGCCGCTCTGATCGAGCCTGACCGCTGCGCTGTTGCAGGCGGCTTGGTCTGGACCCGTACCGGATGTTAGAGTAGGGCTTGGGCGCCGGAAAATAAGGCTGATGAAGTAACGAGATGGAGCCGATGAGCGACAAAACCGGAGCCAGACCCAAGACGCTTGTGATTCACATCGGCGACCACAAGACCGGGACCACCACCATCCAGAATGCGCTGGCTGTGGGGAGCATTCAGCTGCATGACGCCAAGCTGCTCTACCCGGCCAAGATGAACCACAATTATCTGACCGGGTTTATCACCAGCCATCGCAAGGGCACGCCCCTGCCCAAACATCTGGAGGATCGCGACGGTCTGACAGAGGTGGCCGCCCAGATCGCGGCCTCGGATGCGGATTATGCGGTGCTGTCTGCCGAGGCGTTTGAGAATATCCCGGCACCGGAATTTTACGACCTGGTCGAGACCTTCTTTCGCGGCTGCGCTGATCGCATCCATATCGTGGCCTATGTGCGCCCTCATGCGCAGCGGATCCTGTCGAGCTATGCCGAGCAGATCAAGATCGGCTGGTACCGGGGCAGCATGCAGGAGTTCTTTGACCACAACCTGCAAAACGGCCGGTTTCATTACGCGCCACGTTTTGCCCAGTGGCGGGAGTTGTTCGGCGAGGATTTCACCCTGCGCCCGATGATCCGCAAAGAGCTGAAAAATGGCTCGGTGCTGGATGATTTTGCCGAGGTGGCCTTTGACGGGCGGCCCTGCACGGTGGAGGAATTCGAGCCGGAAAACCAGGCCATGACCGTGCGCGAGCTGGCGCTGATGTATTTCCTGCAAGGCCAGTTTCAGGAGCAGGACCCCTGGCTGCGTCACACGCTGGGCTGGGAGCTGTCGCGTCAGCTGGACCGGTCGCGCGGCGACAGCGAGGCCAAGGTGCGCAAACTGGTGATGGCGCGCGATCTGGCGGAGGCCGCCACCGCCGCCTATCGCTGCGATGCCGAGGTCATGGATGCCACATTCTTTGAGGGTCGGCCGCTGATGCAGACCGCGCTGCGGGATATGGAAAAACAATCGGCCCCCTGCGCCCCGTCGCTGGACCCCAGCCAGTTTTTCAGCCCCGAACATCTGCGCAACCTGACCGTTATGGCCAAGATCATCGAAGGCATGCTGGAGCGGCAGGGCAAATGGCCCTCCTATTTCCACAGTCACCGGATCAAGGATATTGAGCGGCACAAGAATGCGCGTCTGGGGCTGGATGAAAACGGCGATCCGCTGGAGCCCGAGGCGGAGATGCCCGCCGGATCCGAGACCGCAGCGACACCTGCCCCACAGAGCGCCGTAACCACATCTGACACGCCGGCCCAGACACCACCGCCCGCGCGCGTCCTCGCAGATGCCGCCGCAGGCGCTGCGCCACAGAAGGATCAGCCATGAATATCCGTTCCTCCCTTGCTGCGGTCATTGTGACCTATAACCGGCTGGACAAGCTGAAGCGCGTGATCGCCGCCCTGCAGGCGCAGACCTGCCTGCCGGAGCGGGTTTTTGTGATCGACAATGCCTCCACCGATGAGACCGGCAGCTGGTTGACCCAACTGCAACAGGACGACCCGCGGTTTCAGCATGTGCGCCTGCCGGAAAACATCGGCGGCGCCGGCGGCTTTTACGAGGGCGCGCGGGTGGCCTATGAGGAAGGCTATGATTACATCTGGTTCAGCGATGATGACGCCTACCCCGACTCCAATGCCATTGAACTGCTGCTGACCGGCATCAAGGATTTCGAGGCGCAGTTCACCTGGCGGCCGTCGTTTGCCTGTTCGGCGGTGAAATGGACCAATGGCGATCTCTGCGAGATGAACACGCCCTCAACGGTCTGGGACTGGCCACGCTTCTACAGCCCCGAGACGCCTTATTTCCTGGTCGGCTCCTGTTCCTTTGTCTCGGTGCTGGTGCCGCGTTGGGCGATCCAGAAACACGGCTTTCCGATCAAGGAATATTTCATCTGGTACGATGATGCCGAATATACCCAGCGGATCGCCAAATCCTATCCTGGCATCTACTGTCCCAACAGCGTGGTGGTCCATGATGTGCCGGAAAACAAGGGCGTGAACTATTCGCTGGTGAACCAGGCCAATATCTGGAAATTCCGCTATGGTGCGCGCAATGAGGCGTCGTTCCGCCGCCGTGAACAGGGCTGGGCCGGGGTGGCTGTCTTTGCCCGCGGGGTGCGCCGACAGATGCGCCAGGGCAATGTGGAAAAATCACTGCGCCGCGAGGTCTATAAGGCGATCTGGCGGGGCTGTTCCTTTAACCCGCAGATCATCCGTCCCGATCCCGACACCGGCGTCTGACACCGGCGTCTATATAAGACCGTTTCCAACAGGTCACACAATCCGGCAGGCAGCCAGACCACGAGGCAGGAGCCCCCATGTCCCAGGACAGAGACTACATCGATCAGGAGATCACCCAGATCCGTTTCATCTATGAAACGCTCTATCCCGAGACCCCGGTCGAGACCCATATGTGGTGGGAAAAGGCCAAGCTGCCGACCCCGGCGGTGCAGCCGCAGGATATGTCCTATGGCGCCGAGATGATGGCGCTGACCTATATCGGCAACCTGCGCACCGGACCGCAGGAGACCCCGGCGCTGCCGGGCAAACGGGTGTTTGTTACCATTCCCTCGCCGCGCCAGGTGGCGGTGCGGGAAAGTGCTGGCGGCGTGCCCTGGCACAAGCGGCCACGCAAATACCGGGCCATTCATGCGCTCTCGCCGATATTGGCAGAGCAGATGAAATATCAGATCGAGGCGCGGCGCTGGCGCAAACTTCCCGCCCGGCATAAATTCTCCCGGCTGGCCTGTTCGCGCGGCATCTTTGAAACCCAGAAAATGACCCCAGAGGGGCGTCATGGCGGCAAGGATCCGGCAATCCTGATCGGGTTGCACTGGCTGGATGTGGGCGGCGCCGAGAGCCTTGGTATCGACAGCATCCAATGGGCGCTGGACGCCGGGTTGCGGGTGTTTGTCATGGTTGGGCAGGAAGGCCCCGAACGGCTGCTGGCGAAACTGCCCGATGATCCGCGCCTGCAGTTGATCCGCACCGACCGTTACCTGCCGCGCAGCCAGACCAGCGCCTTTGTCAGTCAGCTGATTGCGCAGGAAAACATTATCCTCACCCACAACCATCACTGTGTGCCGCTCTATGATGCGCTGCCCACGATCAAGCTGCGCCACCCGCATGTGGTCAACCTCGACAGCACTCATATCGTGGAATACGCCGATGGCGGCTATCCGCGGATCTCGGGTGTCTGGAGCAATTACATCGATCATCACCATGTGATCAGCGGCGATCTGGAGCGGTTCTACAAGGAGCGGTTTCGGGTCTATGGCAGCAAGCTGGTGCTGGGGCGTCTGCTGGATGACAGCCGCCGCGGCGCAGAAGTGGCACCGGTGCGGATCAAGGCCGGGCAGACCCGCTGCCGCGTCGCCTTTGTCGGGCGGATGGTGCATCAGAAACGCCCGGTGGTGGCGCTGTCGATCATCCGGCGGCTGCGGGCCTGGGGCAAACGCAACGGGGTGGATTTCCGCTTTGATATGGTGGGCGAGGGCCCCTATCGCGGCGCGGTGGAACATCTTTTGACCCGCTACCGGCTTGCGGATGTGGTGCATTTGCATCCCGCAGGCACCGATGTACCGGCGCTCCTGGGCGACAGCGATATCCTCCTGGTGCCATCGTCGAACGAAGGGCTGGCGCTGGTCTGCTATGAGGCGATCGAGGCCGGCTGCGTGCCGATCTGCTCCGAGGTGGGCGCGCAGGCTGAGATCTGCCCGCCGGAAACGCTGGTGGCCTGGTCGCCGCTGCAGGCGGTGCGCGACAGCGTCGCGGTGGTGCAGCGGCTGTTGCGCGAGGAGGGTTTTGCCGAGACGGTAGAAGCCGGCCAGCGCGCCCGGATGCAGGCCTTGCAGGCTGACCCCTCGGCGCGCGAGGTGCTGGACCGGCTGTATCGTGATGCGCTGGCGGCGGTCGAGGCGGAACAACAGCTCCCGAAAGAAACTGCCAAGCGCCGTAAGACCAAGAGCAAGGCCCCGGCATGACCCGCAGGCTGTGGCTGCATATCGGCTCACATAAGACCGGGTCGACCTCGTTGCAGACCGCGCTGCGGCAGGGGCAGAGCGACAAGACCCTGGGCCGCTGGAGCTACCTGCACGCAAGGCCACGGGTGGATTTCAACCCATTGGTGCGCTGCCATGGCATGGGCGCGGGGATGCACACCGAATTGCGCTGGCCGTTTCTGGAGCGGCGCATGGCGGATGCCGATCATCGTGGCCATGGCGACTGTATCCTGTCCAGCGAGATGCTGTTCTGGCTGATGGATGTCGCGGATCTGGAGGCGCTGCGCCAGCAGCTGCTGACCCATTTTGACGAGATCAACGTGGTGGCCTATCTGCGCCGTCAGGATGCGCTGGCGCTGTCGCACCGCAAACAGGTGGTGATGGGGCGGGCGGCCTATCAGTTTTACGGCGCGCAGATCCGGGGCCTGCCGGAGTTTCAGCCGCATATGATGCGCTATTTCGATTATGCCACCAAACTGGCGCGCTGGGAGCAGGTGTTCGGGGCCGGGAATGTCACCGTGCGCCGGTTCCAGCGTGGCGATCTGGTGGGCGGCGATACGGTGCTGGATTTCTACCATCTGGTGGGGCTGACGCCGCCGCCGGAGCTGCCGCAGGAAAACGCGGCCTGGTCGCGCAGCCAGCTGTTGGCGGGGCTGTGGCTGCGCCAGCGTGGCTATCCGCGCCAAAGCTTTGCCGAGGCGGTGCAGGAGCTGCCGGATGATGGCCGTCTGATGCCTGCGCGGGATGATGCGGCGGCGTTTCTGGCGCGGTTTGACGCGATCAACCGGGCGCTGGCGGCGCGCTATGACCCGCAGGGGCCGGAGATGTTCTTTGACTGTGACCTCAGCCGTTACCCGGAGGCGGGCAATGGCGAGGGGCTGGAAGGCGACGCGGTGGTGACGCCTGAGGTGCTGGCGGGGTTGGAGGTGCGGGCGCGGGCGGAAATGGCGGCGCGGGAGCTGCCGCTGGATGCGCTGAACCCGGAGGATCGGCTTTAGGCTGCCGCAGGCCGCTTATTGATCTGGCATCCCCCCCCGCAAGAGATTGCGGGGGGATTTTTTATGCGGGCGCGGCGCGGGTCATCAGATCCGCGCAAAAGAAAAGGCCCCGCAAAGCGGGGCCTTTCCTAAGACATGTGACAGCGCCAATTAGGCGAAGTCGAAGTCCGCTGCGGACAGACCTGTCAGGGTCTCGCCGGTCAGGGTCACGGTGGTGTCTGCATCGATTGCGATAACCACACCAGCGTTGGTTTCGTAAGCAACTGCCAGAACGTCGTTCAGGTCATTGTAACCCAGTTCTTCCACGTTCATTTTGTTGGCGCCTGTGCCGAAGTCGGTGATGGTGGTCGCGCCTGTGCCTGCTTTCAGGATGAAGGTGTCATCGCCCGCACCGCCGGTCAGGTTGTCGCCGCCGAGGCTGGTGTAGATCATGTCTGCACCAGTACCACCGGTCACGGTGTCTTCGCCCGCACCGCCACGCAGTTCGTTGGAACCGGAAGCCGCACCAATAACGTCGTCGCCGTCGCCACCCTTCAGGGTGTCGTCGCCTGCGCCGCCAACCAGGGTGTCGTCGCCGGCACCACCGTTGATGACGTCGTTGCCTGCGCCACCGTCGAGGTTGCCGTCGTCGCCGTTGCCGCCGAAGATCACGTCAGCGCCGGTACCACCGGTGATGTCGTCTGCACCTGCGCCACCGCCCAAGATGCTGCCATCGTCGTTACCGTTGGTGATGGTGTCGTTGCCGTTGCCACCGCGGATCACGTTGACGCCGTCGCCGCCTGCCAGAACATCGTTGCCGTTGCCGCCAATGATGGTGTCGTCGCCGAGACCTGCGGTGATGGTGTTGGCCTGATCGTCGCCGTTGAAGGTGTCGTTACCCTCATCGGTGGTGGCGGTTTCGTCGATGTTTGCGGTACCTTCGGAAGCGTTCCACGTGTCATCACCGGTGGTGAAGGGGATGGTTGCTTCGTAGGTCACGGTCACGGTGCGGGTTTCTGTACCAGCAGCGTTTGCCACAACAACTTCATAGGAGAAGGACGCGTCGTCACCGACGTTGCCCTGTGCGGCGATCGCTGCGGTGTTTGCAGTGAAGGTCACGGTCTGGGCGCCGCTGTTCACGGAGAAAGCGCCGTCAGCGTTTACGAAGTTGCTGCCAACGGTGGCAACGTCCTGGCCGTCTACGCTGACGATGGATGCTGCGGTGAAGGCGTTGACGGCGGAGGCTGCGCCGTCCCAGTCGTAGCTGTTGATGGTGGTCAGGGTCGCTGCTGCGCCGCTGTTGACTGCCGCGGGCTGGATGATGCCTTCGGAGGCAACGCCTGCTTCGATGGTCACGCCATCGGCCAGGGTCACGGTTGTGAAGCCTTCGGTCAGGGACGCGCCGGAAACAGTCCAGGTGTCGGTTGCTTCGTCATACGCGAGGGTTGCACCCACCTGTGCGACAAATGTGTCCGCCGCGTTGTTCAGGACCAGCGTGTCTGCGCCGCCATTGCCATCGATGCTGTTTGCGCCGATTGCGTCGACCAGCAGTGTAACTGCGTCATCGCCGGTGGTGCCCGCGACAACTACTGTGCCGGTTGCTGCATTAATATTAGCCATTTTCTACTCCGTAGTAATGCTCGTCGATTTCTGCGAACAAACGCGCCTGCCTTATGCCCGCAAAGGTTTTACCGCTCTCTGTCTCTCTGGATGGGTGTCTATTGTCAAGGAAACTTGCGCCGGAGGCTTCAGGAATTGCGGGGATGTCGAAATCGTGCCCTGCGTGCCACGCTGCCCCATTGTGGGAAACTGGCGGCTTGCAGCTAATTTAACCATTTTAGGGGTTGAAAAGGCGGAGTCTTTTTGCAAATTTCTTGCCCGACTGGGGGTGCGTTGCGGCGGGCCTGCGTCAGCTATGGCGGATTCAGCTGCAATTTCGCCGGCAAACTTGACGTTTTGCGAAGCTGTTGCGCATTTTGTTAACTCTTTCTTAATACATCTTATAAGGGTGGGGAATACCTGACCCATGCCATTCCCTCTCCCTGAAGGTGTGTGGTTTTTGCCACCCTGGCCAAAGCGGGTTTTCATTTTTCAACATTCCGCCCCGGCGTTTTAAAAGAGCGGTGCGAATTCTTTCACATTCTATTCGCGTGAATAAGGGTTTGATTTAAATTAATCGGCTTTTTTTGAGCTGTGCTGCGCGTTTGGCTGTGAAAAATTTCACTTTCTCCACACTACCTCCTTCGATGTATGAAGGTGGTAGCGCCCCGGGGCGGGGAAAATCCCGCTGAAACCGGCCAAATCTGACGTAAGGGCAGGGGGGTGGCAGGAGAATCTTCGCCCCGGAGCGCTGGGCTGTGCCCGCCCGCAGCAGGCGGGTGGAATCGGCATGGAATCGGGGGGCTGGAATTTCCGGCAGGGATTCTCTGGCAGGGGGGCTCCGGCGCGGCGCGGTCCGGAGCCTGTGATCAAGTCGGTGATCCAGCCTGTGATCCAGCCGGTGAATTCAGGTGCGTGTCATCAAGGTCGGGCAGGGGGATAGGGGCGGCCGATCAGCCGTAGCAGCGGCTCACCAGCTGATGCAGGCGGGCGTCGTTGCGGCTTTTCTCGCCCACAAGATTGCGCACCGCATCGGGGATGTCCTCGGCGGCTTTGGCCTTGCTGCCGGTGTTCTCGCGGTGCTCCGTCAGCTCCGCCAGCCCATGGCTGCGGCGGAAATGCTGCAGGGAGGCGCCCAGATGTTCGGTCACGCCAATAAAGCTGTAGTAGCGGTTCAGCTTCTCCAGCGCGTGATCAAAGGAGTAGAAGGCCCCGGCCATCAGCGACAGCTGGTAATCATAGGGCAGCACGCGGGCATAGGATTCCAGTGTCGGATAGCGCGCGGCAAAGGCCTCATGCTGGGGGTGTTTGTCGGAGGTGTTGTAACGGTAGTTGGAAACAAAGCGGTCCAGCGGGTCGCGGATGATGGTGGCGCATTTGAGCGGCAGTTCCTGGTGGCGCCAATACATCACGTCAGACCAGGCGAAATGCCCCATCAGCACCTGACGGCAGGGGGTGGCCTCATCGCTGCGCCGGTAAAGCGCCTTGCGCGTCTTGTTGCGGAAGGACTGGTTGGTGTTTTCCCAGGAAACCGGGTGAAAGATGTCAAAAGCCGCCTGCAGCGCCTTGCCCACCGACATGCCTGCGGTCTTGGGAATATGCATAAACAGGATCACGTCATTGGGATCGTGATAGGTCTCTGCCGCCACCAGCCGGGGGGAAAACCGGGCCTCGAACGCGGTCTCGGCAACGGTTCTGCTGCCGGAGGTCTGAGAGGAAACCTGTGACATGATAAGGGCTTGCTCCAGTTTGGTCGGCAGGTGCCGAATGCGCTGTCGGGCCTTAGCGAAGGGGGGGCTGGATGTCAATCTGAGCGGGGCGGAACCGCGGGGTTTACGGGGGTCTGTGGCGGGGGTGCCCGCCGATGGAGAGGCGAGGGCCTGCCGATGACGGCGGCAGATGCGGGGTCCAGGTCTGAGCCCGGATTTTGAGCCTGGATTTGGGTCTGGTTCTGAGGCTGGCGGGTGATGCGGTGCCGCCGCGCCTGCCGGCTATTGTTCCGGGGGCGGAGGGAGCTGTTTGACAAGCCTCGGATGGCTGTGCTTTTGACCCTGTCAAAGATGTCCGGACGTCGGTGCCGCAGGGAGCCATTGTGCATCCGGGCCTGTCCGGGCATATCCGCCCCTGACCCCGGTCCACCCTGCCCAGATCTCTGTTGCGGGTGGCCGGTCTCTCGGTTCTCTTACTTTCGGTTGCCCGTCCGGGTGACCCCGACAAAGGCAACATGTCATGGCACGCACCTCTGCACAGCATTCAGGATCGGCGCATAAGCCCGGGCTGGGTGAGATCCGCAAGGCCCGCAAGGGCAATCGCGGCGCCTTCTGGCTGATTGGCGTGTTCAGCTTCTTTGCCAATCTGCTGATGCTGACCAGCCCGCTCTATATGATGCAGGTCTATGACCGGGTGCTGGGCAGCCGCTCGCTGGAGACGCTGGTGGCGTTGACGGTGCTGGCGGGGTTCCTGTTCCTGATCATGGGGGTGCTGGACTATGTGCGGGGGCGGATTCTGGCGCGGGTCGGGGCGCGGTTCCATGACCAGCTGGAGACCCGCGTGTTCAATGCGGTGCAGGACAAATCGGCGGCGGGTTTTAATGATGATGCCGCCAAGGTGGGGCTGCGCGATCTGGAAGCGATGCAAAAGGCGCTGTCCTCGCCCATCGTTTCGGCGTTTTTCGACCTGCCCTGGACGCCGTTGTTTCTGGGGCTGATTGCGCTGTTCCATCCGCTGATGGGTCTGTTGGCGCTGATCGGGGGCGCGGTGCTGGTGGTTTTTGCGCTGGCCAATCAGATGGTGTCCAAGGCGCCGGTTGAAAATGCCAGCATGATGGCGGCCTCGGCGCATCAGGTGTCGGATGGGATGCGCAACAATGCCGAGCTGATCCAGGGGTTGGGGATGCGGCGTGCGGCCTTTGCCAAATGGCGGATGCTGCGCAGTCAGGCGGTTGTCTCGGAGCTGAGTGCGGCGGACATGACCGGCGGCTTCAGCACCGCCACCCGCACGTTTCGGTTGGCGCTGCAATCGGCGATGCTGGGCACTGGCGCCTATCTGGTGCTGACCGAAGGGCTGACGCCGGGGGTGATGATTGCCTCGTCGATCATCATGGGGCGGGCGCTGGCCCCGATCGAGACGCTGATTGGTCAATGGGCGCTGGTGCAGCGGGCCATGCAGGCGCAAGAACGTCTGGGCCAGATGCTGACCGAAACCCCGGAACGCCCGGCGCCGATGAAACTGGCGCGCCCGGCGGCCAAACTGGAGGTGCAGGGCGTGGCTCTGGTGCCGCCGGTGGCGCCGGGGCAGGTGGCCAAGCCGGCCTTGCAGGGGCTGAATTTCAATATCCAGCCCGGTCAGGCGCTGGGGGTGATCGGTGCCTCTGGGGCGGGGAAATCCTCGCTGGCGCGGGCGCTGATCGGTGTCTGGCATCCGGTCTCGGGCAAGATCCGGCTCGATGGGGCGGCGCTCAATCAATATGACATGGATGATCTGGGCAGCTATATCGGCTATCTGCCGCAACAGGTGACGCTGTTTGACGGCACCATTGCCGAAAATATTGCCCGCCTGTCGATGATGCCGGATCCCGATCAGGTGGTGGCGGCGGCGCGCAAGGCGGCGGTGCATGATATGATCCTGACCCTGCCGCAGGGCTATGACACGCCGGTGCGGGTGGCCAGCAACCGGCTGTCGGGCGGGCAGGTGCAGCGCATCGGTCTGGCGCGCGCGCTTTATGGCGACCCGGTGCTGCTGGTGCTGGATGAGCCAAATTCAAATCTCGATAACGAGGGCAGTCAGGCGCTGAACCTGGCGGTTTCTCACGCCAAGAAGGACGGGCGCGCGGTGATCATCATGGCGCATCGTCCGGCGGCGATTCAGCTCTGTGACCTGATCCTGATTCTGGACAATGGCACCCAGCGCGCCTTTGGTGCCAAGGACGCGGTGCTGGGAGAGCATCTGCAGAACCCGCAGGTGGCGCAGAAGAAACCGGCCCAGCAGCAGGCCGCTCCGAAACAGGCCGCTCCGAAACAGGCAGAGGCAAAATCATGAGCGATACATCCAAATCCTACCCGATCCGTGGGCTGACCATTGCCGGGCTGCTGGCGATGGGTCTGCTGGTGGGCGGCCTTGGCCAATGGGCCGCCACGGCAGAAATCTCCGGCGCGGTGATTGCCTCTGGTTCGATCAAGGTGGAACAGAACCGCCAGGTGGTGCAGCACCCCTATGGCGGTGTTGTCGATGAGGTGCTGGTGAGCGAGGGCGATCTGGTTGAGGAAGACGCGCTGCTGCTGCGGCTGGAGCCGTCAGAGCTGCTGGCCGAACGGCAGATTGTCGAAGGCCAGCTGGCCGAAACCCTGGCCCGGCGCAGCCGCTACAGCGCGGAACGGGATGAGGCCGAGGAGGTCACTTTTGCCGAGCTGCTGTTCGAGCTGAGCGGCACCCATGTGCAGACCGAAGAGCTGATCAACGGGCAGAAACGCCTGTTTGAGGCGCGTCTGGTCAATCTGCGGGCCCGCATCAGCCGCTTGCAGGAGCGGGTGGGCCAGATCCAGAGCCAGATCGACGGCATCGAGGCGCAGCAATCGGCCCTGCAGGAGCAATTGGCGCTGATCGGCAAGGAGCTGGAAAACCAGCAGAGCCTGCTGTCGCAGGGGCTGGCGCAGTCCAGCCGGGTGCTGTCGCTGCAGCGTGAACAGTCACGGCTGCGTGGTCAGGCCGGGGCGCTGACCGCCCAAAAGGCCCAGGCCGAAGGGCAGGTCACCGAATTGGGGCTGGAGATCCTCAACCAGACAAGTGCGCGACGCGAAGAGGCGATCACCACCCTGCGCGACCTGCAGGTGCGGGAGCTGGAGCTGATCGAACGGCGCAATGTGATCCTGCAGCGGCTGTCCCGGCTGGATGTGCGCGCGCCGATGGCGGGGGTGGTTTATGACCTCAATGTCTTTGCCCGCAAATCGGTGATCCGGGCGGCGGATCCGCTGATGTATCTGATCCCGCAAAGCCAGCCTTTGGTGATTTCGGCGCAGGTGGCGCCGTCGGATATTGATCAGGTCTATCTCAACCAGCCTGTCAGCCTGAATTTCTCCAGCTTCAACCAGCGCACCACGCCGACGCTGTTTGGCACGGTGAGCACGGTCTCGGCCGATTCCTTTGTCGATCCGCAGACCGGACGCAGCTATTACGTGGTCGAGGCCCGGTTGAACAAAGGCGAGATCGACCGTCTGCCCGAGGGCAATGTGCTGGTGCCGGGGATGCCGGTGGAGACCTTCATCCAGACCAACAGCCGCACGCCCTTTGCCTATCTGTTGCAGCCGTTCACCGATTACCTGAACCGCGCCTTCCGCGAGAGCTGAGCCAGTCTGCCCGGCTCTCGCGCCCCTTCTGCCGATCCGGACAGAGGGGGATGCCGGGGGGAGATGCGGGTGGAAAATCGGCTGCCACTCCGCCGCAACATGTTTTAGACTGACGCGACCCCGCGCCAAGATATCAGGACGCGGCCGATCGCATGAGATTTAAGGATAGCAGATGAAAAAAGCCCTCATCACCGGTGTAACGGGTCAGGATGGTTCGTACCTTGCGGAGTTTCTTCTTGAGAAGGGCTATGAGGTGCATGGGCTGAAGCGGCGGGCGTCGTCGTTCAACACCCAGCGGGTGGATCACATCTATCAGGACCCGCACACCGATCATGCCCGGTTCAAACTGCATTACGGCGATCTGACTGACACCTCCAACCTGACCCGGCTGTTGAGCGAGATTGAACCGGATGAGGTCTATAACCTCGGCGCGCAGTCCCATGTCGCCGTAAGTTTCGAGGCACCTGAATATACCGCCGATGTCGATGGCATCGGCACGCTGCGCCTGCTGGAGGCGATCCGCTTTCTGGGGCTGGAGAAAAAGACCCGGTTTTATCAGGCCTCGACTTCGGAATTATACGGGTTGGTGCAGGAAACCCCGCAGCGCGAGACGACGCCGTTTTATCCGCGTTCGCCTTATGCTGTGGCCAAGCTTTATTCCTACTGGATCACGGTGAACTACCGCGAGGCCTATGGTATGTATGCCTGCAACGGCATCCTGTTCAACCACGAGAGCCCGCGCCGGGGTGAAACCTTCGTGACCCGCAAGATCACCCGCGGCCTTGCCAATATCGCGCAAGGCCTCGAAGAGTGCCTTTATATGGGCAATATCGACGCGCTGCGCGACTGGGGCCATGCGAAGGATTACGTGCGGATGCAGTGGATGATGTTGCAGCAGGAGGCCCCGGAGGATTTTGTCATTGCCACCGGCAAGCAATATTCGGTGCGCCAGTTCATCACCTGGTCGGCGCAGGAGCTGGGGCTGACGCTGGCGTTTTCGGGCGAAGGTGTGGAGGAAATTGCCACCGTGACCGCGATCGAGGGCGATATGGCCCCGGCGCTGAAGGTGGGCGATGTGGTGCTGCGGATTGATCCGCGTTATTTCCGCCCCGCCGAGGTGGAGACGCTGCTGGGGGATCCCACCAAGGCGAAGCAGAAACTGGGCTGGGTGCCGGAGATCACCACCGAAGAGATGTGCGCCGAGATGGTGCGCGAAGACCTCAAAACCGCCCGCCGCCATGCCCTGCTGAAAGAACACGGCATGGATCTGCCGGTCAGCACCGAGGGCTGAGAGCATGGGCACCAGCGCTGTGAAAATCTATGTGGCCGGTCATCGTGGCATGGTGGGTGGTGCTATCCTGCGCCGTTTGCAGGCGCGCCGCGCAGCGGGGGAAGACATCCAGCTGATCACCCGGACCAGTGCCGAGCTGGATCTGACCGATCAGGCCATGGTGCAGGCATTTTTTGCCGCAGAACGCCCCGATCAGGTGGTGCTGGCGGCGGCCAAAGTGGGCGGCATTCATGCCAACAACGCCTATCCGGCGCAGTTCATCTATGAAAACCTGATGATGGAATGCAATGTGATCCATGCCGCCCATCAGCAGGGTGTTGAGCGGCTGTTGCAGCTGGGATCCAGCTGCATCTACCCCAAACACGCCCCGCAGCCGATGGCCGAAGCGGCGCTGCTGAGTGATGTGCTGGAGGCCACCAATGAGCCCTATGCCATTGCCAAGATCGCGGGCATCAAGCTCTGCGAGAGTTACAACCGCCAATATGGTCGCGATTACCGCTCGGTGATGCCGACCAATCTTTATGGGCCGGGCGATAATTTTCACCCCGAAAACAGCCATGTTCTGCCGGCGCTCATTCGCCGCTTTGATGCGGCGGCGCGGGCGGGCGAGGATCATGTGACAATCTGGGGCACCGGTACGCCCCGGCGCGAATTCCTGCATGTGGATGACATGGCGGCGGCCTCGCTGTTTGTGCTGGATCTGGACCCGGCGACCTATCAGCGCGAAACCAGCCCGATGCTGAGCCATATCAACGTGGGCTGCGGGCAGGATATCTCGATTCTGGAGCTGGCGCAGATGGTGGCCGGGGTAGTGGGCTTTGATGGTGAAATCCGGACCAACCCGGAGCAGCCCGATGGCACCCCGCGCAAGCTGATGGATGTCTCGCGGCTGGCGCGTCTGGGCTGGCAGGCCGAAATTGCGCTGCGTGACGGGATTGCCCAGACCTATGAATGGTATCTGCAGCAGGATCAGGCCAGCCTGCGCAGCAAATAACCTGCCCGCTGGCCATCGCCGCAAAAAAGGCCCAGAAAAGACAGGGAGATGGCCCGGAAACCGGGCAGACATTTGCCTCAAACGGGTCAGACTAAGACCCGCAGACCGGTCGGAAAGGGACAGCCCATGATCACCCCCATTCTTCTGTGCGGCGGCTCGGGCACACGGCTGTGGCCGCTGTCGCGTAAAAGCTACCCGAAGCAATTTGTCCCCCTGGTGGGGGAAACCACGCTGTTTCAGGCCTCCGCCCTGCGCCTGTCGGGAGAGGGGTTTGCGGCTCCGATGGTGCTGACCAATTCGGATTTCCGCTTCATTGTCACCGAACAGCTGGCGGAGGCGGGCATTGATCCGGGCGCCATCCTGATCGAACCGGCGGGACGCAACACCGCCCCTGCGGTGCTGGCGGCGGCCCTTTGGCTGCGGGCGCGCGACCCGGAGGGGCTGATGCTGGTGGCGCCCTCGGATCATGTGGTGCCTGATGCGGCGGCCTTTCGTGCGGCGGTTGCGGCGGCGGAACCGGCGGCGCGGGCAGGCGAGCTGGTCACCTTCGGGATCAAACCGGACCGGGCCGAGACCGGTTATGGCTATCTCGAACTGGATGGCGATCCCGGTGATTTCAGCCCCAAGGTGATCGGCCTGAAACGTTTTGTCGAAAAACCGGATCTGGCCACCGCCGAGGATATGCTGGCCTCCGGTCAGTTCCTGTGGAACGCGGGCATCTTTTTGTTCTCAGTCAAGGCGATCATCGCCGCCTTTGAGACCCATGCGCCGGATCTGATGGTGCCGGTGCAGGGCGCCGTGGATCAGGGGGAGCCGGATCTGGGCTTTCTGCGGCTGGACCCGGCGGCCTGGGACGGGGCCGCGGATATCTCCATCGACTATGCGGTGATGGAGCGGGCAGAGAACCTCGCGGTGGTGCCCTATGCGGGCGGTTGGTCCGATCTGGGGGGCTGGGATGCGGTCTGGCGCGAAAGTGGGCCGGATGGCGATGGTATTGTCACCCAGGGCCGCGCCACCGCCATTGAGTGTAGTAACAGCCTGCTGCGCTCGGAGGATGACGGGCTGGAGGTTGTCGGCATCGGGCTGAAAGACGTGATCGCCGTGGCAATGCCCGATGCGGTGCTGGTGGCCGATGCCTCCCGCGCGCAGGAGGTCAAGAAAGCCGTCGCTGCGCTGAAGGCGAAATCCGCCCGTCAGGCCGAGGCTTTCCCCAAGGATCACCGCCCCTGGGGCTGGTTTGAGAGCCTGGTGGTGGGCGAACGGTTTCAGGTGAAACGCATCCATGTCCACCCCGGCGCGGCGCTCAGCCTGCAGAGCCATCACCACCGATCGGAACATTGGATCGTGGTGGAAGGCACCGCCAAGGTGACGGTGGATGACAGCGTGCAGCTGGTGAGCGAAAACCAGTCGGTCTATATCCCCCTGGGCGCGGTGCACCGGATGGAGAACCCCGGCAAGGTGCCGATGGTTCTCATTGAGGTGCAGACCGGCAGCTATCTCGGCGAGGATGACATCATCCGCTACGAGGATATCTACGCCCGCAAGTGATGGTTGGGTCTGGGTCCTGACCCTAGCGGATCAGCCAGTCTTCCAGCCCCTCGGGTGGGGTGTTTTTGCCGGGCCGCAGCGCGCGCAGGCGGATCCAGCGGGGATCGGTGGGCTGGCCTGTGCGCAGGCGCAGCCGGCCCAGGAGGCCGACCATATCCCATTCCACCCGCTCGGCGCGGCTGCGATAGGGGCGGGTGGGGTCATAGGCCGGATTGAGACAGGGCGCGCCGCCAGCCCCGCGCAGCATGGCGCCAAAGCCATCGCGCAGGCTGCGACCCTGCCAGCGCCCGCCGTCGTCATTGCCGAGGATCGACGGGGTTGTGGAAATCACCCCGATCGGCGTTTCACCGGGCTGGGCGGCGCGGATCCGGTCGCCGGCCATCACCACGGAGACCCCGCGCCGGTCTTCTCCGTCCGGATTGCCATCCTCCCATTCGAAGAATTCCGCATAATCCGCACCGCCGCCGGTCCAGGCGCCATCGCAATAGCCATTACCGGTCTGGCTCAGGCGGAACATCGCGCCGCTGCCATCGCCGGCGGTCAGGTAATCCTGCGAACTGCCCGTCGCGGTCAGCGCCAGAAGCGTGCTGTCATCACCGCTGACCTCCAGACGGGCGCCGGGATCATAGGTGCCAAAGCCGGCACGTCCATTGGCGGATTTCAGCACCATGGCGGCATCCCAGCTGCTGCCATCAGGTGAGAGTTTCACGGTGAAATCGGTATTGCCCGCCAGCCCCATCTCGGCATGGCCAGCCCAGTTCGACTGAAACAGCAGGCTGGCGGTGTCGCTGCCCGAGGCCTTGTTGATCTTCAGCTGGTGGCCGCCGCCATCATGGCTGAGCAGACTGGCGGGGCTGCGCAGGGACAGGCGGTTGCTGGCATCGGCGTCTGTGGCAATGCCCAAGCGGTCCAGCCGGTCGCCGCTCAGCGGCGGCAGTTGCCATTGGGTGCCATCCCAGACCCGCAGGGCCTGATCCGCCGGCACCCAGGCGCGCCAGCCCGGCTGTGGCGTCAGGAACTGCCAGGCGGCATCCTGCCAGATCGCCAGCCGCCCGCCCTGACCGGCCCAGGCATCGGTCGGGCTGTCGGCCAGCCCATAGGCGGCCCCTTCGGTCGGGATTGCGGGCGGGGTGGTGGCGTCAAACCCCTCAAGCCGCAGCTGCACCAGCGCATCCAGCATGCGCAGCGCCTCATTATGGGTCACATGTTTTTGCGCCTGCGCTGGCATCAGATAGGGCAGGGCAAGACGGGGCGTGGTTTCAGAGAGGGGGTCTGACATTCTGGCGGCTCCTGATCGCGGGGATGGGGTCATCCTGCCTCAGCCAGATCACCCGGCCCCTAAGAGCGCGCGCGCCGCCTGCGCAACACCTGCGTCGTATCCGGGCAGGACACGTGCGGGGATTGTTTCTGGGGCGCCTGACCGCTGGGATTGTCTTCAATATGTAAACAATCTCCGCGTTTCTGCCCCATTCCCGTCCGCTCTGCCGCCGCGCCCGCCCGCGAGGGTTGATCCCGACCCCGGGCAGTCGCCCCGACGGGTCGGGTGATAACACAGCGCGGGAGCAGCAGGATGGATCTACAGTTTGCAGGACGGTTCGGGGCCAATGATCAACTGCTGGACAGCGATCTGCGTGATCTGGAAATCCATCAGGGGGCCAATGGCGCGCTGCAATTGTTTGCGGTCAGCGGGCTGAACGGCGGCATTGCCAGCTATGGGCTGGGCCGCGGTGCGCCGGTGCTGCGCGACAGCCTGTATCACCGCGCGTTGGGGCTGGCGGGGGGCGAGGCGACCCTGGCCGAGATCGGCGGTGAGACGCGGTTGCTGGTGGAGGGCAGCACCCGCAGCGCCCTGGCGTTTCATCAGATCGGCGGCAATGGTCAGCTGTCGGCGCAGCAGCAGGCCAGCCTGCCCGGCGCGGGCGCTGCCGGGCTGGCGGCGACGGTGGCGGGGGATCTGAGCGGCGGCGGATCGGTGGTCTACGGGCTGGCCAATGGCCAGTTGAGCGGCTGGCAGCTGAGCGCGGGCGGCACCCCCGGCACAGAGGTCGCCACCCGTGGCGCGGCAGCGGCCTACGCACGCCCCGGTGCGGTGGCGCTGGAGCTGGCGGATCTGGGGGGCGGCGCGCAGGTGCTGCTGTTGGCGGATCGCATGGAGCAGGGGATACAGAGCTACCGGGTGGATCCCGACAATGGCGCGCTGAGCGTGGCGGACAGTCTGGGGGCGGCGGATGGGCTGGGTCTGGCCGAACCCACCGCGGTGGAGAGCTTCACCGCCTTTGGCAGCAGCTGGGCGGTGGTTGCGGCGGCGGGCAGCGGCTCGCTCAGCCTGATTGCGCTGGGGCGCGATGGTCAGATGAGCCTGAGCGATCATGTGCTGGACACCGCCGCCACCCGTTTTGGCGGGGTCACCGCGCTGGAGGTGGTGGAGGTCGCAGGCGAAATGCTGGTGCTGGCGGCGGGCAGCGACGACGGGCTGGCGCTGTTTCGGATCCTGCCCGAGGGCCAGCTGGTGCATGTCATGAGCCTCGCCCAGGCCAGTGGCACTGAGGATGCCGGGCTGGGGCTGGAGAATGTCACCGCGCTGGCGGCGGCAGTGGTGGGGGGGGATCTGCAGATCTTTGCCAGCTCGGGTCGCGCCGAAGGGGTGTCGCAGTTCACCCTGTCACTGGCAGAGCTGGGCGATGTCATCACCACCGACGGCGGCCGGATCAGCGGCACCGGCGCGGCGGATGTGCTGGCCGGCGGCATCGGCGCGGTGCTGAGCGGTGGCGCGGGGGCGGATGTCTTTGTGCTGCGCCCGGCCGAGGAGGGGCGCAGTGGCAGCCTGCGCATTACGGATTTTGAGGCGGGTCAGGACAGTCTGGATCTGTCGGGATTTGACGGTCTGCGCAGCCTGGAGGGGCTGCAGATCCGCAGCCGCAGCGATGGCGCCGTGATCACCCATCAGGCGGCGGATGGCAGCCGCACCGAAGTTGTGGTGCAAAGCCGGGATGGCGGCAGTCTGGAGACGGCGGATCTTTTTGCGGATGGGTTTGTCTTTGCCGACCGGATGCTGCCCCCCGCCGAGGCGCCGGATCCGATGCGCTATGGCAGCGGCGGTGCCGACCGGATCACCGCGCGCAGCGCTGGCGACCAGATCAACGGTCTGGAGGGCAATGACACGCTGCTGGGCGGCGACGGGCGCGACAGCCTCTGGGGGGATGACGGGCATGACCGGCTGATCGGCGGCAAGGGGGTGGACCGGCTGCGGGGGCAGGCGGGCAATGATGTGCTGCTGGGGCAGGATGCACGCGATCTTCTGGTGGGTGGGGACGGGCGCGACACGCTGGATGGCGGTCGCGGCGGGGATCGCCTGTTGGGCGGGGCGGATGCGGATCTGCTGCGTGGCGGTGGAGAGAACGACCTGTTGCGCGGCGGGGCCCAGGGCGATCGCCTGCTGGGACAAAGCGGCCGGGATAAGCTGTTTGGTCAGAAAGGCAACGATCTGCTGGATGGCGGCGGTGGTCATGACACGCTGACCGGCGGCGCGGGGGCGGATGTTTTCGTGTTCGGGGCAGGTCATGGCAGTGACCGGATCCGCGATTTCACGCAGGGTGAGGATGTCCTTCACCTTGGGCGTCTGGCGCGGGCAGGTATCGCCGAAGATATGGGCGATCTGACCCTGCAGCAGCAGGGGGATCACACGCTGATCCTGACCGGGGCTGGGGATATCCTGCTGCTCAATCAGACTGCGGCAGAGCTGAGCGCGGATGATTTTATCTTCTGATTCCGGGGCCGGCCTGGAAGATGTGCCGGGTTCAGATCAGACCAATAAGGCAGGAACTGGCGGCGCCCTCAAAACAGAAAGTCATCCGCCCTGAGAACGTCAAACGCCGTGTCCTGCAGGGTGAGCGACCAGCCGTTGTCATCCCGGATCACCAGATCCGCGCCACGGACCTCAAGGTGATCATCGCGCAGATCGGCAAAATCCGAGACCCCGGTGGTGGCGCGCATATCGATGCGGTCGTTGCTCTGAAAATCAATCACCACATCCGCCCCTTGCGAGAACACAAAGACATCCGCGCCCCGACCCCCGGCCATACGGTCATTGCCGTCGCCACCGTCCAGCGTGTCCTGTCCGGCGCCGCCTTTCAGCGTGTCGCGTCCGCGTCCGCCCTCCAGCGCGTCATGGCCCTTGCCGCCCTGCAGCCGGTCACTGCCCTGCCCGCCGATCAGCACATCGCTGTTGCGCGCCCCGGCCAGCGTGTCGCGCCCGGCATTGCCCGCCAGCTCATTGGCGGCGCCATTGCCGATCAGATGGTCGTTGCCTGCCCCGCCCCAGGCGTCTTCGATCAGGTTCAGGGTGCGGCCATCCACCCGCACGGCGGCGGCCATGGCGACATTGTTCTCCAGCGCCCCGATGGTGGAATACTGCCCGGGCCGCAGGTCGATCCGGCTGTCGCCCGCCACATCGGAGGCATCAATCAGATCCTGCCCGCCGGCATCCCAAATGGTCAGGCTGACATTGCGCGCCACCCCGTCACCACCCTGCACGGTCATGCCATCCGCGCCATATTGATAGGCTTGACCGCCGCGCCCGTCACCGTCCCCGAAATAGCTGGTGGCATCGGTGCGGGTCTCTGTATTGGCACCATAAAGCGCCTGCAGCGCCTGCATATCCCACAACATCGGCGTCAGCGCCCAGCCCTGAAGATCCTGGTCCAGATCCGCTTCACCGGGATGCGGCAGGTAAGACATCACCGTGAACTGGCCAGGGGTTGTGGGATTCTCGGGCATCTCATTGGGGTGATGCAGCCCAAGGGCATGGCCCAGCTCATGCAGATAGGTGTTCCAGCTGGTATGCCCCAGTATCGGCCCGATGCCCGGCACATATTGATCGGGATTGCTGTTGTTGAGCCAGAGATCCCCGGCGGGAGAGGGGCGCGTGCCCAGATCGGAGGGGTCTGGAAAATCGGCGATAAAACCAAACAGCCCGGCATCCGCAAAATGCGCGCTGGCAAAGGTCAGATCCGCCGTCCCGCCCCGGGCCGGGATCAGGTTCAGATTGGCCACCTCATTCCAGGCCGCCACCGCCTGCAGCATCATCTGCCGCTCGGCGGGATCCATATTCACCGTCGCCCCCTCGGGCAGGTATTCTCCGCCGACGTCATAATCGCCAAAATCCGGATCATAGTCGTAATAGTCCGGCACCGAGGTTAGAAAGTGATAGCGAATGACCTCGCTGCCCTCATGCCAGCCGTCGGCCCCGTCTACCAGAAGCGCCCGGTAATCCTGATAGGTTGGCATCTTTGTATCCCTCTGTTTTATCTGTGGCTCCGTTTAACCTATCAGGGCGTTGCGGAGATAGGTTTAATTTCCCATGAAATCATATGTCGGCGCATTGTTTGACCCACGCAGGGCAGAGCGGCAGGCAAAATGTGCCTTTCCCGTGGCGTCACGCGCGTCTGGGCGTTAGGACAGAAGACAGGACCACGGCAGCAGATCGGGGGAGAGGGCATGCAGATTGAAGACACGGACCTGCCGGGGGTGAAGATCCTGACACCGGCGCGGTTTGGCGATGCGCGGGGGTTTTTCTGCGAGAGCTGGAACAAGGCGCGGATGGCCGAGGCGGGGCTCAACTTCGATTTCGTGCAGGACAATCATTCGCTGTCGATGGAGGTTGGCACCCTGCGTGGGCTGCATTTTCAGGCGCCACCCCATGCCCAGGCCAAGCTGGTGCGCTGCGGCCAGGGGGCGCTGTTTGATGTGGCGGTGGATATCCGCAAAGGCTCGCCCACATACGGGCGCTGGACCGGGGTGGAGCTGTCGGCGGCAAATGGCCGTCAGCTGCTGATCCCGGCGGGGTTTCTGCATGGATTCATCACCCGCAGCCCCGGCACCGAAGTCCTGTATAAATGCGATGCGTATTACGCGCCGGACTGTGACGGCGGGGTGGCCTGGGACAGCTGCGGTATTGACTGGGGCTTTGACGCTACACCGGTTCTTTCTGAAAAGGATGCTGCGGCGCCCCTGTTTGAAGACTTCGACAGCCCCTTCGTGTGGGAAGGATAAGAGATGAAGATTTTGGTGACAGGTGGCGCTGGGTTCATCGGCTCGGCCGTTGTCCGACTGGCGGTGGCGCGCGGCCATCAGGTGGTGAACCTCGATGCGCTGACCTATGCGGCCTGTCTGGACAATGTGGCGGATGTGGCGGGCAACCCCAATTACGCCTTTGAGCAGGTCGATATCCGCGATCGCGCCGCATTAGACACTGTTTTTGCCCGGCACCGCCCGGATGTGGTGATGCATCTGGCCGCAGAATCCCATGTCGACCGCTCCATCGACGGGCCCGGTGATTTCATTGAGACCAATATCACCGGCACCTATCAGATGCTGGAAGCGGCGCGCAAATACTGGGCCGAGGCGGGCCGCCCGGAGGCCTTCCGGTTCCATCATATCTCCACCGATGAGGTCTATGGCAGCCTGCCTGCCGACCCGAGTGTGATGTTCACCGAAGAGACCGGCTATGACCCGCGCTCGCCCTATTCCGCCAGCAAGGCCGCCAGCGATCATCTGGTGCGCGCCTGGGGCGAGACCTATGGCCTGCCGGTGGTGCTGACCAATTGCTCCAACAACTACGGTCCCTATCATTTCCCCGAAAAGCTGATCCCGGTGGTGATCCTCAATGCGCTGGCGGGCAAACCGCTGCCGATCTACGGCGATGGCTCCAATGTGCGCGACTGGCTTTATGTGGAGGATCATGCCGATGCGCTGCTCTTGGTGGTCTCCAAGGGGCGCGTGGGGCGCAGCTACAATATCGGCGGCGAGAATGAGCGCAGCAATCTGGAGCTGGTCGAGACGCTCTGTGCGATCCTTGACGAGAAACAGCCTCGGGAGGACGGAGGATCTTACAAGGACCAGATCACATTTGTGACGGACCGGCCGGGCCATGATGCCCGCTATGCCATCGACCCCTCCCGTATCCGCGACGAACTGGGCTGGCGGCCCAGCGTCACCGTGGAGGAAGGTCTGGAGAAGACCGTGCAGTGGTATCTGGACAATGAGAGCTGGTGGCGCGCGCTGCAAAGCCGCGACGGCGTTGGCCAGCGGCTGGGGACGGGAAAGTGACGGCAGATAGGCCACAAAGGGCAGCGCCCGAGCCTGGGCGGGTGCGAAGCGCCCTCCCGTGGGGAGGGTCGGGCGCTGCCCGGCATGCTGCCGGACAGTTTCCTCTATGGGGTCGCTGTCCTGATGCTGACAGCGCATCTGCCATCGGGCTATGTGCCCGCAGCACAGTCCCATTGGGTTTTGTCTTTCCTGCTGCATTGGACCTTTGTTCTGGAACTGGGTATCTGGGCTCTGGCCTTGTACCTATGGCGTAAAAGGAGCCGCATATGATCCTTGTTTTTGGCAAAACCGGTCAGGTGGCGCGGGAGCTGGCGGCCGATGAAACCGTCACCTGCCTGAGCCGCGATCAGGCGGATCTCACGGATCCTGCGGCCTGCGCCGAGGTGATCCGCGCCCATGCGCCTGCGGCGGTGATCAATGCCGCCGCCTATACGGTTGTGGACCGGGCCGAGGCGGAGGAGGATCTGGCGACACTGATCAATGGCACCACCCCCGGTGTCATGGCCGAAACCTGCGCCACGCTGGGCATTCCCTTTGTGACCCTCTCCACCGATTATGTTTTCGACGGCAAGGGCAGCAGCCCCTGGCATCCGGATGAACCGGTGGCGCCGCTCAATGCCTATGGGCGCTCCAAACAGCTTGGCGAGGCGGCCGTGCGCCTGACGGGGGGGACGCATGTGATCCTGCGCACCTCCTGGGTGGTGTCGGCTCATGGCAGTAATTTCGTCAAGACCATGCTGCGTCTGGGCAAAGAGCGCGAGCGGATGCGTGTGGTGGCCGATCAGATCGGCGCGCCCACCCCGGCCCGCGCCATCGCCGCCGCCTGTATCGAGATTGCCCGTCAGCTGATCGCAGATCCTGAAAAATCCGGCACCTATCATTTTGCAGGCCAGCCCGAGACCAGCTGGGCCGGGGTCGCCACCGAGATTTTCACCGAGGCAGAAATCCCCTGTGCGGTGGCGGAAATCCCCAGTTCGGCCTATCCGACCGCGGCGCCGCGGCCGTTGAACTCACGGCTGGATTGCAGCACTCTGGAGCGGGTTTTTGGCATCACACGCCCGGACTGGCAGGCCGGGCTGAAGGATATTCTGAAGGATCTGGGAGAGCGGGCATGACCACAGGCACATCCGGCGCGGGCCGCAAAGGCATCATTCTGGCAGGTGGTTCGGGCACCCGGCTCTATCCGATCACCATGGCGGTCAGCAAACAGCTCTTGCCGCTCTATGACAAGCCGATGATTTATTACCCCCTGTCGGTGCTGATGCTGGCAGGTATCCGCGAGATCTGCGTCATCACCACGCCGCAGGATCAGGATCAGTTCACCCGGCTTCTGGGCGATGGCAGCCAGTGGGGCATCTCTCTTACCTATGTGGAGCAGCCCAGCCCCGACGGTCTGGCGCAGGCCTTTGTGCTGGCCGAAGACTTTCTGGATGGCGCGCCCTCGGCGCTGGTGCTGGGGGACAATGTGTTCTTTGGCCATGGTCTGCCAAAACTGCTGGCGGCGGCGGATGCGCAGACCAGCGGCGGCACCGTTTTTGGCTATCACGTGGCGGATCCGGAACGCTATGGCGTGGTGGATTTCGACGCCGAGGGCCGCGCCCGCGAGATCATCGAAAAACCCGCCGTGCCGCCGTCGAACTATGCGGTGACGGGGCTGTATTTCCTGGATGGCAGTGCGCCGGAACGGGCGCGGCAGGTCACGCCCAGCCCACGTGGTGAGCTGGAGATCACCGATCTGTTGCAGATGTATCTGGACCAAGGCGCCCTCCGGGTGGAGACCATGGGCCGCGGTTATGCCTGGCTGGACACCGGCACCCATGGATCGCTGCTGGATGCGGGCAATTTCGTGCGCACCCTGCAAGAGCGCCAGGGGCTGCAGACCGGCTGCCCCGAGGAAATCGCCCATGAGGCAGGCTGGATTGACGCCGCCCAGCTGCGCACCCGCGCCGAGATGTTCGCCAAAAACGCCTATGGTGCCTATCTGGAACGGCTGCTGAACTGATCAGGCTGAGCGCACAATGCGCGTCAGGCGATCTGAAATACGGCGAATTTGTTTGGACACCGGTCCCCGTGTGCGGCCTTCAGGCAGGGTGATTGCTCTGCTCAATGAGGCTCGCGCGACATCAACCGGAGCTGCCAGCGCCTGCAGGTCTGCGGCGGTGATCCAGCGTTCCTCACGTTTGGCCAGGTTGGCTTCCTCCGGCTCGAAGGCTTTGCAGAACCGGCGCGGATGCCCCATCTTGAAAGCTGCCAGCGTTTCCAGCGGATAGTCCCACCAGGCCGTGGCCTCCAGCCGAGCAATCAGCGGGGCTGCAAACCGGTATTTCAGTACCCGGGCCGGCACCCCGCCAACAACGGCATAGGGTGGCACATCCTTGGTGACGATGGCGCCTGCAGCCACCACTGCGCCATTGCCGATGGTGATCCCGCCGGCCATCTGCACCCCGCGCCCGATCCAGACGTCATTGCCTATGCGCACAGGTGGGGTTTTGGTGTTGAACCGGGCGTGTGGTTCATAGGTCTCAGCGCCCAGATCGCGGGCGAGTTTTCCGTAATAGGGCCCATAGCTAAACGGATGGGAGGACACCCGCCGGATCGGGTGGCGATCGCCCAGGACCCGCAGCCCGGCCGCAATCGAACAGAAGGCCCCGGCGGACCAGTTGCGTGAAGGTGAGTGGCTGTAGCTCATATAGCCGATGCTGCTGAGAGGCAGTAGGCCCCCCGCTTTCAGCCCGTGCCGGGTGAGAACCGAGAGGCTCAGATCTAGCGGAAAGCTGATCCGTTTGAGCGCGGTCAGATCCCGTTCGTTACGCCAGGGTTTTGGCATCACATGGTGGTCGGCCAGCAGCCTGCGCATGCTGTCGGTCACTCGAAGAGTTGTCGGTTTCATCGGAAAAGAAGGACTCTAAATAAGCGTTTTTGCGAAATAATAAGACGACCCAAGCCCCGACAGGGTAGGCTTCACGGTCAGAAATCAACCACAAACCCAAGGCCAGAAACCGGGATAAATAGGACAGGGGAAGACTAGCCTCCAGGAGCCGGGAGGGCCAGTGTAAATTCTCCACCTGAGGTTGTTTCTTCCCGCGTACGGCCTGAGGCTCGGGCGCTGTCTGGATTACGCACAGGCCTTCTGCAAACGAGGAGCCTGTGCGTGCCGGCTTTCAGCAGCGGCTGATCAGAGCGCGCCTGCGCGGCTGAAGACGCCGAAGAAGTTGCCGATGATATTGGAGATGGTCAGGGCATCATTCACTGGCGCTTCGGTGGCGATCAAGAGATCCCCGGAATTGATCTTGAAGCGGCGGGCCGAGAACAGCCCATCGGCCGAGGTGAGATCCAGCGTGAACACCACCCGGGGCTGGCGCGGGCCACGCTGGCCCGGCGCGAGGGCGCTGTCGGGATATTCGCGCAGCACCAGAAGCCCCTGCGGGTCGGCGCGGCTGTCCTGAAAGCCGCCCGCGACCGACATGGCGTCCATCGCCGACATCTGATCCTTGGTGAACGTGTGCAGATCCTCACGGCCGGTTGCCCCGAAGGAGAGGAAATAGCGCGCGTCCTCTTCCACAAACACCCGGTCGCCGCCGCGCAACAGCGTGTCGCGGCGCGGATCATTGAGCAGGGTCTCCACCGAGGTGCCATAGATGCTGCGCCCGCGCACCAGACGGATCTGCGGATTGTTGAGGTCGGCGCTGATGCCGCCGCCGGCCGCGATCAGCCCCATCACCGTGTAATTGCGATCCGGCATCGGATAGGTGCCGGGGGTGGTGACACCGCTGACCAGATCCACCGAATTGCCGCGCCCTTCGGTCATGTCCAGCTGCAGCTGGGCCGAAGGCACGATTTCTTCCATGGCGGTCTGCAGTTTTTCGCGTGCCAGATCCGGGGTCAGCCCGTTCACATTCACATTGCCCACATAAGGCATGAAGATGCTGCCATTGGCCGCCACCGTCACATCCTGCAGCTGCACCATTTTTTCATCCGGGGTGGTCAGCAGGGAATTGTCGCTGCTGTCCCAGATCCGCAGGGTCAGAAGATCCCCGGGCTGGATGATCTGGGTCTTGGCGCCCTGGGTGGCCCCGATCCATTTCAGCGGGCGCTTGCCGGGATGGGCACCGCCGCTTTCCGGGCCGGTTTCGGGCCAATGGGCCACTGTCGGCAGAAAGGCGCGGGTGACGGGATACAGCGCAAAATCCGCATCCGCATCATCGGCGGTTTTCAGGATCTCTTCGCTGGCGGGGGCACCGCCGGGCAAACGACCGCAGGCTGCCGGCAGCAGAGCGAGACCAAGAGCGGCAAGCAGGAGGGAAAGACGGCGCATGGGGATCCTTCGTTCGAAAACATCCGAAAACGGCTTGATTTTTGTTCTCCGCAAGATACTGGGCATGCAGTCTGCGTCAACCGCAAGCACTACGGTAACAGGGGGGCTGATGCGTTTTCCACCCACATTGAGACCCACATTGATCCTGGGCGCCTCCGGGCGGATTGGCGGGATCCTGCGCCACCAATGGGCCTCTGCCGCGGCGGATCTGCGCTGGCAGCGGCGGGCGCGGCCTGAGGGGGCAGAGGCTGGCGCACAGGCCTGGCATGTCCTTGATCCGCTGGCGGACCCGGAGGCGCTGGCAGAGGCGGCGCGGGGCGCGGCGGCGATCCTCTGTCTGGCGGGGCCGGTGCCCGGCGGTGCGGCGGGCCGGGAACTGAGCGCGCGCCAGCTGGTGCAACATCGCGATCTGGCGCTGGCCGCGCTGGAGGCGGCCGCGCATGTGCGCGACGCAGGCGCAGGGGCACCGCGGGTGTTGCTGGCCTCTTCGGCGGCGGTCTATGGCACGGCCTCTGGCCCGCTGCAGGAAGACACCCCGCTGGCCCCGGTGGCGCCCTATGGCCTGGCCAAGGCCGAGATGGAACAGGCCGCCCGCGCCCGCGCCGCAGAGCTGGGGCTGGGTGTCACCCTGCTCCGGATCGGCAATATTGCCGGCATCGATGCGATCCTGGGCGGCTGGCAGCCGGGATTCTGTCTGGATCAATTTGCCGATGGGCAGACGCCCCGGCGCAGCTATATCGGTCCCCGGACGCTGGCGGATGTGCTTGCGACCCTGATCCGCTGCCCCGATCTGCCGCAGGTGCTGAACATCGCCCAGCCCGGGTTGGTGGCGATGGGCGATCTGTTGCAGGCGGCGGGGCTGGAGTTTGCCCGCAGACCCGCGCCCGCGCAGGCCATTGCCGAGGTGCAGCTTGACGTCACCCGGCTGATCGGGCTTTTGGCGGCACAGCCCGTGCCTGCCGCAGATCTGCCAGCGCGCCTGCCTGTTGCCACAACCGCTGATCTGGTGGCGGAGGTGCGCGCGCTGGACCTGCTGCCCAACGCCCGATCCCGATAAGGACACTCGCATATGACCTGGCGCAAACGCCTCTTTGATCTCTTTTTTGCCAGTCTTCTGGTGGTGGTGCTGGGCCCGGTGCTGCTGGGGCTGCTGGCCTGGTTGCTGCTGAAGGAAGGCCGTCCGCTGTTTTACGTGGCTGAACGGATGAAA
>NZ_AXBB01000007.1 GCF_000473105.1 Phaeobacter inhibens DSM 16374 | reverse complement strand
AGGGTTCGCGTCCTGTCCGGCCCGGTTGGACGACAGGCGCGCGGGGGTCTGTCACAGCTGTGATCAAGGTGGCCGATGTGCGGCCCCGAAACCCGCTGTTGTCGCCCACCCCGATATCTGGCCAGAGAGAGACCGCGCCATGCTCAGAGCTTCTTTTCATCCCCGTCACCTGACCTCAGCCCTGCGGCAGTACCGACGCAATGTGCCATTGCTGCCGGTGGTGGTCTGCATCGCGCTGGGGCTTGCCATTGGGGTGTCGCCTGCGAGCCGTGCCGGCGCCGGTGTCGATGACATCCAGCCGCGCGATGGTCATTGGCTGGCGCTGATGCAGTTCCGCTCGGTCAGTGGCTGTTCGGCTACCCTGCGGCGCGAGATTGAAGCGGATGCCGAGGATGAGGTGCTGTATTCCAAGCCGCTGACTTTCTCCACCCCGCTGGACCTCAACCATCTGAATGCCGCCTGGGAGGTCGATATCGACTGGACCCGCACCAGCCCCAACCGCTGGGAAGGGGTGATGACCGAGATTGAGCGCACCCTGTTTGGCAAAGTCACAACCGTAACCGCGCTGAAGACACGGGTGATCTCTGAGGGGCTGATTGATCAGAAGGCGGTGGCCACGATCACCTTCCCGCCGCGCATCGCCCGGCAGATCGGCTCTGCGGAGCCCTGTGTGGTGCATGCCGATATCACCCATCGGCGGCGCTGATCGGCGTTTGCTGTGTCCGGATGTGTCCGCACGGACAGGGATCTGCGCCCGCGCCTGACGGCTGAGACGCCCGCGGTCTGGCGCCTGACCTGAAAGACGCCGAATACATTGCTTTCATTCGCCCCGGATCTGGCTGCGTGGCACGCGCGCTGCGGGGCAAATCACAGATACCCAACCAAGACCTTAAAAAGGATACGACAATGAATTTTCAACGCAGCGCCGCTCTCGTGACCGCGTGTTTTCTGGCGGGCGCATCAGGTGCCGCCGCTGATGGGCTGTTTGCCAACGGGCAGTTCACCCTCGGGCTGGGGGCGTTTGCGGCCTCAGATCTTTACAAAGGCGAAGGCACAGAGGCCGCCGCGCTGCCGTTTGTGTCCTATGACAGTGATCGGTTGCATGTCGGATGGGACGGGGTCGCCTATCATTTCCTGAACGGTGAGGATCTGGAGGTCTCGGTGCGTGTTGGCGCAGGCGAGAAGCCGGATTTCCCGGAGAACAAGCCGCTGTTTGCCGGGTTGAAACGCAGCACCCCGGTTGAGGCCGGGTTTGATTTTACCTATCGGTTTGACGGGTTCTATATGGCTGGTAGCGCGATGGCGGATGTCTCCAACGAGCATGACGGCTATCACGTCGAAGCCAAGTTCGGGACCGAATTCCAGATGGGTCAGCTGGGGGTCGACATCGGCGCCGGGGCGCGGATGCGGGACGGGAAGCTGAACAACTTCCTTTACGGGGTGTCCGCCAGCGAGGCAAACGCGCAGCGCGCCGCCTATGATGTCGGCTCCACCACCGAGCCCTTTGTCGATATGACCGTGATCTATCCGATCAGCGACAAAGTGTCGGTACTGGGTACGGTGGATTATCAGCTGGTCGACAAGAAGGTTCACGACAGCCCGCTGACCAACAACAAGGATCGCTATTCGGTTGGGCTTGGCCTGATCTACAGTTTCTGATCCATGGCCACCCCGCTTCATGCGAACCAGCAGGGTAGGGCAGAGGGGGTGCGGGGTGACACCGCGTCTCCGGCAGGCTCTGCTGCCGCTGTGCCACCGGTATCTGCCGTGAACGAGACGTCCCCAACGTCGCAGGTCGCTGAGACACCCGCCCCGACTGTACCCCCAGCGGCGCCGGATCCTCAGGTGAACAGGTCTGCAACGGCAGCTGTGGCACAGCCCGCCTCAGCCCCGCAGCCCCCCGGCTGCGTGGGCGGGGCGGATCCTGCGGGGTTGGAGTTTGTGAGCGATCCGGAGGCCAGATGGCCGCCGCGCCTGGCGGCGATGATTTGCGCCGGGCTGGTGATCTGGATGGCGGTGGGACTGGTCTGGCCCGCCGCCCCTGTGGCAGGCGGCGGTGAGGCGAATACTCCGGTAATAGAGCCTGTTTCGGTTGCGGTGCGCCTGTCACAGGCCGCCCCGGTGACCCGGATGCTGCGCGCCGAAGGGGTCAGCAAACCCGACCGGGATGCAACCCTGAGGGCGGAGATGTCCGGCCATGTGGCCCGCGTAGCGGTGGCCAAGGGCGCGCGGGTAGAGGCGGGGCAGCTCCTGGCCAGTTTGCAGCCTGCGCAGCGCACGGCGTCGCTGGCGCGGGCGGAGGCGTCTTTGCTGCGGGCGGAGCGTGACCATACCCGCGCCACAGCGCTGCATCAGCGCGGGTCCACCACGGAGCAGCGGCTGAGCGAGGCGCGCGAGGCGCTGGCCGTGGCCAAGGCGGATCTGGCCGCCGCCCGTCAGAGCCTTGCGGAGACGCGCATCACCGCGCCTTTTGCCGGTCATCTGGAGGAGTTCGACCTGACCCCCGGTGCCTATGTGCAGGAGGGGGCTGCGGTGGCGCGGGTGGTGGCGCTGGATCCCCTGCGGGTGAGTTTTCAGGTGCCGCAGCACCAGCGAGGGTCCTTGCGCGCGGGGGCGATGGCGCAGGTGCGGTTTCTGAACGGTGACAGCGCCGAAGGGCGTTTGAGTTTTCTGGGGCAAAGCGCGCAGGCCGATACCCGCAGCTTTGCCGCTGAGGTGATGCTGGACAATCCGTCCCCATTCAATGCGCCCCCGATCCCGGCCGGGATCAGCGCCCGGATTGCGGTGCCGCTGGACATTGTCCAGGCGCATTTCCTGTCCCCGGCGCTTCTTTCGCTGGATATGGCCGGGGTGCTGGGCATCAAGAGCGTCGATGACGCTGACCGCGTGGTCTTTACGCCGGTGGAGATTGTCCAGTCCGAGCGCGATGGCGTCTGGGTCAGTGGGCTGGCAGATCAGTTGCGGCTGATCACTGTGGGGCAGGGATTTGTCACCGCAGGAGAGGTGGTGCGGCCCAGAGATGCGGCAGCCACCACGGGACGGGCGGCAGGCGCGGAGGATCGGCGATGAACGGGTTTCTTGCGGTGATCTTTGCCCGCAGTCGGGCGGTGATGCTGATCTTTTCGGCGCTGCTGTGCGGTGGCGCCTATGCCTATTTAAATATTCCGAAGGAAAGCAATCCGGATATTCCGATCCCCTTTGTCTATGTCAGCACCAGCCTGTCGGGCATTTCGCCGGATGACAGCCAGCGGCTGCTGGTCAAGCCGCTGGAAACCGGGCTGAGCGGGCTGGCGGATCTGAAGGAGATGAAGGGCCACGCCTATGAGGGCTATGCCAGCGTGACGCTGGAATTTGAGGCGGGTGCCGATGTGGCAGAGGCGCTGGACCGGGTGCGGGTGGCGGTGGATCAGGCCCGCCCCGACCTGCCGGAGGCCGCCACCGAGCCCGTGGTGGTGGAGATCAACACGGCGCTGTTTCCGGTGTTGACCACGGTGCTTTCTGGACGGGTGCCGGAGCGCAGCCTGAACCGCATGGCGCGGGAGCTTGAAACCCGGCTGGAGGCGCTGACCGGTGTGCTTGAGGTCGATATCGGCGGCGGGCGGTCGGATCTGCTGGAGGTGCTGATCGACCCCGTTGCCTTTGCCACCTATGGGCTGTCGTTTGAGGCGCTGGTGGGTCAGATCAATCGCAACAATGCGATGATTGCCGCCGGGACCATCGACGGTGCCGCCGGGCGGTTCGTGCTGAAGGTGCCGGGATTGGTCGATGGCGCCGCTGACCTGATGCAGATGCCGGTGAAGGTGGAGGGCGGTGCGGTGGTGACCCTTGGCGATATTGCAGTGGTGCGGCGACGGTTTGAGGATCCCCGCAGCTTTGCCCGGATCAACGGTCAACCGGCGCTGACGCTGGATATCACCAAACGCAGCGGCGCCAATATCATCGAGACCGTGGCCGCCGCCAAGGCGGTGATCGCCACCGCGCAGCAGGACTGGCCGCAGAGCGTCCGGGTCGACTATCTGCTGGATGAGAGCCGCGAGGTGGAGACCATGCTGGGCGATCTGGAGGCCAATGTGGTGGCGGCCATCGTGTTGGTGATGCTGGTGGTGATCTATGCGCTGGGGCTGCGGCCGGCGCTGCTGGTCGGGCTGTCGATCCCCGGTGCGTTTCTGGCCGGTGTGGCGCTGTTGTGGGCGATGGGGATCACGATGAACATCGTGGTGCTGTTTTCGCTAATCCTGGTGGTCGGAATGCTGGTGGACGGCGCCATTGTCACCACGGAGCTGGCCGACCGCTACCTGCAGGAGGGCCGGACAGCGGCAGAGGCCTATCGCGCGGCGGCGGGGCGTATGGCGGGGCCGCTGGTGTCCTCCACCGCGACCACGCTCAGCGTGTTTGTGCCGCTGCTGTTCTGGACCGGCACCACCGGTGAGTTCATGAAATTCCTGCCGATCACCGTGATCGTGACGCTGGCCGCGTCGCTGTTGATGGCGTTGGTGTTCATTCCGGTGCTGGGCGGGATGATCGCGCGCCGCTCCCCGCAGAGTGCGGCGGCAAAACAGGCGCTCCATGCGGCGGAACATGGTGATCCGCGCCTTGGCCGTGGGATGGCCGGGATCTATGCGCGGATGTTGCAGCGGGCGCTGCTGTTTCCCGGCACCACCGTTCTGTTGAGCGTTGCGCTGTTGCTGGGGACGTTTGGTCTTTATGGAAAATACGGGGTGGGGCTGACGTTTTTCCCTGAAGTAGAGCCTGAATTCATGCAGGTGCAGCTGCGTGCGCGGGACAATTTCTCGATCCATGAGCGCGACGCGCTGGTGCGGGTGGTGGAGGATCAGCTGTTGCAGACTGCGGGCATCACCAGCGTTTATGCGGTGACCTCGCTCGGCGGGGGCGATGATCTGGACCTGATCGGCACCATTCAGCTGGAGCTGGACCCTTGGGACCAGCGTCCGCCCGCAGCCGAGATCGGCGCGGGGATCCGTGCCGAGGTGGCGGATCTGCCGGGGGTCGAGGTGCGGGTGGAGACCGAGGACGACGGGCCAAGCAGTGACAAGCCGCTGGATCTGCACATCACCGCCCGTGACCCATCCGTGGCGGAGGCGGCGGTGGGGCAGATCCGCGAGATCATGACCGGGATCGGCGGCTTTACCGATGTGGCCGACAGCCGGGCCCTGCCGGGGGTGGAATGGCGGATCGAGATCGACCGTGCCGAGGCTGCGCGCTACGGCGCCGACCTCAATCTTCTGGGCCAGACGGTGCAATTGCTGACCCATGGCGTCATGGTGACCAGTTTTCGCCCCGATGATGTGGCGGAGTCGGTGGATGTGCGGGTGCGGTTCCCGGCGGCGGAGCGCAGTTTCGACGGGCTGCGGGCCCTGCGGGTGCCGACCGCGTCCGGGCTGGTGCCAATTGCCAATTTCACCCGCTTTGCACCGGTGCCGCGATCGGGCTCAATCGAGCGGCGCGACCAGTCGCGGGTGCTGACGCTGTCGGCCAATGTGGCGCCGGGGCTGTTGGCGGATGCGCAGATTGAACGGCTGCGCCAGGCGATGGTGGTGGCGGATCTGCCCGATGGTGTCAGTTGGCGGTTCAAGGGCGAGGCGGAGGAGCAGGATGCGGCGATGCGGTTTCTCCTCCTCGCGTTTGTGACGGCGGTTGTGCTGATGGCGGTGATCCTGATCGCACAGTTCAACAGCTTCTATCAGGCCGCTGTGGTGATGTCGGCGATCATCTTCTCCATTGCGGGTGTGCTGCTGGGGCTGCTGGTGGCGGGGCGGCCGTTTGGCGTGGTGATGGGAGGCATCGGGGTGATCGCGCTGGCGGGGATCGTGGTGAACACCAATATCGTGCTGATCGACACCTATAACGCGCAGCGCAGCGCCGGGCAGTCCCCGTGTGAGGCGGCGCTGCGGGCGGGGGCGCTGCGGCTCAGGCCGGTGGTGCTGACCTCGCTGACAACGGTGCTGGGGCTGATGCCAATGGTGCTGGGGATGAAGCTGGATCTGCTGACCGGCAGCATGGTGTTTGGCGCGCCCTCTAGCCAGTGGTGGACCGAGCTATCGACAACTATTGCCGGCGGGCTGGTGGCGGCGACGCTGCTGACGCTGCTGGTCACCCCGGCGATGTTGGTGCTGGGCACACGCGGTCAGCAGCGGCGGGCACGTCGTCGGGCGGCGCGGCGGGGACTTGCTGCTGAGGCCACGGCATGAGCAAACCTACAGGCCTCCCAACAACGCCGGGGCGGTCACGGTGCCGACTTCGCAGCGCCCCTCAGCTCGCCGGATCGGCGGCGGCGCGGCTGGCCCTAAGGGCAGAGGGGGTGGTGTTCATCTCGCGCTTGAAGGCGTTGTAGAAGGACGAGCGGGAATTGAAGCCGACATCATGCGCAATCACCAGAATGGTTTCATCGGTATCATGCAGCTGCGTCACCGCGTCCTGAATGCGCCATTTGTTGACGTAGTCGAAGAAGTTCGATTGCAGCGTCATATTCAGCGTCTGCGACACGTAGTTCGAGGTCACGCTGATATGTTTGGCCAGATCCCAGAGCGACAGATTGGGATCGCGGTAGAGCATATCCTTGGTCATGGCGCGTTCGATCTTGGCGGCGATGCGGGCCGCGTGATCATCGGTGAGGGCGGAACGCTCGTATTTTGCGGCGGCCAGCTCCCGGTCGGTGGCGGGCGGCGTGTCGCCTCCGGGTTTGGGCATCAGCCCGGGCTGTTGCCGCACCCCCCAGATGCCGATCACCCAGGTGATGGCAAGGCTGGTCAGCCCATTGGTCAGGTCGGAGGCGTCGCTGAACAGCTGGAACATCTCAATTTCGAAGAGGTCGGCGAGGATCTCGGCGATGCTGATCAGAAGATAGGCGGCGACGGTGGTGGTGATCCACCAGACCCAGGTCAGCTCGCGGTCCTCGGTGGTGGCAAACAGATCCTTCAGCCGCGCGCGATATCGCGACAGCAATTTCATGATCAATATCAGATAGAGCGTCACCTGAATGTAGAACAAGATCTCGACCAGTTGGAAGTAGATCAGGATCGCCTGGATGTATTGGCTGAGGTCGGCGAACTCCAGATCGTTCTGGGCGAACAGGGATTTCGGAATGGTCCAGAACAGCACCACCATGCTGATCGCCAGCAGGATGGGCACCGCATGCCAGAGTCTTTGGCGGATCGGCGGGCCGTCATCCTCCGAGGTGAGGGCGCGGACATAAAGCCATAGGAGCAGCGGCTGGGCAAAGACGGCGGGCACATGCATGCTGTTGAACCGTGAGATCAGATAATCATAGGCCTCATCGGCGACCACCAAATCCACGATAACAAGTATTTCGCTGACCGATTGGGTCAGGAAGAACAGCGCCAGAGGGACATAGACGCGCTGGTGGCGTTGATGCAGCAGCAGTTGATTGGTGCAGAACAGCGCCATCCCGAGGTGAAAGGCCGACAAAGCCAGCAGATATTTATCGTCGACCATCGCGTGCCCGATCCTCAAAGTCCTTCTCAGGGCTTTAGCAGCGGGCGGCGGCAAGGGACAGATCTGCGGGCGGTTTCCTTGTCCTTGCCAGCAGGGAAGAACGCCGGACAGGGGTAAATGCGGATGTTGCCTGCGGGTTAGAGCTGGGTGTTGCGGTCCGGGGTGCGCTCTGCTGCGGCGAGCACGCCGATTGCTTCGACCCGGTTGCGGACGTTCAGTTTGCGGTAGATGGAATTGGCGTATTCCGACACCGTATGCGGTGAGATCTTGCACACCGCGGCGCATTCCTTGGAGGTGAGGCCCTGACTGAACAGGTAGAGCACTTCGCGTTCACGCGGGCTGAGCCGGGTCAGCGCTGCCGGGGGCGGTGCGATCAAGGGGCGGTCGAACCCGGCCCCCTCCGCATCCGGTTCGGAGGGATTGGCGGCGGGGCTGCTGGCGGTCTGGCGCAGCTCCTCCATGCGGCGGTGAATGATCAAGCAGAGAAACCGCAGGCTGTCGGTCTTGCCCGCCACATGCGCGATGAAGCTGTCGTGGGTCTGCGCGGTGCCAAGGTTGAAACCGCCAAACCGATCTGATCCCTGCAATCGCACCGGGATGGCGATGCCGGCGCGAAATCCGGTTTTGGCCGAGGCCCCGCGGATGAAGGCCATCTCCTCGGCCTCCAGATAGGGATGATCGGAGAGAAATTCCGTGCCGGTGAACTGCGGCTCATAGCTGTTGCAGCAATGATCCAGAAACGGATCTCGATGGCTGGGCAGCTGCTCATAGATCTGCGGCAGGTTGGTGTGGATATGGGGATGGCTACGGTCGCCCTCCACGGTGAGGTAGATGGCATAGTCAAAGCCCATGGTCGCAAAGATTTGCAGGGCCTGCGCCCATAGCGCATCAGTGCTGTTGCAGCGTTCCAGACTGTCGATGTCGGTCCAATCCACTGAGATACCCCCTAATGTTAAGGGATAACACCTGCCCTGCGCCATTGCTAGCTTGGCCGAGGTGTTGCGTGCATCTCCTGTCGGTCCTCGGATCTGTTTTGGCAGGCGGTGAATGCGGCGCTGGTGGCCTGCTGTGAGTGGCGGGGCATCCTTTTGTTTTTGCAAGGCTGCGCATCTGGTGTGAGGCCAGCGCGCGGCGGGGTGAAGACAGCAAAGCCTGATGGGCTTGACCGGACGTCGCATTACCGCATGGCGTATGGTCGGGGAGGCGCAGGGAAGGGTCGAATTCTGCGACCCGCACCACTGCCAGGGCCGTGGCAGCGCTTGCCGGGGGGCAAGGCCACGGCCAATTGGCGTCATTCTTCCATTGTTGGCAGTATCCAGGAGGGGGCAGCGGTCCTCTTTTCGCTCTGTGACTTGATTAGAGGGTATATTCAGATCATATTGACGTCACTTTTGATTTGAATAAGAGGGCCAATCTCCTCATGTCACAGATCTGGCAAACGCTTGCCTGGCCGCGATTTGGCTATGATCACGCAGGTATCGAACCGGACCTGGCCCGCGCCGCTGAGGCGGTGGGCGAGGTGACGGGCCTTGTCCACGGGCTGACCCCGCAGGAACAAGAGGATCTGTTGCTGCGCCAGATCGTGCAGGAGGCGATGGCCTCCTTCGGAATCGAAGGCGTGGCACTGGATGCGAGCGAAATCGAAGCCTCGGTTGTGGCCTCGCTGCGCCATCGCGACCGGGCGGCGATCTCGCGGCGCTCGGATGCGGTGGCGGAGCTGATGCTGACGGCGCGCCGGGCCGATCAGCCGCTGGACAGCGCGCAAATCCTGACCTGGCACCGGTTGCTGTTCACCGGCATGGAGGTCGAGGATCTGGGCCGCTGGCGGCAGTTCGAGATGGAGATTGTGCGCTCCGCGACGGCAGGTCCGGGGGATGTGCTCTATAAGGCGCCGCCGCCGGATCGGCTGGAGGCGGAGATGGCGCAGTTCCTTGACTGGGTGAACGCCGATCAGGGGCTGCCAGTGGCGGTGAAGGCGGCGCTGGCGCATCTGTGGTTTGAGTCCATTCACCCGCTGTCAGATGGCAATGGCCGCATTGGGCGCGCCCTGATCGAACATGTGTTTGCCCGCAACCGTGCATTGCCGTTCTCGCTGTCGCGACAGGTGGAGCGGGACAAGAAAGCCTATTATGAGGCGCTGCAGGCCGGGCGCAGAGTGGGCGCGACTGGCACGATTGACGCCACCGAATTTGTGCTCTGGTTTCTGCGCACGCTGACGCGGGCCGCGGCCTCGGCGCGCGATGAGGCGGGGTTCATCCTGCGCCGCAATCAGTTCTTTCTGCGCTATGGACCGATGTTGAATGACCGTCAGGCCCATGCGCTGCGTCTGCTGTTTAAGCAGGGACCAGAGCGGCTGGCGGTTGGGTTGAGCGCCAAATCCTATCGCAAGATCACCAAGACCTCTCCGGCCACCGCCACCCGCGATCTGCGCGCGCTGGAAGCGGCCGGCGTGGTCACGCGAATGGAGGCCGGCGGGCGCTCCACCGCTTATGCGATCCAGTTCTGACCTCTGGTCAGGTTTTTATGTCTGACCTCTGGTCAGGCAGGAGCCGTTGCGGAGGCCCAGGTCATCGCCTCAAATTCTTCGCGAAAGGCAAAGCGCTTCAGGTGGTTGTCGATGATCTGGCGGGCGTGATCCAGCTCTTCGGCAGTGGGGGCGGTGACCTCGGCGCGGAGGTGTTGGCCCTCGGCGGTCAGGGTCGCAGGCCCCATGCCCAGTGCCACGGTGCCTTTGGTATCATCATGGGTGACGGCAACCTTATGGGCGAAATGTTTGCACAGCTGTTGCAGGTATTTGGAGGCATTCGGCGTGTCGAAATGGCCTGTATCCGTGAGCATCCGGCTTAATCCTTAGTTTTTCTATCAGATTTGAAAGATAGAGATTCTCCCGCGCGGTGCAAGTCGATTTCCCGGTTGCAGGACATTGCCCATGGTGGATTATCCGGCTGACAAGGCAGCGCTGTGGGATTAGAACGGCGGCGCTATGGTGCAGGCAGATGTCGTGTCAGACATCGGGAAATACGGCGGCGCAGGGCGCGCGCCGGTCCCGGATGATGCGAAGAACAGGCGACCCACATCTCAGGCGAATTTCACTTCATCCTTGAGAGGGACCTTATGTTCCGGGCTTTTGAAAACCTTGTCGACCCTTTTGCGGCGTCACAGATGGCGCCGCCGCAGGCGGGTCTTTGGCGGTATCTGATGCAGCAGCTGGTGCCTTATCGCAAATGGCTGCCGCTGATGCTGGTCACCGGCGTGCTGACCGCGCTGATGGAAAGCGGGCTGATTTTCTATGCCGGGCGGCTGGTGGATCTGATGAGCGCGAGCGGCGCCGCTGCATTCTGGGCCGATCACGGCGGTGAGATGATTCTGGCGCTGCTCTGCGTGCTGCTGCTGCGCCCGACGCTGGTCGGGCTGAACCACCTGCTGCTGGAGCAGACGCTGTCCTCCAACCTGCAGGAACAGGTCCGCTGGCAGGCGCATCGGCATCTTCTGGGGCAGTCGGTTGGCTTCTTTCAGCATGATTTTGCCGGGCGGCTCAGCAATCGGGTGATGCAGATGGGGCCTGCGGTGCAGGACAGCGTCCATATGATGTTTGAGGCGGTGCTCTTTGCGGGGACCTATATGCTGGGCGCGGTGGTGGTGCTGTCGCAGATCGACTGGCGGCTGGCGGTGCCGCTGCTGATCTGGGTGGTGATCTACGCAATTTATGTGCGCCATGTTGCCCGCAGTGTTGCGGCGACGGCGGAGAAATGGTCCGACGCGCGCTCCGGGGCGACCGGGCGGATTGTCGATGCTTATGGCAATATCGAAACCGTGAAGCTGTTTGCGCAGGGCGGGCAGGAGCTGGGTTATGCGCTGTCGGCGCTGCGGCGGCTGCGGGCGCGCTATCAGCGGTTCATGCGGATGATGACCACGCTGGCCTTTGGCAGCATTGCCATCAACGGTGTGTTGATCCTGATCGTGGTGGCTCCGGCGATCTGGCTGTGGACGCTGGGTCAGGTCAGCGTTGGGGAGGTGGCCGCCGTCGCGGCGCTGACCATCCGGCTGAACGGCATGAGCGGCTGGATCCTCTGGGTGACGATCCGCCTGTTTGAGAATATGGGCGTCATCCGCGAGGGGCTGCGGTCGCTGGCCACACCGCATGCGATTACCGATGCGGAAGATGCGGCTGCCTTGCATGTGAGCCAGGCAGAGATCCGGGTGGAGGGGCTGCATCACAGCTATGGCAAAGCATCGGAGGATGGCAGCGGAGGTGTGGCGGGGCTTGATCTGACGATCGGAGCCGGACAGCGCATTGGCATTGCCGGGCCGTCCGGTGCGGGCAAGTCGACGCTGGTGTCGCTGTTGTTGCGGTTTGACGATCCCGAACGGGGGCGCATTCTGATCGACGGGCAGCCGATCACTGGCGTGACACAGGACAGCCTGCGGGGGCAGATTGGCGTGGTGACGCAGAACACCGCGCTGGTGCACCGCTCGGTGCGGGCCAATATCCTCTATGGCAACCCCGGCGCCAGCGAGGCGGAGATGGTGACGGCTGCCAAACGCGCCCGCGCCCATGACTTCATTCTGGGGCTGCGCGATCAGGCGGGGCGGACCGGCTATGACGCCCATGTGGGCGAGCGCGGTGTGGCGCTCTCCGGCGGGCAGCGGCAGCGGATTGCGATTGCGCGGGTGGTGCTGAAGAACGCGCCGATCCTGATCCTGGACGAGGCGACCTCGGCGCTGGACAGCGCGGTGGAGGCCGAGATTCAGGAGACGCTGATGGATGTCATGCAGGGCAAGACGGTGATCGCCATTGCGCATCGCCTGTCCACGATTGCGCAGATGGACCGGATTGTCGTCATGGATCAGGGCCGCATCACCGAAGATGGCAGCCATGCCGCGCTGCTGGCGCTGGGGGGCACCTATGCCATGCTATGGTCGCGGCAGGCTGGGCGGGGTGACGTCAGTCGGGATGCCTCTGATCTGGACCAGGGATCGAACAGGCCCGGCGCTCTTGTGACCGGTTGAGGGGCACAGACACCGGCGCGGTTTCAGATCCGCGCCGGTGGCGGCAGCGGACGCTAGCCCACCGAGGCGGTTTGGTGTGTAGTGCCGGTTTGACCTGCCGTGGTTGGTTCCGCAGCGGTCAGGGCGCGGATCTCCGCGATGTCATTTTTCAGGGTCTGAAACACCTCATCGCCGAACCATTCCAGTGAGGCCTCGCAGGGGCCGTCTTGCCACATCTCCCGCAGCAGGCTGCGGTAGTCATAGGCCCCTTCCATCAGCGGCACCATGCCGGTTCGACAGCCGGCCGCGCTGTAGACATTCGCGGGGGCAAAGACGGGCAGTCGGGCACGGTCCGAGACGTTTTTCAGGTGGTAATGCGCAATTCTGGGCAACAGGGTCCGGCGGGCCGTCACCGGATCATCACCGCCTTCCCAGACGTGGAGCGCATCGAAGTTGATGGCCAGCGCATCGTGGTTGGTGGCGTCGATCAGCGCCACGGTTGAGGCGAGCGTATCGGCCAGCGTGCCGGGGTGGGTCTCCACCAGCAGGCGCAGGCCGTGATCGGCGGCGATATCGCAGGCGTGGCGCAGGGCGCGGGTGGTCTGGTCGCGGTCCGCCGCCGGGACCGTGGCGCTGGCCTGCATCCCGGCAAAGGTGCGAATCTTGCCCGCGCCCCAGGTTTGCGCCAACGCACATAAGGCGCGGGTTCTGCGGGTCAGCTCCTGCCGGTCCTGCAGGGGCAGGTAGTCGCTGATCATCGGGATCGACAGCCCCTGTGCGGCCATCCACTGCGCGTTATGGATCGCCAGCGGCGACTGATTGCGGGCATGAACGCCCCAAAGCTCAATCCCCTGAAACCCGGTATCCCGCGCCCAGAAGGCAATGTCCTTCAGGTCGATCAGCTGGTGGCGAAAAGAAATGGTGCAGAGCGAAATCTTCATGCCGGCTCCCCTTTGAGTATGGCCCTTGTTTCATGGCTTCGATTGGGTGAGATGGACGCGGCGACCTGAGTGGTGCGGCACCAGGTCTGAAACTGCGCATGAAGCGCTGTCTTGATTGTAAACTCCAGCCGGTCCAATGCGTCCAGTGCCGCGATCAGTTCCGGCAGCTGGTCGCGGTCGCGGGTATGCGCCAGTTTGGCAGCCTGAAAATGCAGCCGACGGAACCCCTCACAAAGGGCCTCGACCTGATCGCAATGGGCGTCAAACGCCGCAAAGGAGAGCCCCAGCGCGCGCCAGAAGAAGGCAAAGGCGTGTTCATAGGCGTATTTGCGCAGCGACAGCACCGGCAATTCGCGCAGGGCGATCTCCAGCTCCGGCAGTGCCAGCGGCCGCTCGGGGTGGCCGTGATAGGTGATGATCCGGCGCAGGGCGTCCGTCAGCGGGTTGGCGTCCGGGCGGAAGGTCGCGTTGAAATAGGCCACGAGGTCCTGAGGTTCGGGCGCGCGGGCGCGCGTGCTGTCGAGGATATAGCCGCCCGCCACGCTGGGTTGCGCCATCGCATTGAGGATGGCGGCACGCGGCAGGTCGCCCCGCCAGCGATAATCCGGATCGTTCATATGCCAGACCTCGGGGTCGGCGGTCGGCTCGATAATGACGAAATGCGGAAACGGGTCCTGATTGTATTTGGTGTCCCGCTCCGGCAGGTGGAACATATCGAGCATCACCACCAGCTGGCGGTCGGTGGCCGGGGTGTGGAGCAGTTTTTCAAAGCGGGTCAGGTTGTCGGATTTCGACAGGGCGGGATCGTGCCACTGGCTGACGCGGATGCCATACAGTTGTTCGACCCAGCGGATATAGTGATCCTGGGTCATCTCGGCGCTGTGATAGGCCAGATGCTGCTGGGCGGTGACAGCAAAATCGCTGTCCCATGTGCCGAAGTAGAAGGGCCGGAAATCCAGTCCCTCATGCCGCCGGATCGCCGCACAGAGACAGCTGACAAAGCAATGTACGGTGATCTCGCTCGGGTCCTGATTGGCGGGGGCTGCCTCTGGTTCGATGGCAACCGCTGCGGATGGGCTGGCCAGAAGCACATGGATCAGATCGGCGACGGTGACGAAATCCTCCTTGCGGAAATCACGCTCGGGGATCGCAACGCCGTGGTCGGTTTCCAGATGCACCAGCAGGTTGATCAGCACCACGGAGTCGATATGCAGATCATCGTTCAGCACCGCCTCGGGTCCGAATTGTGCCATATGCGGATTGGCCAGCGGTCCGGCGAGGGTCTGCTGCATTGCGTGCAGCACGCTGTCGAAGGTCATGCGGGCACCTGCTGATCGGCTGTGTGATCCGTGCCGGATGCGTATCTTTCGGCGATGTCGCGGCGACTGATCTTGCCATTGGCCTGACGTGGCAGGGCGGGGAGGCGACGCAGCAGAGCAGGTTTTTGATGATCGGCCAGCAGATCGGCGCATTGGGCGCGCAGCTGCGTCTCGCTGAGGGTGGCGCTGACGAACAGCAGCCCCACCCGCGCGCCGGCCTGCGGGTCGGGCAGGCGAAAGGCGACGGCATCCTCAACCCCCGGCAGGCACATAACCGCGCGTTCGACATCCTGCGGATAGACGTTCAGCCCGGCCACGTTGATCATATCATCCGCACGGGCGGTGAAGACCAGCCCGCCATCGGCGGCGAGATAGCCCAGATCGCCGGTCTCGACCCAGTTGCCCCCAGCGGCATCCGTGGTGGCCGGACCCCCAGTCGTCAGCTGTACGCGGACCTGGCCGGGGGTGTCGGGCGCGCCTGCCTGCAGATCGAGATGCGGCAGCGGGTGGCCGACATCGCAGGGCGCCTGCAGGTCCTGATTGATCGCAATACAGCCCACTTCGGAGCAGCCATATTGCTGGAACAGATGCCGGGTGCGGGCGCGGATCAGCTGGAACCATGGATCGGGCAGCACCGTGCCCGAGGTGACGGCGGCGTTCAGTTCCTCGTCACGGGGCAGCAGCTTGGCAAGGGTATGCAGCATCGCAGGCGAGGTATAGAGCACCGGGTTTGACACCTCGCGCAGGCGGCGCAGGACGTACTTCGGGTTCACCGCATCAATGATGACCGGCACATGGCCACGATGTAGCGCCACCAGAACCCCCGGAATCAGCCCGTAGGAATGGGTCACCGGGCAGGCGATCACCGGCGTCATCTTAGCGGCGCTGGCAAAGAAGTCGGCGTAATGGCGGACCTCTGTTGAGATGTTGTCCCAGCTGCGGGTGATCACCTTGGCCGCGCCGGTGGTGCCGGAGCTCATCTGCACCAGAACGCCGGCGCCGGGGCGCGCGCTGGCGGTCTGACCGGGCTGCCGGGGCAGCGGTTGCGGGACAAGATTATCCTCCAGAAACCAGTCGCATCCGGCTTTGGTCGCCATCTGTTTTGCGGCCTCCGCCGGGATATCGGCGTGGATTGGGAAAACGCCGGCCTTGTGGTCCTTCAGGTAGAGCAGGGTTGCGAGGCCGAGGCCGGTGTCGCGCATCCGCAGGGCGTAGCGGTGGTGCAGATCATCGCCAAGCGCCTGTTGCAGTCTTGGGTGCAGCGCGGTGGGGTCAAGGGGGGTGTCATTCAACACAAACATGGTCAGCTGTCCTTTGCAGTGGCCAGAGGGTTGTCGATCAGATGGCGATAGGCGCCGATCCGGTCGGGGTCGATTTTGCGGGTGATCAAGCTTTCGGCGTGGATCTGCGGCGCAAAGGGCGCGAGGGCGGCCATGCGCTGTGCCTGCCCGTGATCGGCGGCGTAGCGGTCCAGCCGCGCGCGCAGGCGCTGCCAGAAACGGGATTCAGGCAGGTCGAACTGGCGCTGCATGAGGTCCGACAGATCCGCGAGATTGAAGACAAACAGCGTGTCCATCACCAGCTCGCGCAGCCCATCACCACAGGCCAGCGCGTGGAACCGATCCAGCGGTGCGGTGGCAAAAACCGGGTCAATCGCGGCCAGATCCGGGCAGAGATCCGGGCGCGACAGCAACGGCGCCACATATTCCACACCATCGTGAAAATCGCGGGCGATGATGCCGGTGGGCCAGCCATTGTCATGCTGCAGGATGAGGTTTTGGCCATGGGCCTCCAGCCCGATGCCATGGGCCACCATCAGATGCCAGACCGGCAGCACCGCCGTTTCAATCAGCTGCGCCAGCCAGCGGTCGCGGCCATGGGTCGCGATCCAGGGCGCGATCAGGGGCTGGCCGTCTACCTCGGTCAGGGAGAGCGCATTGAAGGGCATCATCTGATTGTCCGCCAGACCGAGCGAGGCCGGGCTTTGCCGCCATATCGCGGCCAGATGCCCCGCTAGCGCGGTGCCGCGCCCGGCGATGATGCCGGCATATTCCGGCAGCAGGGTCAGCGGGTAGTCGTGCTGCAGCAGCGGGTCGGCGGCGATCACCTTGACCAGCCAATCGGATATGACCGGCGCAACGGCCACGGTTTCGGGGATCAATGTGCGCAGGGAAGAGGTGTTGCGCATGGTCATTGCGGTTTTGACATGGGCGCGCTGCGGCTGGTCGGCATTCATCAGCGTGCGCACCGATTGGGTCGCCCTGTAGCGGTCGCCGATCTCACCAATCATCACGAGCTGACCGCCGGATTGCCACGCCAGAATTAGCGGATCCTGCGCCAGCTGGTCCCATTGCCAGGGATGGACTGGCAGCAGGGCAAAGCCCCCGGTTCCCAGATCAATGCCCTGATCTGCGGCGATCCCTTGGATGCGGTTCCACTCTTGCTGGCCCAATTCGCGGGACCAGAAATCATCGTCGGGCAGGTTTTGCTGGATCAGATCATGGTGAAACAGCAGCCCGATCAGGCGAAAGCGCTGGCCCGCTTCCGGCCCAAAGCGCAGATGATCGGTATCGCTGAAGCCACTTCGGGCCTTGTAACACGGGTGGTAGGGGTGGCCTTCGTGAAGGGCGCGCTCCATCTGTGCAACGCCCAGCTGGTGCCGCCGGGGCGGGCGGGGGATCTGCTGGTGGTTGAGGTCATCCAGTTCTGCGGTGCGCCGCAGATCGGTGCGCAGGGCGGCCAAGGCAGCCTCCGGGGCGTCAATCGATGAGAGCACATCCTCCAGATCGGCAGGTTGCCAGCCGTGATCGCGCGCGATTTCGATGCTGTCCTGCGTCAGCCGGTAGCGGCTGAAGGCGCCGCAGCGCCCCTGCGCGCGAAACATCGTAGGGCCGAGATGCCAGCACAGCCTGCCGTCCTGCGTGGTGACCCCCTGTGCGCAGCCCTCGCTCAGCAATGCTTCGCAGAGTTGGCGCAACACGCGCTGCATGGCATCGGTCGGGCTGCAGAGCCGCAGGGCGGGTGTCGGGATGGCACAGTCAGGCAAAGGCATCGGCAACTGCCTCCGTGGTTTGGGTTCGCAGAGCAGCAAGCGGGTTGGGCATTTCGAGAAACAGCCCCTCCTGTGTGTCGGTCTGCAATTCATCGAGATCATGCAGGCGGGTCAGCAGATTGGCTTTCGTCGCCAGTCTGGGCGCCTGCAACAGGTCGCTGACCAATGCGCGCGCGGCGCCGGTCAACTGGGGCATCATCTGCTGCAGGTGGTCGCGCAGCTGGTGCAGAAGGGCCTGTTCCGGCACCAGCCGGTCACAGCCCATACGCCAGATCACCGCAAAGATCTGATTGACCACAAGGTAATAGGTCAGCCGCGCATTGATATGGCTGCGGCTGAACACCAGAGCAGGCACATCGGCGAGGCTCGGCTCCATCCTGCTCAGCTGGGCAAAGGCGTCTTCGGTGATGAAATAGCCCTGATTGTCGCGATAGAAGCCCTGCCGGGGCAGCCCCTCGGACAGATCCAGTAAGGCGTTCTGCTGATGCGCCTCAAGGGCGATGCCGTGCCGGTCATAGAGCGTCAGAACCGGGGTGAGCATACAGTCGAGATAGGCGCCGAACCAGCGCGTCGCCGCCTGTCTGCGGTTGCTGCGCTGGCGCGCGGCGAGATCGCTGATTTGCGTGGCCAGCAGCGAGGCGCGCCCCGGGCGCGGATCCGCAGTGAGGGCCGCCAGCGTAAAGATCCCGTCACCGGCCGCGCCCTGAAACGGGTTGCGGCGAAAGATCACCTCAAACCCACTTTCGCCGCCCTTCGGGTCGGTCACGGTCAGATAGGCGGGGTCGTCGATGATCTGAAACTGCGGCAGGCTGTCCGTGATGTTCAACCGGCGCAGCAGCCGCGCCATCGCGACGCCCTGCTGCAACTCACTGGTGAGGGTGACGCGCAGCGAATTGGTCAGCCGCACAGGAACCGAGAATTTCAGCATCCATGGACAATCGGCGGCAAAGACCGTCCGCAGCGAGGAGCTGGCTGTGAAACGGGGGCCAGCAGGGCCAAGGTTGCGCAGCTGACCGCTGGCGAGCAGCGCTTGCACCGCAGGGGTCAGCAACAGCGCCTGCGCCTGCAGCGGATGCGCCGGGATCAGCTGCTCACCGGGCCGCAGGGAACGGCCATCCAGCAGGTCGTCTATCAGGCCGGGGATTTCGGTCAGGATTTCGCAAACCGGCGCGACCGCGCTGTCTTGGCGGGTGATATCGGCCCGTGCGGCAAAGAGGTGCAGCTGGAATTCACCGGCATACTCAGGGGCATAGGCCACCTGTTGCCAGTCTGTCATGCCATCCCGGCTCTTGGGTGTGGGATGCAGCCAGTGGCCATAGACCAGCGATTGCTCGGCCTGGTGGAACCCGGTGGGACGGGCAGCGGCGGTGTGGTGGAGGGCGGCTTCGATCTCGGCGTTGCTGTTGAAAATGGCGCGGAGAAATGCGGGGAGTTTGGCGGGATCCGTCGCCCCGGCGCGATGGAAACACTCCTGAGCGATCAGGCTGATCACTTGCGTCGGCGGGACAGGCTGCCAGTAGCGCTCACCGCTGAAGCGCAGCTGAGCGGCGCCGAATTTCAGCGGTCCGGTCATTGAGACATAACGCAGCTGAAGGCGCAGCATTGCAGGGGTATGTGCCAGTGCGATGTCGATCTGAGGGCGTGGATCCGTGGAGGATGGCCTGCGGTCTTCGGGCAATGAGGGGCATTCGCGCAGGAAACCGTTGACCAGCGCCTGAAGACTGGCGGCCAGCGCAGTCTGCGCGGCGATGGCGCAGCCGGAGGTATCGGCCTGTGCAGGTGTCGGCGCGGGGATCAGCGCGGTTTGACAGGCGATCATGGGTGTGGCCCCACAGGCCGGGCGGCCCCCGAAAACCGGGTTATCCGGATGGGTCGGTGTTGAATTTGGTGCATCTCTCACAGCGGTTCCGCAGCCATGCCGGACAGGACCACAGGTTCACCGGCATGGTGATCCCGGCGGGTGACTCCGTCTGGCGATTTGAAATGGGAACTGGCGGAATGCTGGCGGCTAAGCGGCGGGAAGGATCCGACCGCATTGGCATGATGTCATGCGCGTTAACTAGGAAATACCAGCATGATTCAAAAGGCGCTTTATCGCGATAGGTGTATTCTTGCCGAAGCAGGCGCGCCCACAAAAGAGGCACGCCCGCAGGTCAGGGGTCGAAGGCGATCAGGCCGGTGCCTCAGAAGGAGACGTTGGCCACGAGTGAGACCGAACGGCCCGGCTCTTTCAGCGTGGGAAAGCCGGGGTAGTCGCCGCCATAGGTGGCGCGGTCGGCGTATTGACGATCAAAGACGTTGTTGATCTCGGCGCGGATCGTCACGTTGTCATAGGCCGCCGGGCGGTATTCGGCAAAGAGGTTCAGAACCTCGTAGCCTTCAAGCTGGGTTGTGGCGTCGGCCTCATTCAGCTGCTGGTCGTAGTCGAAGGCCGCATCAATATGGCCGCCAACAACCAGGTCCCATTGTGGCAGTTCCTGCTGCACCTCAAGCGCGAGCACCTGACCGATCGGGGCGCCGGAATCCAGCACGTAGTAGCTGGAGGTGGCGGCGCCGTTGACGCGGGTTTCGCTGTCGGTGAAGGTCAGACGGGCAAAGCCGCTGTCCCAGCCATAGGTGGCGCCCAGATTGTAGCCCCGGCTTTCGAAATCATAGCTGGTCACTGTCGGGCCTGCGACATCGCGGGTGTCGTCGATCTTGGTCTGGAAGGCCTCGGCACCGAGGGTCCAGTTGCCGCTTTGCCAGTCGGCACCGACCACCACGTTGCTGGCTCGGCGCGGTTTCAGGGCGGAGTAATCCCAATCGCGGAAGAACAGGAAGTTATCCTCAATCCCGATGCCGCCAAAGACGTTGGAATAGCCTGCCCGCAGTGACAGCGCATCATTGACGTCATAGACGATGGAGAGATTGCCGCTCAGCCCGGAGCTGTCCTGCTCATAGGGGCGACCGCTTTGGCCAAAATCCTGCCCGGTGAAGGCATTCCAGTCATAGCGCAGACCGGCGGAGACCTTGAGCCGGTCACTGGGTTGCAGGCGGGCCTGCGCAAAGACGCCGATGGTCTGGCTGGTCTCGGAGGGGCGGTTGGTGCCCCAGTAGTCGCCGCTGGCGGAGCTTTTCTGGTCCTGAAAATCAATCCCGGCCGTGATGGTGTCGCTTTCCGACAGGTGGAAGCGGTTCTGGAAGGTCGCGGAATAGGTCCGGGTCACACCCACGCTGGTTTCGGTGGTGCCGATGCTGCCGATCTCATTCTCGGAAAAACCGATGGTGGCCGAGGGATCCCAGTTGCCGCCGCCGTTCACATCCTCGTAGCGCAGCGAATAGACGGTGCGCTTGGTGTCGTAGACCGTGTCCAGTGGGTTGAAGGAGGCGGTGCCGAAATTGGCGCGGCGGTTGCGCAGGGCGGTGTCCTGCATCTGCTGGCCGGAGAATTCAAACCGGTGTCCGGCGTCGGTCTCATAGGCCAGTTTCAGCAGGCCGGCTGTCAGGTCGCTGCGGGTGCCTCCCACGGTGTTGCCGGCACCATCGGTGTAGTCGTCACCGGTCATGCGCTTGCCGTAGAGCAGGATCTCGAAACCGTTGGATTGCCCTGCCAGCGTCAGCGAGGTGCCGAAGGTATCGCCATTTTCACCGTAGCTGAGGCGTGTTTTGCCGCCAATGGCCTGGCCTTCGGTCAGGATATCTTCGGCATCGATGGTTTCCATGACCACCCGGCCAGCCAGCGCACCGGGGCCTGCATCGGCGGGGGCCACACCGGGGTCAACCCGCACGGATTTCATCAGGCCAGGATCAAAGGCATTGGCGCTGGCGTGGTGAAACACGCGGTTGTTCTGGCTGACGCCATCCACCTGCACCGCCAGTTTCAGCATGTCGATCCCGTTGACATAGATTTTCTGCGCGACGGGAATGGCGCCGCCAACCGAAACGGAGGCGATGCCTGCAAACAGATCCTTGAGATCGCCCATCGCGGCGCGTTCGATTTCGGCATCTGCGACATAGACGGCGGTTGCGCGGTCTGCGGCGTCGCCGTCGGCATCGCGCTGCTTCACGATGATCGGGTCCAGTGACAGGACGCCGTCGCCCTCTGCGTGGCCTTTGGTTGCGGAAAACACCGTCAGGGCCGTGCTGCACAGCAGACCGGTCAGGAGGATGGATGATTTATGTGCTGTGGTATGTGCCATGGTAACCCGCGTGATAAACTGGAGTTAGCTGGGGTAACCTGGCTGCGCCCGCTTTGGGGCTGTCGGTCTCATAGTGAGCAATGGTCCCCCGCGCAAGCAGGGCGTTAAAATTATTTCCCGCTGTCGCCCCGGACGCAGCGTCACGGGTCACCTGCGACGGGGCGCGGGCGGGAATGGTCTCTGGACTTTTGCCGCCACCCGGCCTAACAAGCGGGCGATTTTGAGCCAGCCTGATTGCCAGCCGTTATCCATCTGACGGGATTGAACACATGGCAAAATGGACGCGATTGCAGCTGGCGGCTGCGCTGATGCTTGGGCTGGTCGGCCCGGCTGCAGCAGATCAGATCACAACAGACACAGACCGCGCCACGGTGCCTGTCATGACGGCTTTGGGCATGCGGGAGCTGCCTGCGCTGCCGCAGAAAATTGTGGTGCTGGACATCGCCGCCGCCGACACGCTGGCAGCGCTGGAGGTGCCCATCGCGGGGCTGCCGTCGCGGCTTTATGTGGATTATCTGAACAAACAGCAGGCCGAGGCGGCCCCAATGGGGACGCTGTTTGAGCCGGATTTCGAGGCGATTGCGGGACTGGCGCCGGACCTGATCGTAGCGGGTGGCCGCTCCTCCCGTCAGGTTGAGGCGCTGTCGGAGATCGCGCCCACCATTGATATGACCATCTGGGGCGCGAGCCACGTTGATCTGGCGCTGTCGCGGCTGCGCAGCTATGGCGCGCTGATGGAACGCTCTGCGACGGCGGCAGCCCTAGAGGCCGCGTTTCTGGCCAAGCTTGAGGCGGCGCGGGCTGCCGTTGATGGGCGTGGACGGGCGCTGATCGTGATGACCAACGGGCCGAAGGTGACCACCTATGGCGCTCAGTCCCGCTTTGGCTGGTTGCATGGCGCGCTCAACCTGCCGGAGGCGGTGATCGAGCAGCCCGAGGCGACCTCTGGCGATGAGGCCCAGACCGCAAAGGCGGCCGAGGCCGCAACCCATGGTGAGGCGATCTCATTTGAATATATCGCGCAGGCCAACCCCGACTGGCTGATTGTCATCGATCGGGCCAGCGCCATCGGGCAGGACAATCAGGCCGCCGCCGCCACGCTGGACAATGCGCTGGTGACCGGAACCGAAGCCTGGAAAAAAGGTCAGATCATCTATCTCGACTCCGCTGCGATCTACATTGCAGGCGGTGGAATCCAGTCGATGACAGCCACGCTGGAGCAGATCCGTGCGGGCTTTGCCGTCGGTGGCTGACGCTACGGGATCCGCAATCGGGCCGGGCAGATCCGCACGCGGCGCGATCTGCCTGTGCCTGTTGCTTTTGGTGCTGCTGGCGGGACTGAGCTGCGCAATCGGGGTCAATCAGACCTCACCGCTTGCGCTGTTGCAGGACCCAAAGGCGGCGCAGCTGCTGCTGATCAGCCGCATCCCGCGCACGCTGGCGGTGATCCTGACCGGGGCCACGATGGCGGTTGCCGGGGTGATCATGCAGCTCCTGGTGCGCAACCGCTTTGTCGAACCGGGCACCACCGGCACCAATGAAGCGGCAATGCTGGGGCTGCTGGGCGCAACCTTACTGGCGCCAGCGCTGCCGATCTTTGCCAAGATGTTATGTGCGGCGGTGGCGGCCTTGTTGGGCACACTGGTGTTTCTGGCGCTGGCCCGGCGCATCCCCCCGCAGCAGCCGCTGTTGGTGCCACTGGTGGGTCTGGTCTATGGCGGCATTCTGGCTGCCGCCGCCGGTTTCATCGCGTTTCAGGCCGATCTGCTGCAATATCTCGCGATCTGGATGAGCGGCGAATTTTCTGGCGTGCTGTCCGGACGGTATGAGCTGTTGTGGCTGGCGGGGGTGCTGGCGGGGCTGGCCTATCTGGTGGCGGATCAGTTTACCATTGCCGGGCTGGGCGAGATGGCCAGCCGGGGGCTTGGCCTGCGCTACGGGCAGGTGCTCGGCTTTGGCGTGGTGGTGGTGTCGCTGGTGTCGGCGCTGGTGATTGTCACGGTTGGGGTGTTGCCCTTTGTCGGGCTGGTGGTGCCCAATCTGGTGTCGCGGATCATGGGCGACAACCTGCGTGACAGCCTGCCCTTGGTGGCGGCGACAGGGGCGGGGCTGCTGCTGGTCTGCGACATGCTGGGACGGCTGCTGCGCGCGCCCTACGAGATCCCGGCCGGCACGGTTTTCGGGCTGTTTGGGGCGGCGCTGTTTCTGGTGATGCTGCTGCGACGGCCCGCCCATGGCTGAGGTAACCCTGTTGCGCAGGAGCGGGCGGCGGCTGGTGCCGCTGGACCGCCGGTTGCTGGTACTGGCGGGGCTGCTGATTGGGGCAGCCGCCAGTTTTATCGGCTGGGGTCTGCCGTGGACCGATGGGGCGCCGTCGGTCTATATCCTTCAGCTGCGCGCGACGAAGCTGGCGGGGCTGATCTGCGTCGGCACGGCCATTGGCCTTGCGACGGTGCTGTTTCAAACGCTGAGCAACAACCGGATTCTGACACCCTCGATCATGGGATTTGATGCGCTGTTTCTGTTGATGCAGTCGGTCATGGTGATGATGCTCGGGCTGGCGACCATGGCCCAGCTGTCGGGGTTTGCGGGGTTTCTGCTGAATGCGGGTGTGATGATGGTGGCCGCGCTGCTGCTGTTCACTGGCCTGCTGCGACGCACCCGCGGTGACATCCAGTTGATGATCCTCGTCGGTGTGGTGATTGCGGTCCTGCTGCGCACCCTGGCGGTGTTTCTGCAACGACTGATGGATCCTTCGGCCTTTGCTGTGGTGCAGACGCGGATGTTTGCGCAGTTCGGCAGCATCGACCGTGGCGCGCTGATGGCGGCTGTCGGGGTGACCGTGCTGGCAACGCTCTGGCTGCTGCGGCGGGCGGCGCTGCTGGATGTGGCGGCGCTGGGGCGCGATCAGGCCCGCAGTCTGGGGGTTCGATACGACCTGCTGCACATGCAGCTGCTGTGCATTATTGCCGCGCTGGTCTCGGTCTCGACGGCGCTGGTGGGGCCGATTGCCTTTCTTGGGTTGCTGGTTACCAGCCTCGCGCACAGCCTGATGCAAAGCCATCGGCACGCCCTGCTGCTGCCCGCCTCGGCGCTGATTGCCGCCATTGTTCTGGTCGCCGGACAAACCCTGTTTGAGCGGCTTTTACAGCTGCAGTCCAGCCTTGCGATCGTGATTGAATTCTGCGGTGGCCTGCTGTTCATCCTGCTGCTGCTGAAAGGAAAACTGAGATGATCGATGTGACGGGCCTGTCGTTCACACTGGGTGACAAACCGATCCTGGACACGGTGGATGCCTGCCTTCCCGCAGGTCAGATCACGGCGCTGATCGGACCGAACGGAGCCGGGAAATCGACACTGCTGAAGTTGATTGCGCAGCAGCTGACGGCCAGCTGGGGGCGGATCTGCCTGTCGGGATGTGATCTGCGCAGCATCACGCCGGAGCAGCTGGCGCGCCGAATGGCGGTGGTCGGGCAGCAGTTGGACGTCGCGAGCCGGGTGCGGGTGCGCGATCTCGTTGGTTTCGGACGCTGGCCGCACAGCCGGGGTCGGCTGCGGGCAGAGGATCAGGCCGCAATTGCCGATGCGCTGGCGCTGTTTGAGCTGGACGATCTGCGCGACAGGTTTCTGGATGAACTGTCTGGCGGTCAGCGGCAACGGGCCTTTATCGCGATGGCCTATGCGCAGGATACCGACTGGTTGCTGTTGGATGAACCGCTCAACAATCTCGATCTCAACCACGCGCGCAATCTGATGGCGCAGCTGCGGCATCTCGCCGATACGCGCGGCAAGAGCATCGTGATCGTGCTGCATGATCTCAACTATGCGATCAGCTGGGCCGATCATGTCGTGGCCCTCGCTGCTGGGCGCGTTGCCTTTGCCGGACCGGTGGCGGAGGTGGCGACAAGCGAAAGCCTCAGCGCGCTTTATCAGACGCCGGTTGCCCTGTGCGAGGTCGAAGGCCGCCCCATCGCCTGCTATCACGGCTGACGCGGCCCGTCTGTCGAAGGTTCTTGCGCGGGATTGACTGCACCGGGGTCGGTGCGGATAGATCCGGGGTAGCAACTGACATGGGATGACGCGCCCGGATGAGACGTATTTACGAACCCCTTGCCTATACCGACCGGCCTATCAGGGCCCGGTATTGGGACCGCTTCCTGCCGGATCCTGCGCCGTGTTATGAACCCCTGCAGGATGAGGTCACGGCAGAATTTGCCGTAATCGGTGGCGGTTATACCGGGCTGTCGGCGGCGCTGACACTGGCGGAGGCGGGGGCCGATGTGGTACTTCTGGATGCGCAGCGCCCGGGCTGGGGGGCTTCGGGGCGCAATGGTGGACTGGTGTCGGTTGGCAGCGCGAAGCTGGCGGATGATGCCATCCTGCGCCGCTACGGACAGGCGGATGCGGAACAGTTTTTCGCAGCAGAGCGCGCCGCCGTCGATCTGGTGGAGACTTATGTGGAGCGACTGGCGCTGGAGGTGGATCGCCACTCGCGCGGGTATACATTTGTGGCGCATCGTCCCGACCGTCTGACGGAGCTGCATGACTATGGGCAGGAGTACACCCGCCGCTACGGGCTGCCTTATGAGTTTATCCCGAAGGAAGAGATGGCCGCGCATGGGTTGAACAGCCCGGAGTTTCATGGCGCCGTCAACTTGCCGGTTGGCTTTGCTCTGAACCCGATGAAATTCGTGCTGGGCCTGACCCGCGCGGTGGAGGCAGCCGGAGTGCGGATGTTCTCCGACACGCCGGTGCAGGCGATCACCCCGGCGGCGGGCGGGTATCTGTTGCAGGGGCCGGCGGGGCAGGTGCGCGCCCGGCACCTGCTGATTGCGACCAATGGCTATTCCTCGGATGATCTGCCACAGGCGCTGGCCGGGCGTTATCTGCCGGTGCAGTCCAATATCATGGTAACCCGTCCGCTGAGCGAGGCGGAGATCGCTGATCAGGGCTGGTGGAGTGAGCAGATGGTCTGCGACAGCCGCACGCTGCTGCATTACCTGCGCCTGCTGCCGGATCGTCGCCTGTTGCTGGGGCTGCGCGGCTCGGTTCGGGTGAGCGAAGAGAATATCGCGGTCACTAAGGCCAGGGCCCGGGCAGATTTTGACCGTATGTTCCCAGCCTGGCGCGCGGTGGAGACGGCGCATTTCTGGTCCGGCCTCATCTGCATGACCCGCAATCTGGTGCCCTTTGCCGGGGCGATACCGGGGATGAAGAACGCCTGGGCCGCGCTTGGCTATCATGGCAGCGGCGTCTGTATGGCGCCTTATGCCGGGGCGTTGATCGCTGATCAGGCGCTGGGGCGCCACCAGCGACCGCACCCGGATCTGATGCAGCGGCCCCTGCGCCGGTTTGAGCTGGGCCGCTGGCGGCGGTTGTCGCTGCCGCTGGCCTTTGGCTGGTATCATCTTAAGGACCGGATCTGATCCGACGAAGGGCCGCGCGCGGTGATGTCCAGACGCGGCCCCTGTGCTGGCTGGCTTATTCGCCTGCGTCCATCACCTGTTTGATGCCGACCTCGCCGCAGCCTTCCTCAATATTCGGATCGGGCGCGCCGGACAGGCCGATGGCACCAATCAGCGCGCCGTCGTGAAAGATCGGCAGCCCACCGGTGAGCAACAGAATATCGTCTTCCATCTTGCCAAGCTGGCTATACCCCTCGGCCTCCGGCGCCTGGTTCAGGACTGAGGTCGGGATCTTCAGGCTGGCAGAGGTATAGGCCTTGCGGAAACTGGTGTGGATCGTATTGGCACCGGTGCCGTCGCCGCGCTGGAAATAGACCAGACGGCCCTGATCATTTACAACAGAGACGGAGACCACGGTTTCGGATTTGGCGCATTCGGCGATGGCGGCTTTCGTAATGGCCTCAGCCACGGCCACGGTCAGAACCGGGCGTTGGGGCAGCTCAACTGCGCTGCTGGCAAGCGGTGACAGGGCAATCGCAATAGAAAGCGAGAGGGCGGTTATTTTCATCGTGCTCTATCCTGTGTAGCTGATGGTCAGCAGGCTAATCGGCCCGGCCCTGTTGAGACGACAATCTGGATTGGTATTGCGATGAAAAACCTGACCTCGGACCGATGGCTCGACCAATGTCTGCCACAGACGCAGGCGGCGCTGCTGGCGCAGGGACGGTCCCGGCGGTACGGCAAGGGGGAGGGTATCCATCAGATCGGCGATCCTGCGACGGAGCTGTTTTTCATCCGGTCAGGCGCGGTGCGGTTTGGCGCGGTGAACAAAGAGGGCAAGGCGTTGATCGTGCGGGATCTGATAGCGGGCCACTGGTTTGGCTTTATTGGCTGCTATGGTTCCGGCACGCGGCCAAACGATGCCTCAGCGCTGACTGACACGGTGCTGGTGCATGTGCCGCTCAGCGCGGTGGAGGCGGCCGGCAAGGCGGATCCGCTGTTGTGGCGTGCGATCAGCGGTATTTTGGCAGGCTATGTCGGTCATTTCTACAAGACCTATGAAAACGCGGTTTTTTTGCCGTTGGAGCAACGGTTGCGCGTGGCGCTGGCACAGCTGTGCAAATGGCAGGGGACCACAGCGCTGTCGATCAGCCAGAGCGACCTTGCGGCCCTCCTTGGCGTTACCAAGGAGGCGGTGGGGGTCAATCTCAACCTGCTGAAGGCGGACGGTCAGGTGGACCTTGGCTATCGCTCGGTGCGCTGTCTGTGGCTGGAGACCTGAGGCCTGAATCGGAACGCTCCGGTGCAGGCCTGCCCGTTTACATCACCCGGCTGTCCGCCTGCGCGGTCTCGGCGTGACGAAACCGGCGCGGGCGCATGGTTTCGGGGGCCACGCCGCGAAAGGCGCTGCGGCGGATCACATCGGGGGAATGACCATAGGTTTCGCGGATGTGCTGGCTGAGGCTCTGATAGCTGCCAAACCCGGTGGCGACCGCGACCTGGCGCACCGGAATATCGGTCTGGGTCAGCAGCTGATGGGCGCGCTCCACCCGCAGCGCGCGATAAACGCTGAGCGGTGAGCGGTCGAAATGCCGGGTAAACCGGCGCTGCAGGCAGCGGGTGGAGACATTGAGGCTCTCGGCCAAGGCAGCGACCGAAAGCGGCGCCTCAATGTTGTCCTGCATCACCGCAAGACATTGGGTGATCAGCGTATCGCCTGCGGATTTCTGTTCAAGGTTGAGGGCAACGCGGCTTTTGGTTGGGCGTTTGCCGGTATCAAGGCCAAGGTAATGCGCCATGCCATCAGCGGCCAGCCGTCCGCAATCGGCGGCAACGATATCCAGCAGCATCCGGGGGGTAGCGAAATTGCAGATCGCCGAATGCACCGTGCCGGAGACAGCGGTTGCGGCGCCGTCCTGATCCTGACGCAGGCTGCATTCCCCGGCTGAGGCAAGGAAATTCGGGTGGATTGCCAGATCGTGATCCTGACCTCGGGCCAGTGCATCCAGCAGGAACACCGCGCCACCAACAAAGGCGCTGCGTTCGGCCAGTCGCATCACCTGATTGACGCGGGCGCGCTCCTTTGCGGACAGCTGCCAGCGGCTGTGAATATCGCCGAGAAACACCACCAGTGAGCGGGGGCGGGCACCGGCCGGACCGCTGGAGAGCATATCCAGACCACAGATGCGCACCCGATATTGCACCCCGTCCAGCAGCTCATTTGCGGCCTCGAACAGATCGAGAATGATCTGGGCGGAGGAGCGCGGCGCGCCTTCGGGAAGGACAACGTCGATGTGGCGCAAGGCGCGGCCATGGGCAAAGGCAAAATCGGTGTCGCCGTGGCGCGGGGCGTGGATGGTCATCTGTCTGCCTCTCGTACTCTACGTGGATTGGTCCGGACAGGAGGGCCGCCGGTCGTGTGACCGGCGACACCTCGGGTCTTGGGAGGGAGGCTTATTCAGCCGCCTCTGCGTAGTCCTCCATCGGAGGGCAGGTGCAGATCAGGTTGCGGTCGCCATAAGCGTTGTCGACGCGGTTCACCGCCGGCCAGTATTTATCAACGCCGAGGTTACCCGGAGGGAAGCAGGCCTGCTCGCGCGAGTAGGGGCGATCCCACTCACCGACCAGATCGCGCACGGTGTGTGGTGCGTGCTTCAGCGGGTTGTTTTCGGCATCGATCTTACCGTCGATGATATCCTGCGCTTCCGACCGGATGGACAGCATGGCTTCGCAGAAGCGGTCCAGCTCGTCCTTGGGTTCGGATTCCGTCGGCTCCACCATCAGGGTGCCAGCCACCGGCCAGGACATGGTCGGCGCGTGGAACCCGCTGTCGATCAGGCGCTTGGCCACATCGTCAACGGAGACGCCAGCCTCGTCATTCAGCGGACGGGTGTCCAGAATGCACTCATGCGCCACACGACCGGATTCCGACGTGTAGAGGATCGGATAGGCATCCTGCAGACGCGCGGCGATGTAGTTGGCGTTGAGGATCGCCACCTTGGTCGCCTGGGTCAGGCCAGCACCACCCATCAGCAGGATATACGCCCAGCTGACCGGCAGGATCGAGGGCGATCCGAAGGGCGCCGCCGAGACCGGACCCACGGCGGTGCCGTATTCCGGGTGACCCGGCAGGTGTTCGGTCAGATGCGCCTTGACGCCGATCGGACCCATGCCGGGGCCACCACCACCATGCGGAATGCAGAAGGTCTTGTGCAGGTTCAGGTGGCTGACGTCACCGCCAATATCACCCGGACGGGACACACCCACCATCGCGTTCATGTTGGCGCCATCGATATAGACCTGACCGCCGTGATCATGGGTGATCTGGCAGACCTCCTGAACGGTGGTCTCGAACACGCCATGGGTGGACGGGTAGGTGATCATGCAGCCCGCAAGGTGGTCAGAGTGTTTCTCTGCCTTCTCCCGGAAGTCCGCGACGTCGATGTTGCCGTTGTCGTCCGCTTTGATCGGAACCACTTTCCAGCCCACCATCTGTGCGGAGGCCGGGTTGGTGCCATGGGCAGAGGTCGGGATCAGGCAGACATTGCGATGCGCCTGGCCACGCGATGCGTGGTAGTTGCGGATCGTCAACAGGCCCGCGTATTCGCCCTGCGCACCGGAGTTCGGCTGCTGGGAAATCGCGTCATAGCCGGTGATCTGGCACAGCTTGTCGTTCAGATCGTCGATCATCTGGTGGTACCCCTGCGCCTGATCCTCGGGAACGAAGGGGTGCAGGTTGCCAAATTCCGGCCAGGTGACCGGGATCATTTCGATGGTCGCATTCAGCTTCATGGTGCAGGAGCCAAGCGGGATCATCGCGCGGTCCAGCGCCAGATCGCGGTCGGCCAGACGGCGCATGTAGCGGGTGATCTCGGCCTCGGCCCGGTTCTTGTGGAAGATCGGGTGGGTGAGATACGCGCTGTCGCGCAGCATGGCTTCGGGCAGACGGTACTGCTTGTTGGAGCTGTCGTCCTTGCGATCGATGCCAAAGGCACCCCAGACGGCCTCGATGGTTTCGGGGCGGGTCTGTTCGTCCAGCGAGATACCGACCTTGGTTTCGCCGACGCGGCGCAGGTTGATGCCCCGCTGAACGGCGGCTTCCATGACGGTTTTCTGCAGGTGGCCAACTTCGACGGTGATGGTGTCAAAGAACACTTCCGGTTCAACCTTGAACCCGGCCTCTTCCAGACCAGCCGCCAGACGCGCAGTCTTGCGGTGTACGGACTGGGCAATCGCCTTGATGCCATCGGGACCGTGGTAGACGGCATACATCGATGCGATCACCGCCAGCAGCGCCTGTGCGGTACAAACGTTGGAGTTGGCTTTTTCGCGGCGGATGTGCTGCTCGCGGGTCTGCAGCGACAGGCGATAGGCCTTGTTGCCGCGCGCGTCGATGGACACACCAATGATCCGGCCCGGCATCGAGCGTTTCAGCTTGTCCGAGGTCGCCATATAAGCGGCGTGCGGGCCGCCGTAGCCCATCGGAACGCCGAAACGCTGGGTGGAGCCGATGGCGATATCCGCGCCCATTTCACCGGGGGATTTCAGCAGCGCCAGCGACAGGATGTCGGCGGCCACAACCGCGATGCCCTTGTGTTCGTGCAGGGCGGCGATCTGGTCGCTGAAGTCGGTCACGTGACCATGGGTGCCGGGATACTGGAAGATCGCGCCAAAGACGGCGCCCGCGTCCAGCTCTGCCGGTTCGGCAACCACAACATCGATGCCCAGAGGCTCGGCGCGGGTCTTGATCACGGCGACGGTTTGCGGGTGGCAGTTCTTGTCCACGAAGAAGGCCGCGTTATTCGCCTTGGAGCGCGAACCGCGATGCGCCATCGCCATGGCTTCGGCGGCGGCAGTGGCTTCGTCGAGCAGCGAGGCATTGGCCACCGGCAGGCCGGTCAGATCGCTGACCATGGTCTGGAAGTTCAACAGCGCCTCAAGACGGCCCTGCGAAATCTCGGGCTGGTAGGGCGTGTAAGCCGTGTACCAGGCGGGGTTTTCCAGAATATTGCGCAGGATCGGCGCGGGCGTGGTGGTGCCGTGGTAGCCCTGACCGATCAGGGAGGTCAGGACCTTGTTCTTGCCCGCGATCTCTTTCATGTGGAAGAGCGCATCGCGTTCGGTCATCGCCGGGCCCCAGTCCAGCGCCTCTTTCTGGCGGATGGCGGGCGGCACAGTGGCGTCGATCAGCTCATCGAGGGTGTTGAAGCCGATCACCTTCAGCATATCAGCCATTTCACGCGGGCTGGGCCCGATGTGGCGGCGATTGGCAAAGTCGTAGGCTTCGTAATCAGTCAGTTTGAAGGCCATGGGAATGTCCTAATTCGTGGTGGTCCCGCCGGACCATACCGGCGGGTAATCAAGGGAGGGATCGGGCCAGCACGACAGCCGGCCCGGCCCATCAGCAGGATCAGCCGATCAGGGCCTTGTAGCCGTCCAGATCCATCAGATCTTCCAGCTGGGCGCTGTCGGAGAGCTTGATCTTGTAGATCCAGGCCGCGCCTTCGGGGTCTTCGTTCAGGGCGCTGGGGTTGTCGGCCAGATCTTCGTTCACGGCGGTGATTTCACCATCCAGAGGCGCGTAGATTTCCGACGCCGCTTTCACCGATTCAATGACGCCGATCTCGCCGCCTTTTTCGAATTCTTCACCGCTGTCCTGCTGCTCGACAAAGACAACTTCGCCCAGCTGGTCAGCCGCGTGTTTGGTGATGCCGAGCGTGGCGGTGTCGCCCTCGACGGTGATCCATTCGTGATCTTCGGAATAATAGGTGGTCATCTCGGGTACTCCTGGAGCTTAGCGTTTGTAATTCTGGGTGACGAAGGGCAGGGCGACGATTTCTGCGTCATGGGCCTTGCCGCGAATGATCAGTTTGACCTGTTCGCCGGCTTTGCCGTGCGGGGCTGCGACATAGCCCATGGCGACCGGGCCGCCGACGGTGGGGCCAAAGCAGCCGGAGGTGATTTCACCAATGGTGTTGCCTTCGGCGCATTGGATCTCGACGTGCTGACGGGCAGGGGCGCGACCGGAGGGTTTGATCCCGACCAATTTCTTCGCAGCACCGTCGGCCAGCTCTTTCTGGATACGGTCAGCACCGGGGAAGCCGCCCTCTTCCTTGCGGCGTTTCTGGATCGCCCAGGCCAGCGACGCCTCAATCGGGGAGGTCGACTGGTCAATATCGTTGCCATAGAGGCAGAGGCCCGCTTCCAGACGCAGGCTGTCACGCGCGCCCAGACCGGCCGGCTCACAATCCTCATGGGCCAGGAACAGTTTGGTGATGCGTTCGGCGTCTGCATCGGGGATGGAAATCTCATAGCCATCTTCGCCGGTGTAGCCGAGGCGCGACAGGCGGCATTCCACACCGTCGATATCGGCGACGATGGTTTCCATGAATTTCATCTCACGGGCAGCGGGGCACAGATCGCCCACTACATTTTCGGCTGCGGGGCCCTGAACAGCCACCAGCGCGCGGTCGAAGATCTCGGTCACTTCGACGCCGTCGAGGTGCGCCTTCATGTGGGGGATGTCCTGATGACGCAGGGCCGCGTTCACCACCACGAAATAATGGTCGCCAGCGTTGGAGACGATGAGGTCATCCATGATGCCGCCGTCTTCATTGGTAAAGAAACCATAGCGCGCCTTGCCTTCCTTGAGGGTGGCATAGGCCTGCGGGCAGATCGCTTCCAGTTTCTCGCCGACGTTGTCGCCGCGCAGGATCACCTGACCCATGTGGCTGACATCGAACAGCGCAGCTTTCTCGCGGCACTGCTTGTGCTCTCCCATGATGCCCATGGGATATTGAACCGGCATTTCCCAGCCGGCAAAGTCGACCATCTTGCCGCCGAGGGCGACATGCAGGTCATAGAGCGGAGTACGTTTCGGCGCGTCGGTCATAGCGTCTTGCCCTTGAATTGGAGTGTGAAAGGAACCGGGGCGCGACGCCTGCCGCGCCCCGATGTAGATTGATTTTGGTTATTCCGCAGCGCCTTTGCTCGGTTCTTCGGTCTGCCCGTTGGAGGCAAAAAACTCCTTGGTCACCTTGAAGACAACCGGGCTCAGCAGGGCGAGAGCGATCAGGTTCGGGATCGCCATCATGGCGTTCAGCGTGTCTGCCAGCAGCCAGATGAAGCCAAGATCAGCGGTCGCACCGAAGTAGATCGCCACGATCCACAACACACGGTAGCCGATCAGCACCTTGGCGCCCAGCAGGTAGCCGACGCATTTCTCGCCATAGTAGGACCAGCCCAGAATGGTGGTAAAGGCAAAGATCGACAGCGCGATGGCAATCACATAGCCGCCAAAGCCGGGCAGGGAGGTTTCAAACGCCAGCGAGGTCAGCGCAGCACCACTTTCGCCCGATGTCCAGGCGCCGGAGGCGATGATGGCCAGACCGGTGATGGAGCAGACGATGATGGTGTCGATGAACGTACCCAGCATCGCGATCAGACCCTGGTTTACCGGACCTTTGGTCTCAGCTGCGGCATGCGCAATCGGAGCGGAGCCAAGACCGGCTTCGTTCGAGAACACGCCACGCGCCACACCAAAGCGGATCGCAGCCCAGACAGCGGCCCCGGCAAAGCCACCTTCAGCAGCGGAAGGGGTGAAAGCATAGGTGAATACCAGACCCAATGCGTTGCCCAGCTGATCGGCGTTGATGATCAGTACCAAGAGACCGATGGTGATGTAGCTGACGGCCATGAAAGGCACCAGCTTACCGGCCACAGCACCAATACGGGTGATGCCGCCAAGGATCACAGCGCCGGTCAGCGCCATCAGCACGATACCGGTGATGGACGGGTTGAAGCCAAAGTTGGTTTCCAGAACCTGCGCCACACCATTGGCCTGTACGCCATTGCCGATGCCGAAGGCCGCGATTGCGCCGAACAGCGCAAAGGCAAAGCCCAGCCAGGCCCATTTCTGGCCAAGACCATTTTTGATGTAATACATCGGGCCGCCGACATAGTTGCCCTGACCGTCCTGCTCGCGGTATTTCACCGCCAGCACGGCCTCAGAATATTTGGTGGCCATGCCCACGAGTGCGGTCATCCACATCCAGAACAGCGCGCCGGGACCGCCGAGGAACACGGCGGTTGCAACACCGGCGATGTTCCCGGTGCCGATGGTGGCGGACAGTGCGGTCATCAGCGCGTTAAACGGGGTGATCTGGCCTTCGCCGTCGCCCGCCTCGCGACCTTTGAACAGCAGCGCAAAGCCGGTGCCAATGCGCAGGATCGGCATCAGCTTCAGCCCGATCTGCAAGAACAGACCGACGCCGAGAATGAGGACCAGCATCAGCGGGCCCCAGACGATCCCGTTGATATAGCCCACAATTGAATTCAGAACTTCCATATTTTTCCTCCCTTTAGGTGGTATTCTCTGGCCTTAGATTGCCTGTCCCGGCCTTTGCTGCGGTTCGCGACCGGTGACAAGTCATTTTCTGGGTTCCGCCCCTCCTGCCGCGACCGACCAGCCGCTGGGCGGACCCCAAATGCGGGAAATTATGCTGTGCCGTCTCCCCCTGCATTGACGCTGGCGAGCTGCCGGTTCCGGGCCTCTTTCAGCGCTGCAAAATCCTCATCCGCGTGGAAGGATGAGCGGGTCAGAGGCGTCGCCGAGACACCAAGGAACCCTTTGCTTCGGGCCATCCGCTCGATCTGCTCAAACTCCTCAGGGGTGACAAAGCGATCAATCGGATGGTGTTTCGGGGTGGGCTGCAGATATTGGCCCACGGTCAGGAAATCGACGTCGGCTGCGCGCAGATCGTCCATCACCTGACGCAGATCTTCCAGTGTTTCACCCATGCCAACCATCAGGCCGGATTTGGTGAACACCTGCGGATTGGCGCGTTTGGCATCATCCAGCAGGCGCAGCGAGCTGTAGTAGCGCGCGCCGGGGCGAACACGGGGGTAGAGGTGCGGCACGGTTTCCAGATTGTGGTTGAACACATCCGGTGCGGCCTCGAACACGATCTCTGCGGCGTTGCCCTTGCCGAGGAAATCCGGGGTCAGCACCTCAATCGTGGTGCCGGGGGTCTGGTGGCGTACGGCGCGGATGGTCTGGGCGATATGCTCGGCACCGCCGTCTTCCAGATCGTCGCGGTCGACGCTGGTGATCACCACATGGCGCAGCGCCAGTTTCTTCACCGCCAGTGCGACGCGACCGGGTTCAAAGGCATCCAGCGCATCGGGGCGGCCGGTGGAGACATTGCAGAAGGAACAGCCGCGGGTGCAGACCTCGCCCATGATCATCATGGTGGCGTGGCGTTTGGACCAGCATTCGCCGATGTTGGGGCAGGCGGCCTCTTCGCAGACGGTGGTCAGATTGTGATCCCGCATCAGGCGCCGGGTCTCGAAATACTCGGCGCTCTCGATTTTCTTGCGACGGATCCACTTCGGCTTGCGCGGGATCTCGCTATCGGCCTTCTTCGACTTTTCCGGGTGGCGGAGCCGGGGCATGGGAACGTTCATCTGGGGTACCTCCTCAGGGCGAGAGATCGGGCGCTATCAGGCGTGAATGGCCCGACCCATGGCATCAAGACAGGCTTCCTTCACCGCTTCGGCCATCGCCGGATGCGCGTGGCAGGTGGCCGCCACCTCGGCGACGGTGGCGCCTTTGGTCATCGCCAGCACCAGTTCGGCAATCAGATCACCGCCATGGGCGCCGCAGATATGCGCGCCCAGGATCTTGCCTTCCGGCGTTGCCAGCACTTTGACTGCGCCGTCGGTCTCGCCCTGCGCACGGGCGCGGGAATTGGCCATGAAGATGAATTTGCCGACAATGTAGTCAGTGCCTGCGTCTTTCAGAGCCTCTTCGGTCTTGCCAACCGATGCCACCTCGGGATCCGTATAGACGATGCCGGGAACGGTATTGTAATCCACATGCCCCGCCTGACCGGCGAGCATCTCGACACAGGCAACACCGTCTTCTTCGGCCTTATGCGCCAGCATCGGGCCGGGCACACAATCGCCAATCGCATAGATGCCTTCGACAGATGTGGAGAAACGTTCGTCCACCTCGACAAAGCCGCGCGCATTGACCGAGACGCCCAACGCCTCCAGCCCCAGACCACGGATCACCGGGCGGCGCCCGATGGCGATCAGCACCTTATCGGCGACCAGCTTTTCTTCTTTGTCTTTGCCGACCCGGTCCAGCGTCAGGGTCAGCCCCTCGTCGCTGCGGTCGATGAACTTCAGCGCGCGGCCCAGCTGGAACTTCAGCCCCCGTTTGGACAGGGCCCGCTGTGCCAGTTTGGCGATTTCGCCGTCAATGCCCGGCAGAATACGGTCGAGATATTCGACCACGGTGACCTTCGCGCCAAGCCGCGACCAGACCTGGCCCAGCTCCAGCCCGATGACACCGGCACCAACCACCACCAGATGCTTGGGCACCTCTGGCAGGGTCAGCGCGCCGGTGCTGGAGACCACGTCGCCCTCGTCGATTTCCACCCCTGGCAGCGGAGTGGGTTCAGAGCCGGTGGCGATCAGGATATTCTTGGTCTCGTGGATCTCGTCACCGACCTTCACCTTGCCAACAGCAGGGATGCTGGCCCAGCCTTCGATCAGATCAACGCCGTTCTTCTTGAACAGGAAGGCGATGCCCTTGGTGAGATCGCCGACAATCTTGTCCTTGCGCGTCATCATCGCGTCCAGATCCAGCCGGGCGCCATCAATAGCAATCCCGTGACCGGCCAAATGCGACAGGCTTTCGTATTTACCGGAGGAGGAGAGCATCGCCTTGGAAGGGATGCAGCCCACATTGAGACAGGTGCCGCCCAGGGTTCCGCGCCCTTCGACACAGGCAACCTTCAGACCCAGCTGAGCCGCGCGAATGGCTGCGACATAGCCACCGGGGCCACCACCAATAACGATCAGGTCATATAGGCTCATAATCTGCCCTCCAGTTTATCTGTCAGGGAACATATGTCCCTAACCCTCCCATGAGTTTCCTTTAAGAAACTTTTCCACCATAAGCAACTATTGGTTTCACATAGAAACTTTGACCTAAGTTTGGGAGGGAGTTAAACATTGGGAAACTCAGGAGATTGCACGCCAATGGAACCCATCAATCCGGAAGACGGTGCCCCCGTGACAGAGGTGGCCGAGGCCCCGGACGGCGATGCGCTGGGGAAAATGATTCGAGATTCGCGAAAAGATAAGGGGCTGACGCTGGAGGAGGCCGCAAAGGCCGCCAATATCGGGCGCTCCACCCTGTCGAAGATCGAGAACAACCAAACCCGCCCCAGTTTCGAGATCATCCGCCGCCTGATGCAGACGCTGGATCTGCAGACGCCGCAGCTCTTCGTGCAATCCGCCAAGAGCGATATCTCCGGTCGGCGCGACTACACCCGCAAGGGCCAGGGCGAGCATCAGGAAACCGAAACCTACGACCATGAGCTGCTCTGTACCGAGCTGACCAGCAAACGGATGCTGCCCTATTTCAGCCGGATCAAGGCGCGGGATGTGTCGGAGTTTGAAACATGGATCCGCCACAGCGGCGAGGAATTCATGTTGGTGATCAGTGGTGAACTGATCCTTTACACCGAACATTACCGCCCGCTGCCGATGAAGGCCGGCGATACGGCCTATTATGACAGCGGTATGGGCCATTGCTGCGTATCGACCAGCGCGGAGGACGCGCATGTCCTCTGGGTCTCGCTGGACTGATCCCGGCCTGCTGGCATCGGATCATCCACCACAAAAACGCCGCCCGCGAATCGGCCGGGCGGCGTTCCGGGTCAGACGGCGGGTGGCTCCGGCTACTCGGCAGCGATGCCAAGCGGGGACGCGGCGCCGGGGGCGGCGCCCCGATCAAACCGTGACCAGCTGAGATCCCCGTCATAGCGCCAGGCCAGCTGCCCGTGCTCATCCATCGCAATCAGATGCAGCCAGCCATTGTCGAACAGCGCGCGCACCTGCGGGTGGCGTTCCAGAATCTGGGTCATGGCCTCGCGCGGGGCTTCGATCACCACGGTCAGGCGCAGCGGGTCATGTTGCAATGCTTCGCCATCATGCACCGACTGCCAGGGCAGGCCGGGTTTCAGCGCACCACCATTGCCCTCCAGCACGCCGATACCGCCGACCACATTGTGCAACAGCTTGTTGCCGCCGCCGAACAGGGCCGGGGCCACGCTGGAGCCATAATATTGCAGGCTGATCCAGCTGGCGACCACCACCGGCGCCGTCATGATCAATTCCAGCACGCCAAACCCCTCATCCGCCCGCCAGTCATAGCTGTGCAGGAAGGACTGCCCGTCCAGCGCAGTGCCTTCGGTCCGGCTGCGTGGCGCGGCAACAAAGGCCCGGCACCCCGCCAGCCCCCATTCGGGGCGCAGCTCAGCCCAATCAGACGAGCGGCGCAGAATATCCTTGCCCGATTGCGCCCGCGGCAGCCGTGCCGCCCGTTCACTGCGCGCCAATGCGCCAGCAGCCTTGACCCAGCGGCGGATGCGGGCCAGCTCACGCGTGAGACGCACTGCGGACCCATCGGGCAAATCCTGTTCGAACAGGGTCACCTGATCGGTGGTGGTGTGGTGCAACGCAGGCAGGAATACTGTGTCTGCGGGGATCTTGATCCCCTGATCCGACAAGGCGGCGCGCACAGATGGATCGTTTAACAATCCCGCCAGCAGCCGCGCATTCACATCGCCCGCATAACCTCCGCAAGCACCACACTGCAGGGCGCTGGCATGGGGATTGTTGGTCACATCCGCGCCATGACCCGCCAGCAGAACCACAGGGGCAAAATTGTCGGTCAGTGACATCGCTGACAGGATCGTTTTTGCCATCACGACGCGGCTGTCCAGATCCACCGACGCGTCCAGTTGCGGCGCCGGATCGGTGGCGGCGCGACCGCTGACACCAAAGGCATCGCGCAGCAGCTTGCCCGCATAAACCGGCCCCGTCGCCTCAACAAAGGCAAAGGAAGACACCGCCGCCAGCTTGAACCGACCCCAGGCGCGTCTGGCCCGCGCTGCATAGCGCCGCGCCAGATCCAGGTTGTCCGCCTCAACCGCCGATGAGGTGACGCCGGGTTTTAACAGGACCGGCCCACGGGCCTCACACACATCGGATCCAGCCGCTGAGTGCGCTGCCGCAAGGCCAAAGAACCCGGCAAACCCGATGGTCTCGACGCCGCTATCCTGCGCCTCCAGCGCGCGACGGAACACTTCGGACCGCACATCAATGCAAAAGGCCGCTTGCACTGCGGGCCGCGCATTTGTGTCGTTGTCCTGCGCGGCATCCTGCGGGCTGCGCGTTGCCAATGTGTTGGCCAATTGCCGCTGCTGTGCCCGGTCGCCAGCCTCTTGCAGGATGGCATCCATCACCTGATCGCGGGTTGGCGTCACCGGGGCTTCATGGCTGGTGATCACCGCGTCCCAACGGGCAGTGATCTGATCGCGGTACTGATGGAACAATGCCTCGTCAAACACCATGCGGATCGCCAACAGCTCAACCGTGGTGGTGTCGCTACCGCCCTCCAGTTCGGCCTGCCACGACAGGTAGCGGCCATATTGCGCCCAGCCCTGAAGGGTGATCAGCCAGCGATGAAATGCGGTTTCGGCCGCGTCAAAACTGATGCCCAGCGTTTCGGAGGCGCGACCAATTGCGCGCCAATGTGACCGGTTGGTGGCGGCAACAAACCCGCCAAATCCCACAAGCCCGTGAATCTCTGGTGTCAGGTCGCGGGTGGCAAACTGCCGCCACGCGGCATAGGCACCTCCGGTCCGGTCGGGCTGCCACAGTGCCTGCCCCTGATCGAAATGGCTGGCGGCAAAGGCACTGATCCGATCCTCAATAAGGCCGGGCCAGTCGATGCCGGAAATATCTGCGGCCAGTTCCGCCACGGTTGGCACCGCGCTGAGTTCTGTAGCGCCTGCACCCGGGGTCTTTGACGTCAGGACAGCGATCAGATCCTGCAAGGTGACCGCCTCGGCAGGGCCATGTACAGCAGTCGCGAGGGCCGCGCGCAGATCATCGTCGCGCAGTGCGCCGCTATGATATTGCGCGGCCCAATGGCTGCGCTGCGGGGTGATGCGCTGGCCCGCTACCCGTGCCAGACGCGCCGAGGCCCTGGCCAGCGGTTCGTCGCTTTGGCCCAGAAACGGGTTCACGGCCACACTTGCGGTCAACGGAAACAGCGGCGGGATCTGGCGACTGGCGGTATTGGCCTTGGTGACCAGTTCCAGCAGGGCGGCGGGATAGGTTTCGTGTTTCATCAACATAAGGTCAGTCTCCCGGTTTCAGGCTGTTGTGCGCTTGGACCAGCCGTCCAGCAGCCGGTCAAAGATTGCGTTTGCATAAAGCCCGTTGGACAGGTGAACCCGCAGCCCCGCAGCCGCCGGATGCATCGCCCAGAGCGGGAAGGTCGCCTGCGCCACAGCCACCGCGCCAAAGCTGACCAGCGCCAGCAGGATCAGCGCCCATTCCAGCGGACCGGGGGCAGGGGTGGCGGGCAGGGTGCCTGCGGTCAGTTTCAGCGCCGCCAGTTGCAGCAGGAAATAACTGACCGAGGTGGCCGCCGCATAGATCACCGTGCGCCGGGTCAGCGCACCGGGGGCGGCATCGGCCAGCCCCTGCGCCAGAATATAGGCCACGCCAAAAATCAGGATCACCCCCAGCGCAATCGCCTGCACCGATTTGCCGTCAAAGCCAAAGACCGCCCCAACCAGTGCATAAATCACGATACCGATGCCAAAGGCCTGCATCACATTGCGTCCGCTTGGCACCGCGACGGGACCGGGGCGCCTGATCGCGGCAACATTGGCCACCGCCTCACCCGCGCTGAGAAACGCGTGCGCCTTGTAAAGCGAATGCGCCACGATATGCAGCAGCGCCAGCGGGAACAGCGCCAGACCACATTGCATGATCATAAAGGCCATCTGCGCGATAGTGGACCAGGCAAGCGAGGTCTTCACAGCCGGCTGCGTCAGCATCACCAACCCGCCGAACAGCGCAGTGAACCCACCCAGCATGACCAGCACCGCCATCACCGCAGGCGCGGCCAGCATCACATCGGCAAAGCGGATCAGCAGGAAGCCGCCCGCGTTGATCACCCCGGCATGCAGCAATGCGGACACCGGCGTCGGGGCCTCCATCACCTCGGTCAGCCAACCATGGGTCGGAAACTGCGCCGAGGCCAGAACCGCCGCCAGCGCGATCAGCACTGCGGCAGCACCGGTGAGCAAATCCGGCGCAGCGGTGGCCAGAATGGTGGCAATATCGCTGGTACCATAGGCCATGATCAGCAAGAGCGCGGCGACGGCCAGAGACAGCTCGCTGGCCCGCGCCACCAAGGCCTTCTTGCGGGCCGCGCGGCGCGCTGTGGTCCGGTCACGGTAAAACAGCAGCAGCTGATGCAGACACAGGCTGGTGGCAGTCCAGGCCAGCACCAGCTGCACCAGATTACCCGACATCACCAAGAGCAGAACCGCCGCCAAAGTGGCCGCCATCCAGCCGGTAAAGGCCCCCTGCCGCGCCTCGCCATCCATATAAGTGGCGCTGTAACGCAGCACGATCCAGCCGATGAAACTGACCAGACAAAGCATCACAACGCTGACCACATCCAGCCGCACCGACAGGCCAACTCCAAAAAGGCCAAGCAAAGGCGAGCTGCCCGGACCGGTCGTCATCAGCAAAACCGCAGACATCACCGAAACAGCAAAAGCGCCAAGCCCTGCATATTCCGCCAGACGTGGCAATGCAGCAGGGCGCCGACCGGGGCTGCGGCGGGCACGGAACGCCACCGCCAGCAGCAGGGCCGGGGCCAGAAGCGGCAGAAACAAATACAGCATAAGAGGCTCTCCCAATCACAGTGCAGCAAGCGACGCTGCGTCAGCGAAAGAGGTAACGCCGGGCGCATATTAATAAAAATTCATTGTTCCGTTCTTTTCGTTCTATTAAAACGAATGAATGCCACTGAACTATCATCACCTGCGCTATTTCTGGGCCGTCGCCCATGATGGCAATCTGACCCGCACCGCCCAGCGGCTGAACCTGTCGCAATCGGCGCTGTCTGTGCAGATCAAGCAGCTGGAAGAACGGCTGGGGCACCCGCTGTTTGACCGGCGCGGGCGACAATTGCATCTGACCGAAGCCGGGCGGATCGCGCTGGATCATGCGGATGCGATCTTTGCCACCGGGCAGGAGTTAATCGCCACGCTTGAGGACACTGGCCGCAGCCGCCAGGCGCTGCGCGTCGGCGCGCTGGCGACCCTGTCGCGGAACTTTCAGATCGGATTTCTGCGGCCAATGCTGGCGCGCAGTGATGTTGAGGTGATCCTCCGATCCGGCAGCCCGACCGAGCTGCTGGAAGGGCTGGCGACGCTGAACCTTGATCTGGTGCTGATGAACCGCGAACCCCCCAATGACAGCCTGACACCTTATGAAACCCATCAGATCGCGGATCAGGCGGTCAGCATCGTCGGCACGCCGGACCGGCTGAACCCGCGTCTGCCCATCCGGGAGCTGCTGACCACCCAGCCCTTTGTGCTGCCGACCACCGACAATACGGTACGCACCGCCTTTGATGCCATGGCCAGTCGCCTGTCGGTGGTGCCGCAGGTCGCGGCGGAGGTCGACGACATGGCGATGATGCGCCTGCTGGCCCGCGAGGATATCGGTCTGGCGCTGGTGGCCCCCATCGTGGTGCAGGACGAGTTGTCTTCCGGGCGGTTGCTGGAGGCAGAAGATCACCCCCGCATCCGCGAGACCTTTTATGCGATCACCCTGAGACGCCGTTTCCCGAACCCACTGGTCCAGGAGTTGCTGGCCGTCGACACATCCGTTCTGGATGAATGATGCCGCCGACCTGACCATCAAGATCGCGGACGAGATCCTGGCCCCGCCCTCAGCGCATCAAAGCTTGGGCGGCCTGCGGGGGCAGCGGGGCGGGGCGGGGGCAGCTGGTGGTGGTCGCGACCCAGGCGCGGGTCTCGCCTGCCTTCAGAATGGCCATCATCACATCAACGGTATGGGCTGCCAGCTCAATATCGCAACGATGGGGCCGGTTCTGGGTGATGGCGGCAACCATATCCGCAAGACCCGCAGCGCGGTAATTGGCCTGACGGCGCCCGTCGGGCCGCGTTTCGTTCAGCTGACCAAAGGGATGATCATCCGGTGCCAAGGGGGTCAAATCACCGTCCTCTTCGCTCATCCTGACCACGCCGCCGAAATAATTGGGGTCGGGCAGCCGCAGGGTGCCCTTGGTCCCGTAGAGTTCCATATTAGGGTGGCTGCTGGTCCAGACATCCCAGCTGGCCCCCAGGGTGATGATCGCGCCGGTGTCGAATTCCAGCAGCGCATGGATATTGGTGGGCGTGTCAACCGGGATCTCTTCACCGTGGCGCAGCCCATTGCCGATGGTGCGGGTGGGAAAACTGGCCGCCGTCATCGCCGCCACCGATCTGACCGGCCCCAGCAGCTGAATGAGATTGGCGATATAATAGGGCCCGAGGTCCAGAACCGGCCCGCCCCCCGGCTGAAAAAAGAAATCAGGGTTCGGATGCCAATGCTCCATCCCGCGTGACATGACATGGCAGGTGCCGCCGATCACCTGGCCGACCCGACCCTCATCAATCATGGCGCGGGCCAGTTGATGGGCGCCGCCCAGAAATGTATCGGGCGCGGATCCCACACGCAGGCCGCGCTGCCCGGCCAGATCCCGCAGGGCAATGGCCTGGTCCAGCGTCAGCGCCAGTGGCTTTTCCGAATAGGCGTGTTTGCCTGCCTCCAGAATACGGCGGGTCAGCGGATAATGCGCCTCCGGAATAGTGAGATTGACCACCACCGCGACATCCTCAGCCGCCAAAAGACCCTCAACGGTTTCGGCACGCAGCCCGTGTTCCGCCGCCCGCGCCTGTGCCGCTTTGGGGTTGATATCGGCCACCGCGCAAAGCTTCATCCCGCTGAAAAGGGGGATCATTTTCAGATAGGTGAGGGAGATATTTCCGCATCCGATGATGCCAATGCCCAGCTCTGTCATGATATCCTCTCAGAACGCCTGTACCGTCGCCAGCGACCGACGGGCGCACCGGCGATGATCACTGGGGTTGTCATGTTCGATCACGTAACGGCGCACACCGGCCTGTTGCAGGGCGGCGTGAACCGGGGCCCATGTGACCATGCCGTGACCCACATCGGCCCAGCCGTCCTCATCCGTGCAGGCGCCGACCGGAGCGACGTCCTTGATATGGGCGGCGTGGATCTGACCTGCGAAACGCTCCACCATAGCGACCGGGTCGTGACCCGCGCGGGCCGTCCAGCCCAGATCCAGCTCCAGTTTCAACTCGGGCGCAGCCCCGGCAATGATATCCAGCGGCATCACCCCGTCGCCCAGATCGATCAGCTCAAAATCATGGTTGTGCCAGCCAAAGACAAATCCCGCCTCCTGCAAAGGCCGCCCGGCGGCCACCAGTCGGGCGGCAAACGCCTGCCAGCCGGCAGGGTCCACAGGCCGATCCGGGGTCTGCAGCATCGGCGCAAAAATCGCCTCGGCGCCGACTGCGCGACCAAGATCAATGGCCGCCTGTGGATCCCGTTCCAGATCGTCCAGCCCGTAGTGCAGCGTCGGCATGCTCAGCCCAGCTGCGCGCAGATCCTCCGCAAGGGAGGGCGCCTGCGCAAACAGCGCGCCGTAGCCCTCAACATGTTTATAGCCAGCCTCCGCCAGCATGGAGAGCGTGTCAGCCAGCGGCCAATTGCGCGAGCCATAGAGTTGATAGGAAATTGCGGTCATGATGGATCCTTCTGGCGCCGTCACAGGCGCGCTTCGGTGTTGGGGTCAAAGAGAGAGGCACGGGCCGTGTCAAAGCCGATGCGCAGCCGGTCGCCTGCCGAAACCCGGCTGGCCCCATCCATGCGCAGGCGCAAATTCTGCGCGCCATGGGTGGCATAGACCAGCGTATCGGACCCCAGCCCCTCGACCAGATCCACCAAGACCTCGGCAGTGGCATCGGCGCGGGTGATCTGCTCTCCGGTCAGGATATGTTCCGGACGGATGCCAATCACGGCGGCACCATGGTGCGGCCCGTTCCGGTAGTCGTATCGCTGCATGGGCAGGGCCAGAGATCCGGCATGGAATACGCCATCGATCAGCACCCCCTCGATCAGGTTCATTGCCGGACTGCCAATGAAACCAGCTACATAGAGGTTCTGGGGCCGGTTGTAGATTTCATCCGGGCTGCTCAACTGCATGATCCGCCCGCCCTTCATAATGGCGATGCGATCGGCCAGCGTCATCGCCTCGACCTGATCATGGGTCACGTAGATCATGGTATTGGCCAGCTGCTGATGCAGCCGTTTCAGCTCCACCCGCAGATCGGCGCGCAGCTTGGCATCCAGATTGGACAGCGGCTCATCGAACAGGAACACATCCACATCGCGCACCAGCGCCCGCCCGATGGCGACGCGCTGGCGTTGCCCGCCCGACAGCGCAGCGGGCTTACGTTTCAACAGCGGCTCAATCTGCAAGACCTCGGCGGCGCGGGCCACGCGTTTGGCGATCTCCGCCTTGGGCAGGCGGGCGTTTTTCAGACCAAAGGAGAGGTTCCCCTCAACCGTCATCTGCGGATAAAGCGCGTAGGATTGGAACACCATGCCGATGCCGCGCTCCGACGGTTCCGCCCAGGTGACATTCTGGCCCTGAATAAAAATCTGCCCGTCGCTGATATCCAGCAGGCCCGCAATACAGTTCAGCAAGGTGGACTTGCCGCAGCCGGATGAGCCGAGGAGCACAAGGAATTCACCCTGCTCGATATCAAGATTCAGCTGATGCAGAACCTGCAACTCGCCGAAATGGAGGTCGAGGTCGCGGATCTCAACGGAGTGGGTCATAAGTGTCATGAGAGATCAGCCTTTCACGGCGCCAGCAGCGATGCCGCGCACAAACAGTTTGCCAGAGACGAGGTAGATCACCAGCGGCACCAACCCGGTCAGCAGGGTTGCGGCCATGTTGACGTTATATTCCTTCACGCCCTGGACGGAGTTGACGATATTGTTGAGCTGCACCGTCATCGGATAGGTTTCGGGCTTGGTGTAGATCACGCCAAACAGGAAATCATTCCAGATTCCGGTGACTTGCAGGATCATGGCCACGACGAAGATCGGGATCGACATTGGCACCATGACGCGCAGATAGATGCCCCAGAACCCGGCGCCATCCACCCGCGCCGCCTTGAACAGCTCCTCCGGCAGGGAGGAAAAATAGTTGCGGAACAGCAGCGTCAGGATTGGCATGCCAAAGATCGAATGCACCAGCACCAGCCCCCATAGCGATCCCATCAGCTTCAGCTCGCGCAGGATGATCACAATCGGGTAGAGCATGGTCTGATAGGGGATGAAGGCGCCAATGATCAGAATGGTGAAAAACGTCTCCGATCCTTTGAACCGCCAGTTCGCGAGGGCGTAACCGTTGACGCTGGCAATGGCGATGGAGAGAGCCACCGACGGCACCAGGATCTTGATCGAATTGCCAAACCCCCGGCTCAGCCCATCGCAGTTGATGCCGGTGCAGGCCTCTGACCAGGCCTTGATCCAGGGCTGAAATGTGATCTCGACCGGCGGGGAGAAGATATTGCCCAACCGGATTTCCGGCATCCCCTTGAGCGAGGTAACGACCATCACATAGAGCGGCAGCAGATAGTAGAGCGCGATCAGCAGCAGCGTTCCGTAAAGCATGACATTTCGCCGCGAAACTCTCGTCTTTGGCTTGGCGCCGCGCGGGCCCTCCAAAATACGAACCGGGCTACCTTTCGGGGTCTGTGGGGTCAAATCAACCACGTTTCTTTCCTCCGAATTCCAGATAGGCCCAGGGCACAAGGATGATGATCACCGACAGCAGCATCATGGTGGAGGCGGCAAAACCCTGGCCCAGGTTCTGGGCCTCAAACATGTAGTTGATCACATATTTTGCAGGCACCTCGGATGAGATGCCGGGGCCACCATTGGTCTGGGCCACCACCAGATCGTAAAGCTTGATAATGCCGCTGGCGATGATCACCAGCGCGGTGACAAATACCGGACGCATCATCGGGATAATCACGCGGACATAGGTTTTGGTGACGCCGATGCCATCGACGCGGGCGGCTTTCCAGATGTCCTCATCAATGCCGCGCAGCCCGGCCAACATGATCACCATGACAAAACCGCTACCCTGCCACAGCCCGGCGATCAGCACGCCGAAAATGACCGTTTCAGGGTTGTTCAGCGGGTCAAAGGCAAAGCTCTCCCAACCCCAGCTGCGCACCACATTCTGAATGCCGAAATCCGGGTTCAGGATCCATTGCCAGGCCAGACCAGTCACCACAAAAGACAGCGCAAACGGATAGAGAAAGATGGTGCGAAACGCGCCCTCAAAGCGGATTTTGCGATCCAGAAGCGCCGCCAGTGTGAAGCCGATCGCCATCGTCAGCATCAGCGAGCAGAGGCCATAGATCAGCAGGTTCTCGACTGAGATCAGCCAGCGATTGCTGGACCAGAGTCGCTCATATTGATCAAAGCCGACGAATTTCCACTTCGGCAGCAGCCGCGATTTGGTGAAGGAATGCGCAACCGTCCAGGCGGTGCCCCCCATGAACACCACCAGCGCGGTGAGGATCATCGGCACGGAGGCGATTTTTGCGTTGAGATTGCGCAAGGCGCGGGGCGGGCGGGGCCGGGCCGCGGGGCTGTGCCCGCTGCGGCCGGTTGGAGGGGCTGGTGTCATGATATGTCTCGTTCTGGATCAGCGTACCGATCAGGGGCAGACGTCAACCGGGGCACAGATCGCAGCGCGCCCCGGTTGACGTGCGGCTCAGTCAGCGTCCGCGATAATCTCGGCATAGCGCGCCTGCGCATCCGCCGCCGCCATATCGGAGGCCCAGAATTCCGCCATCAGATCCTGAATCTGCGCCTGGGTATCGGTTGAAAACGCCTGATCCATGCTGGGCAGCACATTGCCATCCGCAAGGATCGCGAGACCCTTTTTCATGCAGTCATTGGCTGCCGAAAGATCGACATCCCCGCGCACCGGCAAGGAGCCCTTGGTCAGGTTGAAAGCGACCTGAACCTCCTTGGAGATCAGCACCGACGCCATATCCATCTGCGCCTGTCTGACCTCGGCATCATCAATCGCCGGGAAGTAGAAGGCATCACCGCTGGTGTCGATGATCTGGTTCAGCCCCATACCGGGCAGGCAGGTGTAATCCTGTCCGGCCACCTGTTCAGCGAGGGTGAATTCCCCCTGCGCCCAATCGCCCATGATCTGCCCACCGGCCTTGCCGGTGATGACCATATTGGTGGCCAGATTCCAGTCCTGCACATTGCTGTTGCGTGCCAGTTCGCGGGCGTCGACCACCGCGTCGAAGACCTTGGCATATTGCGGCCCTGCGGCAACCCCGGCATCCCGCTCCAGCGACACTTTGCGCCAGCTGTCCTGATCAACCAGCCCGACGGTCAGCGCACCAAAGGCGATCCGCTGCTGCCAGCCCTGCTGCCCCATCGCCAAGGGCACGATACCGGCCTCGGCCAGCTTTGGCGCGGCGGCGACAAATTCATACCAATCCTGCGGCACGCTCATCCCTGCCTTGTCAAAGGCCTCATGGCTGAGCCAGAGCCACTGCGTGGAATGGATATTGACCGGCACGCAGTAGATGCGCCCCTCGTAGGTGCAGCTGTCCAGCAGCGACGGCGGGTTGACGATATCGCGCCAGCCTTCCTGCTCCGCCAGCTCGGTGAGATCGGTCATCAGCCCCGCCTCGATCAGCTCCTCGGCCTGGCGACCATGGGTGAGCTGCGTCGCGGCCATTGGATCACCGCCCAGAATACGGCTGATGATGATCGGACGCGCAGTGGTGCCTGATCCGGCGATGGCGCCATCAACCCAGTTATGCGTGGTCTGGCCATTGACCGCATCGGCAAATTTCGTGACCGCCGCAGCCTCGCCGCCCGAGGTCCACCAATGGGTGACCTCCAGATCGGCAGACTGGGCAATGGTGGCGCTAACACTGAGTGCTGTCGTCATCAGTATGGATGTTAATTTCACGATTTATCCTCCCTGACTAAATCGTTATAGATCGACTTATAACGATTTAGATTGACCTCGCAAGATGTTTTCTGCAACACGGAGATCAGGACGTGGGGTCGTGGATCTGATAGAGGTCCCAAACCCCGATGTGAGGAAGGCGAGGCACCGATGCCCAAATCAAATCCCCCGAGTGACGGTCTGCCCCGCGATGGCAAGAAGCCGACGCTCAAAACCATCGCCAAGGCCAGCGGCATGGCTGTGCCCACGGTCTCGCGGGCGCTTTCCGATGCGCCCGATATCAGCGAGGCGACCAAGAAGAAGGTACGCGAAATCGCCGATGCGCTCGGCTATGTGCCAAACCGCGCTGGCGTGCGGCTGCGCACCGGGCGCACCAATGTCATCAGTCTGGTGATGTCCGCAGAACGCGAAATGATGACCCAGACGGCGCGGTTGCTGACCTCGCTGGGGCTGGCGCTGCGCGAAACCCATTATCACCTCAATGTCTCGCCGGTGTTTCCAGACGACGACCCGCTGCGCGCGGTGCGCTACATCGTCGAGAACCAGACCGCAGATTGCGTGATTTTCAATCAGGTCGAACCAGAGGATAAGCGCGCGGAATATCTGATTGAGCGGAATTTCCCCTTTGCCACCCATGGGCGCACCAAATGGGCCGATCAGCACCCATATTACGACTTCGACAATTTCGCCTTTTCCGAATTGTCCCTCGCCGAACTGGCAGCGCGGGGCCGCAAGAATATCGTACTGCTGGCGCCGCCTCTGGCCCAGAACTATGCCAATGACATGGTGAACGGCGCGCGCCACGCCGCCAAGGCGCTGGGGATCCAGCTGCATGTGGCCCGTCAGGTCCAGAGCAACGGCCTATATAAGGATCTGCGCAACTGGGCAGCCGAGAAACACCGCGAGGATCCGACAATCGACGGCTTCCTCTGCGCCTCCACCAACGCCACCATGTCGGTGGTTGCCGGCATGGAAAGCTGCGGCTGCACCGTCGGGCAGGAATTCGACGTCGTCGCGAAGGAGGGGCTGCATATGCTGAAATTCGTGCGCCCCGAAATCATTGTCGTTCAGGAAGATATCGAAGCCACCGGCGTCTTCCTCGCCAAGGCGGCACTCCAGGCGATCAAGTCGCCGGACCTGCCGCCGCAGCAGTTTCTGGAAGTACCAACCGAATTTGTCACCTGGGAATGACCCAGGTCTGAGGGAGAGCAGACGTGAAGACGCAGATCAAAGGCCCGGCGCTGTTCCTGGCGCAATTCGCCGGGGATGAGGCGCCGTTCAATTCACTGGACACGATCACCAAATGGGCCGCTGGCCTTGGCTATCGGGGGGTTCAGATCCCGACATTCGACAGCCGTCTCTTTGATCTGGAGCGCGCCGCCGAAAGCCAGACCTACTGCGACGAGGTAAAGGGCATCTGCGCCGATGCGGGCGTTGAGATCACCGAACTGTCGACCCATCTTCAGGGGCAGCTGGTCGCGGTGAACCCGGCCTATGATCTCGCGCTGGATGCCTTTGCGCCGGAGCAGTGTCGCGGCAACCCTGCCAAGCGGCAAGCCTGGGCGGTGGATCAGATGCACAAGGCCGCCCTCGCCAGCCAGCGGCTTGGCCTGTCGCATACGGTCAGCTTTACCGGCTCGCTCGCCTTTCCCTATCTCTACCCCTGGCCGCAGCGCCCGGACGGGCTGATTGAGGAAACCTTCGCCGAGCTGGGCCGGCGCTGGACGCCGATCCTCAATCATTATGCTGACTGCGGGCAGGATATCGGATTTGAACTCCACCCCGGCGAGGATGTCTTTGACGGGGCGACGTTTGAGATGTTTGTGGAGGCCTGCGGCGGCCATGCGGCGGCGATGATCAACTATGATCCCAGCCATTTCCTGCTGCAGCAGCTGGATTACCTCGCCTTCATCGACCTCTACCATGATCGGATCAATGCCTTTCATGTGAAGGACGCGGAGTTCAATCCCGACGGGCGGCAGGGGGTCTACTCAGGCTATCAGAACTGGACCAACCGTGCCGGCCGGTTCCGGTCTCTGGGCGACGGGCAGGTTGATTTTTCAGCGATTTTTTCCAAGCTGACCCAATATGGCTATGACAGCTGGGCGGTGCTGGAATGGGAATGCTGCCTCAAATCGCCCGCACAGGGCGCCGCCGAGGGCGCGCCATTCATCAAACGCCACCTGATCGAGGTCACCGACAAGGCCTTTGACGATTTTGCCGGGGGCGAACGGGACAACAATACAATCCGGGAGATGCTGGGACTATGACGACAGATCGCAAGACACGCCTCAAATTGGGCATGGTCGGGGGCGGACAGGGCGCCTTCATCGGAGCGGTGCACCGGATCGCCGCGCGGATGGATGACCGGTTTCAGCTGGTTGCCGGGGCACTGTCCTCTGATCCCGCGCGCGCCTCCGCCAGCGCCGCCGAGCTGGGGATTGACCCGGATCGCAGCTATGCCAGTTTTGAGGAGATGGCCGAGGCCGAGGCCGCCCGTGAGGATGGCATCGATGCGGTGGCCATCGTGACCCCCAACCATTTGCACGCAGGTCCCAGCATCGCCTTTCTCAACGCGGGCATCCATGTGATCTGCGACAAGCCCCTTGCCGCCAGCGTGGCGGAGGCCGAGGCGATCAAAGAGGCGGCGCGCAGCAGCAGCGCGCGGTTCTTTCTGACCCATAATTACACCGGCTATCCGCTGCTACGGCAGGCCCGTGCCATGGTTGCGCGCGGCGATCTGGGCCGGATCCGGCTGGTGCAGGCGGAATATGCGCAGGACTGGCTGACCAACGTGATTGAACAGGAGGGCCACAAACAGGCCGCCTGGCGCACCGATCCCGCACAATCCGGCGCCGGGGCGATTGGCGATATCGGCACCCATGCCTTTAACATCGCCTGTTTTGTCAGCGGTCTGGCGCCAGAGGCGCTCTCGGCTGAGCTGCACAGTTTCGGGCCCGGACGTCAGGTTGATGACAACGCCCATATCCTGCTGCGCTATGCCGAGGGCGCGCGCGGGATGCTCTGGGCCAGCCAGATTGCGGTCGGCTGCGAAAACAGCCTGCGCCTGCGCATCTATGGCGACAAGGGCGGTCTGGAGTGGGAGCATCAGGACCCCAATCAGATGCGCTTCACCCGTTTTGGGGAACCCAAACAGATCCTGACCCGCGGCGGCGCTGGTGTTGGCCCGGACTGGACCCGCGTTCCGCCCGGTCATCCGGAGGGATATCTGGAAGGCTTCGCAACGCTTTACACCGATATCGCCGAGGTGATCGAGACCGGCACCGACAATCCGATGCTGCCCGGTCTTCAGGCGGGGCTGGACGGGATGTGGTTCATCTCTGCCGCACAGACCTCCTCTGCCGAAGGGGGGGCCTGGATCCCCCGATAGCCGCCACGGCTCATCCGTTCCGGCCAACCAGAAAGAACGCCATCCAAGGGGGACACCCCCTTTGGATCCCGCACCTGTGCGCGCCCGGCGCCATGTCATCACCCCATTCGATCCAACCCGAGGCTTTTCCCATGACATATTCCCCCTCCGATCTGACCCACAGCTATATAGATGGCCGCTGGACACCAGTAACCGGCACCCAGTGCAGCCCCGTCATCAACCCTGCCACCGAGACGCCAGTGGCCATGCTGCATCACGCCGGTCCTGCGGATGTGGAGGCCGCTGTGGCGGCGGCCAAACGCGCCCATCTGGCGGAAGCACTTGGCAGCAAAGACAACCGAGTCGTCCTGTTGGAGCGGATCAGAGCCGGTTTTGACAGCCGCCGGAAAGACCTCGCGCAGGCGATTTCGCTGGAGATGGGGGCGCCGATTGATCTGTCCCGCAACGCGCAGGCCGAAACCTTCCTGATCCAGCTGGATGCCACCCTTGATGCCCTGCGCGGGTTTGACTTTGCCGAAACACTGCCAAACGGCGATCACCTGATCCGACAGCCCACCGGCGTCGCCGGGCTGATCACCCCCTGGAACTGGCCGATCCACCAGATCAGCCTCAAGGTCTTTGCAGCCCTCGCGGCCGGCTGTCCTGTCGTCCTGAAACCCAGCGAGCATACGCCGCTCAACGCCCGGATCTTTGCCGAAATTCTGGACGCCGCTGGCCTGCCGCCCGGTGCCTTCAACCTGATCAACGGCGATGGGGCCTCGGTCGGGGCGCAGCTCACCGATCATCCCGATGTGGCGGTGATGTCCTTCACCGGTTCGACCCGCGCGGGGCTGGAGATCGGCGCCAGCGCGGTCCGCCGTGGTGCCCGCTGCGCGCTGGAGATGGGCGGTAAATCCCCCTGTCTGGTGTTCGAGGATGCCGATCTGGATCAGGCCATGGAGAAAATCCTTGCCAAGACCTTTCCCAACTCCGGGCAGAACTGCAATGCACCAACCCGCATCCTGATTGAAGCCAGCGCCTACCCCGCCGCCAAAGAGGCCGCGCAGCGTGCCGCCGCACTCTGGGCTCTGGGGGATCCCGCCCAGTCCGGCGATCACCTCGGGCCGGTGGCCAATGGCCGACAGTTCGACCACATCCAGACCCTGTTGCACGGGGCGATGGCTGCCGGGGCCACGGTGCTTTGCGGTGGCGCGGGGCGCCCCGACGGCATGGAAACCGGCTATTTCGTCAAACCGACGATCCTGGCGGATGTCGCGCGCAAAGCCGAGGTTGTGCGGCAGGAGATCTTTGGCCCGGTGATCGTGCTGCAACCCTTCGAAGATCTCGACGACGCCATCGCGATGGCCAATGACAGTGAGTTCGGGCTGGCCGGCTACGTCTATTCCAATGACCCCGCCATCCAGTCCGCAGTGATCCGGCAGCTGGACTGCGGCATGGTCTTCGTCAACGGCGCCGACCTCGCCCCCGGCAGCCCCTTCGGCGGCACCAAGAAATCCGGCATCGGCCGCGAAGGCGGCACCTATGGCATCGAGGAATTTCTGGAACTGAAACTGGTCGCCCACCCCGCATGACGGGAGTGGGGCCACCGGCCTGCAACATTATACTGTAATGTGGATTATGTTAAGAATACAGCGACAGCACATCACACATGCTTTGACCGCCGACCAACCTCAACAAGGAATGACCGTCAGGTGGGGCGGCTTGCGCGGTTGAGCCACTCACGCACCAGCGCATATCTCCGACGGCTGACGGGTACCGCGTCGCCGTTGCTCATCTCACAGACATAAGCACTGCCGCAGGACGAAATCCAACGGCAGTGTTTGAGACGTACCCAGCGGGAACGATGGCATTGGACCCCCTCCAGCGGTTTGAGTTTTTCAACGCAATCAGAAAATTTCAGCATCACCAGATCCCACCCGGCGGTTGTCACGATTTCCACGTAGTGATCCTGCGCGTGAACGCGGATTACCTCTTCTCCCAGCGAGCCTGGCAGCCATCAATCAACTGGTGCAGCGTCGGAACAGGGCGGGCGCTCGTCCGCTGCGCCAGACGGTCTCGCACCTTAGGAGCGTATCGGCTTACATCTTGGTCATGGTGCCTTGCTACCGTCGCGCCTTGTGGTGACACTTCTGCTTTGCAAACCCTGTGACATTTCCGAATGGTGTTAATACCACCCTCCATCACGTTCTAAATTGAATAGTTCTTTGATATTGAACAACAAAAAATTTAAGCCGTTTCTTGGATTATACCCTATTTTTGTTATCGTAAAATACTGGATACCAGAGGAGGAGATGCTTGTAGGTCTAGAATTAGGTGTACACAGCATGCTCCTTGGTGGACCTATCTACTTGCTATACCTCGTCATATCAGAACATAAAAAGTAGCGATGCTGCAACCAGACCAAGGTCTGGAGCCACATCGCGACACGCGACAACAGGCGCCCTAGGTACTCCTATCAACACTCGTTCTCGCGGCATGAGCCATCTACCGGCTGTGAATCTTGACCCTAGGCCGACGCCCCGTGACAGCCCAACACGCAGGCGCTAGCATCAGATCAGCCGCATAACCGGAGGCACCGATGGCCGCCCCTCTTCTGCTCAGAAATCGCAATTATCGCCTGTTGTTCACCGCCGGGGCGCTGACCAATCTGGGGGATGGTTTCATCCTGTTGGCGCTGCCCTGGCTGGCCACGCTGATGACCCGCGATCCGGTGGCCATTGCCGCTGTGGCCGCTGCCGGGCGGCTGCCGTGGTTGTTCTTTGCGCTGCCGGCCGGGGTAATCGCGGATATGACAGACCGGCGCAAGCTGATCGCCCGCGCCGATCTGTTGCGCGCGGTGATCGTTCTGGCGATCCTGATGCTAGCGCTCAGCGAACCGGTGCCGGGGGCAATCTGGGCGCTGGCCGGGCTGGCCTTTGTGCTGGGGGCGGCGGAGGTGATCCGCGACAATGCCGCCCAGACCATCCTCCCCGATATCGTCGCCACCACCGATCTTGAGGCGGCGAATGGCCAGATGTGGACGGCCGAGCAGCTGACCGGCCAGTTCATCGGCCCGCCTCTGGCAGGCCTGCTGATTGCGGCCGGCATTGCCATTCCCTTTGGGCTTGATGTGGTGGCGCTGGTTCTGGCCGCGGGCTTTGTCTGGCTGATCAGCCTGTCGCCCCGCGCCCCGGTACAGCAAGGGTTTCGCAAGGCGCTGATGCAGGGCATCCGCTTCATGCGCAGCGATACCCTGCTGTTGCGTCTGGCGATCGTGCTCGGCATCGCCAACTTCCTCGCCACTGCAACCATCACCGTTCAGGTGCTCTTCGCGCAGGAGGTCCTCGGCCTCAGCGCGACCGAATACGGGTTTGTCCTGTCGGTTGCCGCTCTGGGGGCCGTAACCGGCAGCCTGATTGCACCGCGCCTCAGTCGTCTGATCGGGGTGCAGCCCTGTCTTTATCTGTCGATTGCAGGCTGGGCGGTCGGCTATGCGCTGATCGGGATCAGCAGCAGCGGTGTTGTCATGGCGCTGGCGATGTTTGGCGTGATGACGGCGGCCATGGTCTGGAATGTGATCACTGTGTCCTGGCGGCAGCGCCGCATCCCCTCCGAGCTCCTGGGCCGGGTCAACAGTATCTACCGCTGCTTTGGCTGGGGATCGATGCCTCTGGGCGCGTTGGCCGGTGGCACAGTGGTGGCCTTGATGGAAACCGATCTGGGCCGCGATCTTGCCCTGCGGATGCCATTCCTGATCGCCGCAGGCTGCTGCCTGCTGTTGCTGATCTACGCCACCCTCCGGCTGCGACTGGACTGACGCGGCCAACCAGCCGCCGCGCGGCTGTCTGTTCCTGCGCATAAGGTCTGCACGACAAGATGGCCGCAGCGGTTCCCCGCCACGGCCATCTGCGCTTCAGGCGACGCCCAGATCCTCGGCCGGGCCGAAGAACTCGAAATGGATCCGATCCATATCGACATTCGCCGCCCGCAGACCTGCGATGGCCATCGCCATGAACCCTTTGGGACCGCAGATGTAGTAATCGGACAGCGCCGTATTGGTGTTCGCGGCCAGCCAGTCCGGGGTAATCCGCCCCTCGACATCATAGCGTGCCGCCGCACGGTCCGCGTCGCTCGGGGTTTCCAGGAAGATCACACTCCGCTTGGCCAAGGATTTGCTGAGACCCTCCATAGCCAGATTGTCACCATCAACCGCCGCATGAAGGTAGGTGGCGCTGCGATCATTGGCCGCCAGTGTTTCCAGCATGGCAACCATCGGCGTCAGCCCGACCCCGGCAGACAGCAGCACCACTTCGCCCTCTGGCCGGTCCTTCAGCACAAAATCCCCCGCCGGGGCGGCAACCCGTAGCACAGTGCCCTCGGTCGCCACCTCATGCAGCCAGCCACTGATCACACCGCCTGGCTCTCGCTTAACGGAGATCCGGTAGTATTCGCCATTGGGCGCACAGGAGATCGAGTAGTTGCGCCGCGCCTTGCCGGTGTCCGGGTGGTCGAAATCAAAGGCCAGATACTGTCCCGGCTGATGCCGCAGAACCGGCCCGCCATCCACTGGGCGCAACACGAAGGATTTGACCGAGGCGCTTTCGCCTATGATGCCGACGATGACAAAATCACGCCAGCCCTTCCAACCGCCTTCGGCATTTGCGATGTCGTCATACATCTTGCGCTCTGCCTCGATCAGCAGGTTTGCCAGGAACCAATAGGCCTCGCCCCATGCATCCAGCACCTCGCGGCTTGCGGCCTGCCCCAGCACCGCCTCGATTGCGCCCAGCAGTGCGGTGGCCACATGGGTGTAGTGTTCAGGCTTGATCTGCAGACTGACATGTTTGTTGACGATCCGCTCCACCACGCTCCGCAGCGCGCCCAGATTATCGATATTGCGGGCATAGCCGAGGATCGCATTGGCCAGCGCCGCGTGCTGGCTGGAGTCGCCCTGCTGGTGCGACTGGTTAAACAGCGCCTTGATATCCTCATCCGCCAACAGGCGGGTATACATCTCCGCCACGATGGCGCCGCCGTGGGCCTCCAGCGCGGGAACGGTTGCGGTCACAATCGCCTTGCTCTGCTCTGACAGGGGCTGTGCCATAGGTCTAATCCTTCTCTGCATTTGCCAAATCCGGGACGTCCGGGCGGCTTTAAAACATTCATCTCAAGTGAATGTATATTTGCGCTATACAAACATTCAACCAGAATGAATATTAAACCCCTGCAGACCCCGCCATCCGGAGCCGAAAATGAAGCTCAATCTGAAAACAGACTATGCCCTCAGGCTCCTTATTTTATTGGCTACACGGCCCGATCAGCAGTTTGAAATTGAGACATTGAGCCGCATGCACCAGCTGCCTGCCAGCTCGGTCATGAAGATCATCAGCGAGCTGGTCCGTCACGGCTATGTCCATAGCATTCGCGGCCGCTCCGGCGGGGTACAGATCGGTCGGGAGCCGTCAGAGATTCGCGTCGGAGACATTGTCCATGCGATGAATGAACCGATGGAAATCGTCGACTGCAGCAGCTGCCTTCTGGTCGGAAACTGCCGTCTGAAAGGCGTCCTGTGCGAGGCAGCGCAGGCGTTTACAGAGGTGCTGATGGCATATCGTCTCAGTGACCTGATTGAGGCCCCTGCCCCGGTACTGACACCGCTATTGGACCGCGATAACGGCGCCGATCCGACGTCTCAGACGTGACATGTGTACAGAGAGACGGCACGCGGATGCGCATCATCAGATCGCAACCCCCTGCGCCGCCGCCCTGGCGATGTCCGCCAGACCGGGCTGACCTTCGGGACCAATCAGAACAAACTTACCGCCCTCGCCGTTCCAGCTGATGAAATCAAACCCGCGCAGGGTCCGGGCGGCAAACCCATCCTCCTGAGGCATCGCACCATCCTGAAGGCACAGGGCAATCACCGTGCCATCAGCCCCCCGGTACATCAGCTGACCCACTGGCGCACCATTGGCCACCAGCAGGCGCCCGCCCTCAAATGTCAGCCCGAACGCCGACAGGTCCGGTATGGCAAAGGTGACCTCAACCGTCTTGGTCAGCCAGCTCCGCAGATGATCCGCCTCAGTAGCAGGCACCTCCACCAGATGGCGCGTCTCTCTGGCGTAGATCGCATGGTAATCGGCAATATCCGACAGCCAACCCGCCGAAGCTGACTGCGTGGGTGTCATCACAGCAGGTGCGGCGACGTCCTTCAACCAGTAGCCCCCGATCCCGCCAAGGACAAAAACAGCCAATCCAGCCGCAAGACCGGACCGCAGCGGCAAAGCGTATCGCCAGCCCGGCGCCAAGGGCCCCTCCGTATCATCCGCCCCTGTACCGGGCACAGGCTCCTGAGGCCTAGGCATGGGCATGGGCGCGGCGCGGATGGACTGCGCCAGTGACAAGGGCACCGGATCGCGCAAAACCGCGTCAAATCCGCTTTGCGCCAGCGCATCCGCCTCCAGCAACGCATCAAATTCAGCCTGCGTAGCCGCGTCCTGCGCCAACAGCGCCTCAATCTCTGCCGCGGCATCCGCCGACAGCTCCCCGTCCAGATAGGCGCTGAGTTTTTCCGATAGATCCATCATAGCTCGGCGACCTCTTGAGGAGACAGGCTGGAAATCAACAGTTTGCGGGCACGGTGGATCCGGCTCATCACCGTTCCGATGGGCACATCCAGCAGCTCCGACACCTCTCGGTAACTGTAGCCTTCGGCACAGACCAGCAGCAGAGGCTGCGCCAGCGCCGGGTCTAGATCGGCGATACGGCTCTGCACCTGTCGCGCTGTCAGGGTTGTCTCCGCAACATCTGCACCGGACACCCCCGAAACGGCCAGTTCCCTGGCCTCTTCCACCGGAACCACACCGGCCCCCTGTCGCACCCGACGCTTGCGGATCTCGCTGATCCAAAGATTGCGCAACACCCGAAACATCCAGCGATCCAACGGTTGCGCAGGATCGTACTGCTGCCATTTCTGCAAGGCCAGTGCACAGGCTTCCTGCAGCAGGTCATCCGCATCCGCACCCGAGCGTGTCAGGCTCAGCGCAAAGCGCCGCAGCCGGGGCAGCAGGCCAATCATTTCGGATTTGAATTCGTCAGGGGACATCTGGGCCTGGCTATCGAACAGAAACGAGGAAATCACATTACGGCGTGACGTCCTGTCAAACATAAAGGACTGCCGCGGGCACGACGACAGGTTTCGCCGCACCCGTTGTCATCATGGCCTCAGTGGGCCAGATGCCAGACACCCCCGACACCGTCACCGCTGGTATCACCCGGCGCCTTGTCGCCCTGCCAGAAATATAGCGGCGCGCCATCCTTGGCCCATTGCATCGCGCCATCTTTGCGCTTGATCTTTGTCAGACCATCCTTTGCACCAGTGCTCTGCCCCACCAGATAAGGCGGCCATTTCACCGCACAGGTGTCATAACAGACGGATGTATTCTTCTTGTCCTTGTCGAACGTATAGAGCGACATCCCGTTTTCCGCGAGCAGCGGCTCAGCGGAATGGCCAGCCGCATAGGCATCATCACAGGCCGTCAGGATAAGTCCGGCGGCAACAACAGCAAATAATTTCATCTCAAGCTACTCCTCAGGTTTGACCGGGCTGCCCATGCCGGGCCGCTCACCTAAGGGTTACGCGTCAGGGTCTCAGTTTATTCTCGGCGCCCGTGCTTTTTATTCCGGAATAAAAACCCCGCCCGGCATCAACTGCCGGACGGGGTTGCGTTGTGTCTGCGGCGATCAGTGCAGATCGAAGCGGTCGGCGGTCATCACCTTGGTCCAGGCGGCGATGAAATCTTCGACGAATTTCTCGCGGTTGTCGTCCTGGGCATAGACCTCGGCATAGGCGCGCAGGATGGAGTTGGAGCCGAATACCAGATCTACATTGGTGGCGGTCCATTTGACATCACCGCTCTGCCGGTCGGCCACCTCATAGACCTCATCGCCCGCCGCGCGCCAGACATTGCCCATGTCCAGCAGGTTGACGAAGAAATCGGTGCTCAGCGCGCCTTCGCGGTTGGTGAAAACCCCGTGCTTGCTGCCGCCATGGTTGACGCCCAGCACCCGCAATCCGCCTAGCAACACGGTCATCTCCTGCGCCGTCAGCCCCATCAAATGGGCCCGGTCCAGCATCATCTCCACCGCTGAGGCGGCGAAATCACCCTGCAACCAGTTGCGGAAGGCATCATGCACCGGTTCCAGCACCGCAAAAGAGGCAACATCGGTCTGCTCGGCACTGGCATCGCCGCGACCGGGCGCAAAGGGCACCTCGGCGGCGAAACCGGCAGCCTCGGCGGCGGCCTCAATAGCGACAGCCCCCCCCAGCACGATCACATCGGCCAGGCTTGCACCGGTCTGTTCGGCGATCACCTCATAGCTGCTCAGCACCGTCGCCAGACGCTCCGGTTCATTGCCAACCCAATCCTTTTGCGGTGCCAGACGGATGCGGGCGCCATTGGCCCCGCCGCGCAGGTCAGATCCACGGAAGGTCCGCGCGCTGTCCCAGGCGGTGGCGATCATATCGGCCTGCGACAGACCGCAGTTGCGCAGCAGCTGCTTGGTCGCGGCCACGTCATAGCTGGTGCTGCCTGCAGGGATATTGTCCTGCCAGATCAGATCCTCCTGCGGCGATTCCGGGCCGATGTAGCGATTGCGCGGCCCCATATCGCGGTGCAGCAGCTTGAACCAGGCGCGGGCGAACACATCCGCAAAATAGGCCGGATCCTTGTAGAACCGTTCGGAGATCTTACGATATTCCGGGTCCTTGATCATCGCCATATCCGCATCGGTCATGATCGGGTTGTGACGGATCGAGGGATCCTCCACATCCACCGGCTTGTCCTCTTCCTTGATATTGACCGGCTCCCACTGCCAGGCGCCTGCCGGGCTTTTCTTCAACTCCCAGTCATAGGTGAACAGCAGGTAGAAATAGCCGTTGTCCCATTTGGTCGGGTTGGTGGTCCAGGCGCCTTCAATGCCGCTGGACATGGTGTCACGCCCATGGCCGGTGCCGTTGCTGTTGCTCCAGCCCAGACCCTGTTCGGCCAGTCCGCCACCTTCGGGATCAGCCCCGATCGCATCGGCGCGGCCATTGCCGTGGGCTTTGCCGATGGTGTGGCCCCCTGCGGTCAGCGCCACGGTTTCCTCGTCGTTCATCGCCATGCGCTCAAAGGTGATCCGCACATCCTGCGCCGTGCGCAGCGGATCCGGTTCCCCGCCGACACCTTCGGGATTCACATAGATCAGACCCATCTGTACGGCCGCCAGCGGGTTGGAAAGCGAGTCACGATCCGCGCCATCCTCATAGCGCCCGGCAGCCAGCCATTCCTTTTCCGCGCCCCAGTAGACGTCCTTCTCCGGCGACCAGATATCCTCGCGGCCAAAGGAGAAGCCATAGGTTGGCAAGCCAACGGACTCATAAGCAATATTGCCCGCCAGTGCGATCAGATCGGCCCAGGACAGGCTGTTGCCGTATTTCTGTTTGATCGGCCACAGCAGACGGCGCGCCTTGTCCAGATTGACGTTATCCGGCCAGGAATTCAGCGGTGCAAAACGCTGGTTTCCGGTGGTCGCCCCACCCCGGCCATCCGCCGCGCGATAGGTGCCGGCCGAATGCCAGGCCATCCGCACCATCAGACCCGCATAGCTGCCCCAATCGGCGGGCCACCAGCTTTGGCTGTCGGTCATCAGCGCGGTCAGATCAGCCTTAAGTGCCTCAACATCCAGCGATTTTACTGCCTCGCGATAGTCAAACCCCTCCGCCATCGGATCGGTCATCCGGTCGTGCTGGTGCAGAATGTCGAGGTTCAGCGCATTGGGCCACCAATCCGCCACACCCGCGCTGGTGTTTGTGTTGCTTCCGTGCAGAACCGGGCATTTTCCGCCTGTGTGTCCGTCACCTTGCTGCATGTTGTCTCTCCTGGATCTTGGATCATGATGAGCCGGTTGTATCCCCCTGGCAGAACGCTGGGACCGGATCTCTCGGGCAAAGGCTAACAGGGGGGTGTGATTATCAGAAATGATAAATCAGGATTTCTTATATAGAAAATAGCTATTACCAAATCCCCGTCCCCTGCTGTCGTCCACCCTAGCACATGCCATCTGAGTCGGGGTGAGAACCTGATCGGCACCGCTTGCCTGCCCTCGTAAAACCGGATTAAAAACTGCAACATGATAGACGCACCCTATAACACCAGCCTCACCCTCCGGCAGCTGCGCTTCCTTGTGGCCGTCGCGGATGAGCTGAATTTTTCCCGCGCGGCAGAGAGATGCTATGTCAGCCAGCCCACCCTCAGCGTCGGATTAAAAGAGCTGGAAGACCGGCTGGGCGTCACCCTGGCAGAGCGCACCAAACGCTCGGTCATCCTGACCCCGGTGGGGGCTGAAATCGCGGAACGCGCGCGCAAGCTGTTGCAGGACAGCCGAGAGATTGAGGAACTGGCCGCCGCACAGGCCAGCCCCGAGGGCGGCACTCTGAGGATGGGCGCAATCCCGACCATCGGCCCCTTTCTGATCCCGCGCGCCATGCCTGCGTTGAAATCCAGCTTTCCCGATCTGCAACTCTACCTGCGCGAGGAAATGACCGGCCAGCTGCTGGAGGGCGTCCACAGCGGGCGGTTGGATCTGGTGATCTATGCCGAACCCTATGCGCCTGCCGGGCTGGACACGCTGCATCTGTTTGACGATGGCTATCATCTGGCCGCCCCGCCTGCGGTCAGCCCGCTCTCTCCGCGTCCCAGCCAGCCCGATGTGGGCCTGCGCGGCGCGGATCTGGACGGGCGACAGCTCATGCTGCTGGAGCAGGGCCACTGCCTGCACCGCCACGCGCTCAGCGCCTTTCCCGAGCGGGATATCCAGCAGGACGAAAGCTTTGCCGCCACCTCGCTCTCCACCCTGATTTCCATGGTGAGCGAGGGGTTGGGGATCACGCTCTTGCCTGATCTGGCGATTGATGCCGGGGTGGCAGCGGGTCAGGATGTGGTGATGACGCCCTTGGCCGATGCCTGCCCCCGGCGCGTCACCCTGGCCTGGCGGCCCACCAGCGTGCGCGCCGATCTCTTCCGCAAAATCGGGGCGGTTCTGCGCACGGCCCGCGGATCGCTCGTGGCCCCTTAGAAACCGGGGTATTCCGTCGCAGACTGCGCGCCGGATCTTACCCCCACCGGGCAAAGCCGCTAGCCTGCTGCGCAACAGCCACGGCAGCCACTCCCCTGCCCCGCCAACAGCTGACCAGACACCGGTGATCTCATGACCTCGCACACCTGCCCCATCCGCCTCAACCGACGCCGCGCGCTGCAACTCGGGGGCAGCGCCGGAGCACTGGCATCGTTCGGGCTGGCGGGCGCGCAGCTCACCACCCCGGCCAAGGCGAAGACCAGCGCCCAATCTTCTGCGACGCCCCTGCCACTCCACATCCAGCGTGCCCGCTACGCCATCGCCGATCAGCCCACTGATGACCTGATCTCGACCCGCCCTGACGGGCCGCCGCCGGTTATTCGCCTAAAACAAGGCCAGCCCTTTGCCGCGCGGGTCACCAATACCCTGCCCGATTACACGGCGATGCACTGGCACGGCATCCGGCTCGACAATGCCATGGACGGGGTGCCCTATCTGACCCAGTTCCCCATCGGCGAGGGGGAGAGTTTCGACTACCACTTCACCCCGATGGACGCGGGCACCTATTGGTATCACCCGCACTGCATGACGATGAACCAGATGGCCATGGGGCTGACCGGCGTGCTGGTGGTGGAAGAGGCGGAAGACCCCGGATTTGACGCCGATATTGCCCTGAACCTGCGGGATTTCCGACTGCGCCCCAGTGGCGAATGGCTCAAGCTCTGGACCGCGCGCGGGGCCGCACGCTCCGGCACCTTTGGCACCATCATAACCGCCAATTGGGACAGCGATCCGATCTATGAGGCGCCCACCGGCGGGTTGGTGCGACTACGACTGGCGGCCACCGATACCGCGCGGATTTACAAACCCTATGTGACAGGCGTCCCCGGTCAGGTGATCGCCGCTGATGGCCACCCGCTGCGCGAGGCCATCGACTGGCCTACCGATAAGGCCCCTGCCCTACTGTCACCCGGCCAACGTCTGGATATCGCGGTGCAGATGCCCCGTATCGAAGGCGCTTATGTTGACGTGATGACCGCCTTTCCCGGCGGCCCCCGCCGTCTGGCCCGGATCCGCGCCATCGGTCCCAACCTTGGGCGGGAGCTGGCCGAGCTGCCACCCCTGCCCGCCAATAACGTGCCGGAACCCGATCTCGCCAATGCGCGGGTGGAGGATCTGGTGTTTGGCTGGACGCCCGAAGGCGGCGCGCCGCAAAACGGCTATTGCGGCTCGCTGGGCTATACGTTCTGGTCGATCAACCGCAAACCCTGGCCCGGCGATGCCGCCGACCCGGATACCCCCGGCGCCGGCCCGCTGGCGGTGCTGAACCGCGGCGAAAGCGTGATCCTGCGGCTGCGCAATGAAAGCCCCAACGCCCATCCGATCCACCTGCATGGTCTGGTGTTCCGCCCGCTGCGCTCCAACAAGCGCAGGCTGCCGTCGAACTGGACCGACACCGCGCTGCTGCTGCGGGACGAGATCATCGAGGTGGCACTGGTCGCCGATAATCCGGGGGACTGGGCGTTTCATTGCCATGTGATCGAACATCAGAAAACCGGGCTTGCAGGCTATATCCGGGTGCTGGCCTAACCGGCGCTGTCAGGTGTCCTCCAGATAGGGGGACAGCAGCGCCCGCACCGGCACCCGCGCGCCAAGTCGGCCAGCCAGCAGCACCATGCCCGCCAGCTTGCGCTGGATGAACAGCACATCCATCGGCACCGCAGGGGGCACCATGCCCTCTTCCGCCAGAGCCAGGCCTTCCGCCTGCATCTGTTGCAGCAGACTGGGATCGGCGAAATCGTAGCTCTCAGACGTGCGCAGCACGTCAAACACCTGCGTGATCATCACCAACACGCGCCGCTGGTGGTCGGCGCGCATCGTCCCCGCATCCGCCATCCCATCCGGCGCAACCAGCCCCAGATCTGCGGCGGCTGCGGTCAGCGCCGCCGCATCGCCGCTCATCCCCGCGCGCAGCAGCGCGCGATACTGCGCCACCACCTGCGGCGCGAGCTGGCGCGTTGCGCCGAAATCCAGAAGAACGATGGCCGCGCTCTCCCGATCAAACAGGTAGTTGGCAAAATTCGGATCACTCTGCATCAGGCCAAACTCAAACAGCTCCTGCAGCATCAGCGCCATCAGATCCCGCATCACCCGGTCGCGCACCTCCTGCGGGGCCGTCTGCGCATCTTCAACCGGGCGCCCCCTGGCATAGGACATGGCCAGAACCGCGCCCGTGGACCAGTCGGGATGGAACTCCGGCACCAGAAACCGCGGCTGATCCTCCAGCTGCGCGGCAAATTCTGCCAGACAGCGCCCCTCCCGCGCATAGTCGACTTCCTCATGCAGCTGCCGCCGCGCTTCCTCCAGATAGGGGGCGATGTCAAACCCCCTGGGCAACAGCCGCGAGGCCCGCAGCAGGCTGCCCAGATTGGCGACATCGCTGTCAATGCTGCGCGCAACACCGGGATATTGCACCTTGATCGCCAGATCGCGACCATCGCGCAGCTGCGCGCGGTGGACCTGCCCGATCGAGGCCGCCGCCATCGGGCGCACATCGAACCGTGAGAACTGGCGCCGCCAGCCCTCGCCCCAGGCCGCATCCAGCACCTGACGCAGCTGTTTTGGCGGCATGAAATCCGCCTCCGCCCGCAGCCGGGACAGGATCTGCGACAGCTCCTGCGGCAGCAGCGCGCCGCTCTCCATCGACATCAGCTGACCCAGCTTCATCGCCGCGCCGCGCATCCGCGCCAGTTCGGCCGTCAGGCGGCGGGCGTTGGCGGGTGTCAGCAGCAGATCGCGCAGCTGTGGGCGGTGCCCCTGCGACAGCGCCTGCACCCCGCCAACCACGGCGCTGCCCGCAACCTGCGCGGCCAACCCACCCATCCGCGCCAACCGCGAGACACGCCCACTGGGCACGGCAACCGCGCGTGCGTCCGCCGCTATGGGTTGCCCGGACACTGGCCGTATTTCATCCGGCCCTATGTGATCCAGCTTGGTCTCATCTGGTGAAGAGGTCATCGTGCTGCGGCCCTTGTTCCCGGTTGCGGCAGCTGGTCGGATCCCGCTGCCGCCCTGCTCGACCTAAGGCGTGGGTCGCGCAGGTCAATGCGACCGGGACGACAGCCCTAGCTGTCAAAAGCCTCCGGCTCCAGCTCCTGCCAGAAGGCGATGATCGCCCCGGCATTCAGCGCCGAACGCCAGCCGTGCTGGCGGAAATGCTCGCGGTCCAGATCGCTGTCCAGCCCCGACAGGAACAGCCGTTTGTCGGCGTCGCGCTGGGTCGGGTTTCGCCGCGAAACCAGAGTTTCGACGATATCCAGATGCCGGGCACGGTCGCGACGCGCGGCGGCGCGCGCGTCAAAGGCCGCGGCCTCGGCTGCGGCGTCGGCCTCGCGGCGCGCCTGCGCCTCACGAATGCGGGCCTCTTCCTCAGCTGAAATCGGCGGCGCGACTGGTCCATCCGGCGACAGGCTGTAATCACCGTCAATCGCCGCGCGCAGATAGCCAAGCGGTGATTTCACCGCCCCCTGCCCGGCCACGTAATCCAGTTTCTGCTGAACGTAATCCGGCCCGTGTTCGGTGATCCACTGCCGCGCCAGACGGTCTGAGACCCCCTGCCCGCGCAGCGCCTTATAGACCGGTTGCTGGCGCAGACCGTCACTGTCGTCGATCTGGAACATCGCCATCTGCGGATTTTCACGGATCAGAAAGCGGATTTCGCTGACCGCGCGGCCTTTCTTGCGGGTCTGCGGTTCGATGATGATGTCGGAGGATTTATTGACCTCGGCCACCGCCGGTTTGATGATCTTGGCGTTGAGATGTTTGAAACTCTCGTAATAGGCGGAGCCATCAACCCCCATCAGCTTGCGAAAGATATCCAACCCCCACCAGCCGGTGGAGCCAGTGCGCACAAACCGGTAACAATTCTCATAGAGCGCCAGCCCGTGACCGGAACTGAAGTTGCGCTGAATCTTGACGTTGATCAGGGCAAAAATCTTGGGGTCATGCAGTTTCTTGGCCAGCTCTGGCGAATAGGCATATTCGCAGACGCCGTTCTTCAGCTTGGCAAAACTGAGCAGCGAGGAAACGCCCCATTCCTGATGGCCCTGCTCATCCAGCATATCCCATTCCGCGACGGTCTCCGCCAGCGCCCGGAGGCTGGCGCGCAGGCTATCTATATCGTTGGAGTTATACCCGACCATCATCGCCAGAGTGCGCGCGTCAATCGTATGGCTGCGCGCCGAGGTCAGCGTGTCATAGGCATTGAGCAGCAGCACATTCGACAGCTTGCGCTGCAGCAGCGTCAGCTTGCCGCTGATATGGATCGCGGCGACATTCTTCTTCACCGTTTCGCGGGTCAACGCGCCGGTCAGCCGCTCTTCGTCAAAGCCGGGCTCTGCCATGGAATCACTGCCTGTCATCATCGCTCTCTTTTGCGCCATATCCTGCCACAAAAGGAACCCAAGCGACAACCGCGCACGGGTTCCTTTTACAAAGCCACCCCAGTCTGCATCGGAACTGGCACGCGCGGCGGGCGCCGGCTAAAAGGTACCCGTTCACGGGACGCCGGATGGATCAGGCGTCCCGCTTGCGAATCGCAGCGCAGTCCCAAGCATCGCATAATCCCGCCGGGTGTTGCGCCGCAGAGCCGCTGAGCGCGCGCCCAGTGCGCACCACGTATTTTGCTCAATCAGTGTCAAAAATGGCGCTACAGGCTCTGTATTGCGCTCCTGTAGCGGTCTATCATGGGGTCAGATCTGAGTGGATTGCAGGCCCAGGCAGACCGGATGGTCGGGAAGCGCCATCCCGAGAATCGGCGCCTTTTGCCCCGCTTTCAGGGCCCTGTTATCCCGTTGGCGGGTCCCTGTTATCCCGTATCTGGGTGCCAATGAACCCGGAATCGGGTCCCCAAACTGGAGTAAGTGACTGTATTCAGGAAGCTAATCCACAGCAAAGATTCTAAAGATTCTAAAAAATATAAACGTTTAGCTGTGATCTATTTTTGAGTTTTGGAGGGGAAACAGGAACGTTTCGCGACGAAACCTCCCTCTGTGCTGATAAGGCACCTGGAAAAATTCGCGCTTGGGGTCCATCCCACCTATGCAGCGCAGAAGATGTTCCCTATTCTCTGGCATATAAGCGAAAATAGAAAACACGCGCCCAGACCCAGCATAAATTATGCACAGAGATCGAGCACCTTCATGACCTCTCCCACCTTGCCCCCGTATTTCAATCTGGACCCGGAGCAGGCCGCGGCCAAGCTGCCGGATCCGATCCAGACCACCCGCTTTGCCAAGGCGGCTGCCATGTGCAGCAAGGGCCGCGAAGATCTGGCCCGGCGCGGCTATGCGCCAAACGGCGAAAAGCGGCTGCGCAAATTCTCGACCTGGGAGATCACCCGGTACCTGATCCCTGTGGCACCGCAGCACCTGCGCCGCGTGTTGAAGAACCATCCCGACCTGCCCCAAGGCGAGGGTGAAGGCGGCTCCAAATGGTTCACGCTGGAGGAAGTGTTGGCGCTGCGACAGCATTTCGCCTCCGAAGGGATCTCAACCAAGGAATACCTGCCCTACCGCCCCAAGGGCGTGCCGGCGAAGGTGACGGCGGTTGCCAATTTCAAAGGCGGCGTTGGCAAGACCTCGACGGCGGCGCATCTGGCGATGTCAGCCGCGCTGGATGGCTACAAGGTGCTGGTCATTGATCTAGACAGCCAGGGGTCGATGACCTCCATCCTTGGCGGCACGGTAGAGGACGAATGGTCCACCGTCTTTCCCCTGATCGCCAAGGATTATGCCAAATCCGTGGTCGCGGAGAACGCCGTGCGCGCCGCCGCCGGAGAGCCGGAACTGCCGCTGGATGAGACATTGAACGAGGCGCTGCGGGTTTCGTCGCGAAACGTCATCCAGAAAACTCATTGGTCGAACATTGATCTGATCGGCGCGCAGCTGAACCTGTATTGGGCAGAGTTCCAGATCCCAGTCTGGCGCATGGGGCTGCGCAGCTGGCCGCTGTGGGATGCGCTGAGCAATTTCCTTGAGCAGGAGGGTATTCTGGACGACTACGATATCGTCTTTCTCGACACGCCCCCGGCGCTTGGCTATCTGACCATCAATGCGCTGGCGGCAGCAGATATCCTGCTGGTGCCGCTGGGGGCGTCGTTTCTGGAGTTTGACTCGACGGGGCGGTTTTTCGACATGCTTTATTCCACCTTCGCCTCCATCGAGGAGGGCGAGAATATGGCGCAGCGCGCGGCGGGTTTGCCGGAAATTAAATTTGAATGGGATGTAGTAAGGGCGCTGATCACGCGCTTTGACGCCAGTCAGCAGACGGACATGGCGAATGTGATCCAGGCCTATTTCGGAGATTTCATGAACGCCTACCGTCAGGATGTCACCGCCCTTGTTGGGCAGGCGGGAGAACAGGTGAATGGGATCTACGAAGCAGACTATCGCGACTTCAACCGCGATACCTATGTACGCGGTCGCGAAACCTTTGATCGGACCTATGCGGAGTTCAAAGAGCTGCTCATCGGCAGCTGGTGGCGTGACACCCAGATGGAAGAGGCGGAGTAACATGGCAAAACGCAGACGGCTGAGCGCCCCCGACGCATCCGAGATCGAAGCCATTGAGGAGGGTTTCGCGACGAAACCCGGCATCAACCCCTTTGACCCGTCGCCCGGTGGCGTTCCCGCCAGTGCGCCGCCGATCGCCAAAGTCTCGGCCGAGGCGGCGCAGTTGCATGGCATGGCGGCGGTGGCGGACAGGGTTGAGATGGCGCGTGACAAGGCGGACGCCGAACGCTGGCGCGCGGCAGAGGATGCCGGTGAAACCGTGTTGCGCATCCCGCTGGCAGAGATTGACCGCGACTATCTGCGCCGCGACCGGATGCAGATCGATGAGGAAGAGCTGGACGAGTTGATCAGCTCCATCCGCGCCCATGGTCTGCGCAGCCCGGTTGAGGTGATTGCGCTGGAGGATGGCTACGGTCTGGTGTCGGGCTTTCGCCGCCTGGAAGCCTATGCGCGGCTGAACCGGAGCGAAGACGGCTTTGTCGAGATCCCGGCGTTTCTGCGGCGGGGCGCGGACAGCGCGGGCGCCTATGTGGCGATGATCGAGGAAAACGAGCTGCGCGCCAATCTGACGCCCTATGAACGCGGACGCATTGCGGTGCTGGTGGCGGGGCAGGGGGTGTTTGCCTCGGTCGAGGCGGCGGTGGATGCGCTGTTCGGCGCGGCTTCCAAGGCGAAACGCTCCAAGGTGCGCAGCTTTGCCGCCGTGCATGAGGGGCTGGGCGATCTGCTGCGCTATCCCAATGCGCTGTCGGAGAAGGCCGGGCTGAAACTGGCGGCGGCGCTGCGCTCGGGCGGGCAGGGGGCCTTGCGCACGGCGCTGGCCGGGGCGGATCCGGTGGATGAGCGGGCCGAGTGGCGGTTGCTGGAGACCGTGCTGGCAGATGCGGGTCCAGCGGCTGAAATCAAACCGCGTGGCGGTCGCCCGCGTCAGGTCACCCGACTGGCGGCGCGGCGACTGGCCTCCGGTGGCGATCTGTCGGCAGAAGTCGCCCCAACAGCAGTGCGGATTGATCTGAAGGGCCGCAGCCTAGACCCCGATCAGGTGGAGGCGCTGCTTGCGCTGATCGAGGCGCGGCTGAGCTAACAGCGGCGGATGGCTTACGTCGCGGTTCGCAGACGCAGATACACACGTATAAGCATATCAGGCCCGCCCCTCACGCTCACTACGCCCCCTGTGTCGATCAGAGCCGCACGGGGGGCGGAAACCGCCCGCATATCCATCGCCAAGCAAGCAGCGCAATCCGGCAGAGTGGCGGTGTTCTGATCATTGGTTGATCCGCAGCAGGCGCAACAGCTGTCCCGCCACCGGTCGAAAAAATCAGTGTCACTGGGAACTAATATTACGCTGGTCGAGTTATCCCACCAGTAACAGCAACGATATCGCTGACAGCACAAGAGGATGAAAACAATGAAAAATCTGCTTCTCTCCACCGCAATCGCCCTGTCTCCTGCAACGGCCGTTCTGGCTGACGGTCATGGCGATATGTTCCGCGCCGAGGCGGACCCGATGGCGATCCATGCCTCCGAATTCATTGGTATGCGCGTCTACCGTGCCGAGGGCGGCCAAGATGCAACTGAATATGCTGGCGTGCAGAAGGAATGGGACGATATCGGCGAGATCAACGATGTGGTGCTGAACCGTGACGGCACCGTGGACTCCGTTCTGGTTGATATCGGCGGCTTCCTCGGTATGGGCGAAAATCAGGTTGCCGTGGATATGAAATCGGTGAAATTTGTCGCCGACAGCTCCACCGCCGAAGATCTGAGCGACTTCTTCCTGGTCATGGAAGCTTCGGCTGATGTGCTGAAAGAGGCGCCGACCTATGACTGGACCCGCCAGGCGGATGCTGCCACCGACGACATGAAGCAGGACGCAACTGCGGCCGCTGGCGAAATCAAGGATGACGCCGACGCATTGGCTGAGAACACCGAAGAGACCGTCAAAGACGTCTTTGCCCGTGACGGGTTTGCCAATGTCGTGGCCACTGATCTGACCAGCGAGGAGCTGACCGGCGCGCCGCTCTATGACAGCAAGGATGAATGGATCGGCGAAGTGTCGCAGATCAATCTGACTGACGATGGCAAGGTGAAGTCGATTGTGGCCGATATCGGCGGCTTCCTGGGGCTGGGTGAAAAACCGGTCGAGCTGGAGCTGAGCAAGATGGACATTCTGCGCGCCGATGAGGGCGACGACCTGCGCGCCTATGTGTCGATGAGCAAGGAAGAACTGGAACAGCTGCCCGACTATGAGCAGTAATCCGATTGCGAGAGATAATCAGCGGCACCCTGCGGCCCGCTGATCACCTTCAGGGGCGCGGAGCATCAGCTTCGCGCCCCAAGTCTTGCAATGGTTCCCTGCCTGGATCACTTTTTGTGCTGATTAATGTTTAAAGTTATATCTACCGCCGAACTTTAACGATCGGTTTAGCATTTCTTGGCCAGATGGGGGTCACTCGCGGCACGGATGACTGGACCACACTTGCAGGCTCTCTACTCTCTCATGATCAGGCAAATTTTGCTTGTGATCCTATTCGTGACAGGTTCGGCGGCTGCGACCGTGGCGATGGCGGAGCCCATCCGGATGACCTATGAGGAGTTTCACCCCTATTCCTTCACTGACGGTGCGGGAGAGCCGCAGGGGGTGTCCATTGATATCATGCGCCGGATTGCCGATGCGGCGGGGTATGAGGTGCTGTTTCAGCCCACCCAGAACCCGGCCGGCATGCTGGAGGAGCTGCGCAGCGGTGCAGCGGATGTGACCTCGCTGCTGGCGCTGACCCCGGAACGGCTGGCGGCGGGGCTTGCGACGGAGAAGCTGGGCGCCTTTGAACTGCGCGCTTTTGTGCGGGGCCATGGCTCGGTTGCAAATCTCGGCGATCTCACCGGCACCACGGTTGGCGTGGTGCGCGGCAGTTTTGCGGTCTCCGGTGCGCGGCTGATCCCCTTTACAAGACTGGTGGAATTTGACACCACCGATGATCTGATCCTGCCCCTGCTGACCGGTGAGATTGACGCCGTGGTGTCGGCGCATAACGGTTTTCTGCGGCGCCTGCGGATGGCCGAAGTTGAAGACCAGATTGTGGCGCTGGATCCGCCCCTGGTGACCAGCCCTTACGGGTTTGTGGTGGCAGCCGAAAATGAGCCGCTGCGCACCGTGCTGAATGCGGCGATCTACAGCAGCATTTCGTCGGAATATCTGGCCGAAGTGGAACAGACCTGGTTTGGTCGCTCGCGTACGCTTTGGGACAATGTGCTGGTGCGGTGGGGGCTGCTGATTTCGGCGGTGATGCTGGCGGCGATCCTGGTGCTGGGCTACTGGTTCTTTCATTATCGAAAACGCTCGGCCGAGCTGTCGCGGGACCGGGCCAGTGACCAGCTGCTGATCGGCGCACTGGATGAGGTGGCCGCTGCAATCGTGATTTATGACGACAATCTCAAAGCGATACACTGGAACCACGGGTTTGAGCTGATCTTTCCCAGCATGGTGCCCGCCCTGAAAAAGGGCGCGACCATGCGGCAGATGATCGTGCAATCTTATGTTGATGGCACCATACAGAATGACCTCAGCGATGTGGAAATCTTAGAAAAGGTCGATCTGTTTATCGAGGATATGCGGCGTGGCCGGGCAGAGGTGCGGACCGTGCGGACGCAGGATGGCCGGGTATTTCAGGCCCGTGATGTCAAACTGGGCGCGCGGCATTTCGCATCACTGCGGGTGGATGTGAGCCAGTTGCAGAAACAGCAGGACACCATCGCGCAGCAGGCGGTCTCACTTGAGGCGGCGAATGAGGATCTGCGCACCTTCTCCTCCATTACGGCCCATGATCTGAAGGCGCCGCTGTTCAGCCTGCTCAATCTGATTGAATTCATGGCTGAAGACATGGAGGCGGCGGGGATTTCGCTGCCGCCGGAAATTGAGGACAACTGGTCACAGATGGAACGGCTGTCCCATCGTATGATGCAGCTGGTGCAGGATTTGCTGGTCTATTCCACGACCCAGAGCGAAAGCCACCGGTCCGAGATGATCGAGCCGTCACCGCGCCTGCAGGAGGTACTGGATCTGGCCGGCCCGCGCGAAGGCTTTGAGGTGATTATCGAGCCTGACATGCCACGGCTGCGGGTCAATCCCATCGCCTTTGACATGGTCATGCGCAATCTGATCGTGAATGCGCTGCAGCACCACGACCGGGATCACGGCACCATTATTCTCAGCGCGCAGAGCACAGACGACGCGGTGATGCTTTCGGTGTGCGATGACGGGCCGGGCATTCCCGAAGAGCACTACGAGCAGATTTTTGCCCCGTTCCACCGGCTGTCTGCCTCGACCGAGGGCAGCGGGCTGGGGTTGGCCTTCATCAAGAAAACGGTGGAGAGCTGGGGCGGGACGGTGCAGGTTTCGGCCGCACAGCCACGTGGCACGGTGTTCACTGTCAGCTTTCCGCAGTCCGTCGCGCAGCAGGATGGGGACGCAGAGCAGCAGTTGGCAGGCTAGGCTGCGGACGGCGGTGCTGTCTGATGCGGCGCACCGCACCCCAGAGGCCGGAAATAGGCTCTAACACACGCCAAATCACGGGCAGCAGCCGGGGTATCTGCCCGGCTTTCCTGTTGCTGCGGTGGCGGTGATAGGCCGGAGATCGCCGATCCTGCTGCGCTGAACACGTGGGTTGCGCCCCGGTGCATTGACTCTCCTTTCGGGCGCTCGCTACAGAAAGGACAAAATTGGGACAAAACTAAGACAAACACCGCGGCAATTCTGCGGGGTGGGTCTTCCGGTTCAGCGGTCGCAGTTTCGGCTGGGACGACGGCGCCGGTGCCACCTATCACGCAACAGCCCCGGGGCGGAGTTGGATATGACAGAACAGCAGAGCCTTTCGACCGCGCCCGCGCAAGGGTCGGAAGAGCTGACCGTTGCGCTGCATATCGGCGCGCCGTTCACGGATGAGGATCAGCTGGTCTGGTCCCTGCGCAAGGATGCGGGGCGGCTGCTGAAGGAGGGTGTGCTGGTGCGGCGTCCGGGCACCTATATGAAGGAGCTGACCGATCTGAAAGGGCGCGCTGCCAAAGCGGATGTCAGCGAGGAAGACTGCGGTGCGTTTCTTGACGGGGTGCTGCGCGAGGCGGATGCGTCGCGGGTGGTGCTGTCGATGTCGAGCATTCTGGGCGTGCCGGCCTGGATGCTGAACGGGGGGCGCCTGTACAAGAATGCCGGGGCCAATACCGCTGCACTGCGATCGGTGTTTCCGCAGACGCGCTGCGAGTTTTTCCTCGGCTTGTGCAACCCGGCGACGCTGGTGCCCACCGCCTTTGGCGCGCAGACGCAGAAGGACTGGTACGATTTTGCAGGGGATACGGACCTGATGGCCCTGCGCTGGTCCGAGGTGGTCGGCGATATTCTGAATGCCAATCCGGAGTGTGGCATCACCGTCTGGTGCAATGAAGAAACCCCGGTGGTGTGGCCGCAGGTACTGGGACAGGTCACCGGGCAGGGGGCGGGCTACCGCTTTGCCGGTGAGACAGATATCCTGCGGCAGGCGATGACGGAGGAGGGGACCCGGCGGCTGGAGGCGTATCTTACTGCGCGCCCGAAGCTGAGCGAGGCGCAGCGCGATCAGGTGCGGGAGCTGTTCCTGTCCTATTTCCATTCCGAAGATGCGGTAGAGGAAGAAATTGATCTGCCCGGCTGGTCGCAGGGCTTTGTCGATACGATGACGGATCGCTATTTCGAGGATGTCGAGCTGATCCGCAACATTCCCGGTGTCACGGTGATCGGCTGATCCACCCACGGCGGCGCCGAGCCGCGCGCCGGGAGCAGATCGCCATATGTCTCTTCGCTGGTCAGCCCTCGTGGGCGGAGGTCCGCATGCGGGCCAGATGTTCGTCCCATCCCTTGTCCAATGCCAGCAACAGATCGAAGGCTTCCACCCCCTGCGGCAGGCCAGTGTGGGTCAGCGACAGGTTGGTGCCGCCGGGCACCTCCGTCAGGGTCCAGGATACGGTGCTGGTCTGATCGCCCATCGGGGCGATGGTGAAACTGTACTCAAGCCTGGTGTAAGGCTCGGCCAGATGCACCTCACCCCACATCAGCCTTTTGCCGCTCTCGGTGCCGAACATTTCATAAGGGCCTTCGACAAGGGGGGTCTTGGGCTTGTGAAACCAGATCTCCAGTTTCTCCGGTTCGGTCAGATAGGCCCAGACCTGGGCCGGGGCAGCCCGAAGGTAGATGGATTTGCGCAGGATCGTATCGGTCATTGGGTGTCCTTTTCGATTTCGGATTTGAGCGTCGCAAGGCGGTCGTCCCAGAAGGCATCGAAGAAGCCGAACCAGTCGAACACCTGTCGCAGCCCATCGGGATTGAGGCGATTGAGGCGGGCGCGCCCCTCGGTGCGGACCGAGATCAGATTCCCCTCGTCCAGAATGGTGAGATGTTTTTTCACCGCCGCACGGGTCATTTGAAAATTTTCGGCCACCTCGGCGATGGTTAGGCTGTCCTGTGCCAGAAGCCGCAGAATCTGGCGGCGGGTCGGATCGGCGAGGGCGCGAAAGGCCATCTGTTCTGGCGGCTGAACGGCCGGTTGTGTCGGCGACGGGTGCGGTGGCGCGTGAGCCATGGCGGTCTGTGCTCCCTTTCGTGATACCTTATGGTATCCTTTTATATGAAACCGTTCGGTATCATGTCAAGCGAGTCGTTGGCTGATCTGCGCTGAGATCGTCGATCTGCAGGCCAAAATGCGTTGTTGGTGCCCTGTCCGGCGTCCTGTCCTGCCGGGACGGG